>JBDGPL010000032.1:0-3577 GCA_042219705.1 Halobacteriales archaeon | reverse complement strand
TGACCTCGACGCTCGCCGGGAGTCGGTCGAGCGCCGCGTCGGGCCATCCCCGGTGGACGAGGGTGAGGCCCGCGTCGGGACGGTGCTCGACCAGCCGCGCGACGGCCTCGGCCGCGGCGACCTGGCTCTGGGCGTCGACCCGCTCGGGGACTTCCGCCGACAGCGGATAGGATTCCGAAAGCGCCGGTGGGACCGGGCCGAACGGCGGGACGAGGGCCCAGACGGCGTCGTAGACGCCGGGGTCGACGGGGGCGTCCTCGACGTCGCCCTCGACGAGCAGGAGGGTGGCGGGGACGTCGAGCCGATCCAGCCGCTCGCGATGCCGGCGCACCTCCGGCCGACGGGCGCTCTCGGCCGAGACGTGGAAGAAGGTCCCCTTCGTCGCCGGGTCGAACCGCTCGAGCCAGCCGGCGTGGTCGAGCAGCGCCCGGTAGCCGTCGAGCATCGCCGGGTGCGCCCTGGCCCGGGCCTCGACGAGCTCGAACAGGTCGCCGTCGCGGATGGCCTGCCGGACCCGGCGCATCTCCGCGAACGAGACGTGGAGGTTGTGTTCGGCCAACGCCCCCCGTCGCTCGGCCTCGGGCGCATCGCGGAGGGTTGCCGCCGTCCACTCGGTACAGACCGGACACGCACACGGCAGGTCGTGGAGGTCCGCGAGGTGTTCGGTGCCGTCGACCGTGAGGTACCGGCCGTCGTCGGCGTACAGCGCGTAGGCGGCCGAGTCGAACAGGTCACACCCGAGGGCCGCCGCGAGCGCGAACACCATGGGGTGGCCCGCGCCGAACAGGTGGACCGGCGCGTCGGGGCCGAGGCCGCGCTTGGCCGCCACCACCAGGTCGACCACGTCGGCGAACCGGTAGGCGGTGAGCAGCGGCACCATCGCCCCCACCGGGTAGACGTCCAGGCCCGCCGCGCGGGCCTCGCGACCGGCGCGCTCGCGGAGCTCGGGATACGTCGAACCCTGGACCGGGCCGGTCAGGAGCATCTCGCCGGCGTCGACGGCCGCGGCGACCTCGAGGCGGTCCAACGTCTCCTCGAGGTCGGCCTCGGCCCGCTCGCGGTCGGCGTCGGGGGGCGTCGGGATGTCGACCGGCGTCGCGATGTCGGCGCCGATGTCGCGCTGGAAGGCGAGGATCTCCTCGGTCGTGACGTCGACGTCGCCGTACTCGGCGAGCTGGAAGGAGCCCGAGTCGGTCATGACGGGGCCGTCGAAGCCCAGCAGGTCGTGGACGCCGCGGTCGAGCGCCGGCCCGCGGAGGTCGTCCGACTCCCGGATGATGTAGGCGTTGGTGATGAGCGCCTGGGCGCCGAACTCCCCCGCCAGCCGCGACGGGTCGACCCGCTGGACGTTCGGGTTGACCACCGGCAGCAGCGCGGGCGTCCGGACGGTGGCGTCGGCTCGGGGGACGGCGAGCTCGCCGAGCCGGGCCGCGCCGTCGGCCGCGCGCTGCTCGAAGACCGGGGGCATCGACCGCCCCTGGGCGGCGCGGGTGCACGTCGTTTTCGGTCCGGCCCAGCGAGGCGCGAAGTCCCGGAACCGGGCCCCAGCCCTCAGTCCGGGCCGACGTCGGTCAGGGCCGCGTGGTAGAGGCCCAGCAGCGTCCGGCCGTCGCGGAGCTGGCCGGCGAGGGCGGCCTCGACCAGCTCGTCCCATCCCACCGTCGCCACCGCGATGGACTCGTTGTGGTCGTGGTCCATCTGGCCGTCCGGCCGGCAGCCCCGGGCCACGAAGTAGCTGAAGACGAAGTTGGCCACGCCGTTGGCTGGTTCGACCGTCACCAGGTGGTCGACCACGTCGGCGATGTAGCCGGTCTCCTCCTCGAGCTCGCGCCGTGCCGCCGCGGCCCGGTCGTCGTCGCCAGGCTCCACGCCACCGGCCGGCAGCCCCCGGTTCACCCGGCCGACGGCCTGTCGCCACTCGTCGACCACGACGACCTCGTCCGCGGGCGTGAACGGCAGCACGACCACCGACGGGTCGTCGACGACCGCGTGGAAGTCGGTCTCCGTGCCGTCGGGGAGCTGGACCGCGTCCCGGCGGACGGCGAACCCGGGACACTCGTAGTCGGTGGCCGACTCGAGCGTCTCCCACCTGAGCTCCTCGGCCATGCCGACGGCGCGGTCGGCAGTGGCAAAAGCCGTTTGGCGGGACGGTCGGAACGGGCGGCCGACCGCGACCGCCGCCAGAACCGTTAACCCGGTCGAACCCGGCTACCCCGTCGATGGACCCCGAGCAGTTCCCGGACCTCGACGTGACCGTCCCGGCGGTCACCGCCGCGGAGCTGAAGGCCCGGCTGGACGCGGGCGAGCGGGTCACCGTCCTCGACACCCGCCGACCGGCGGACTACGAGGCGTGGCAGCTGACCCACCCCAACGCCAGGAACGTGAACGTCCCGTTCACGGCCTTCCTGGACGAGGACGACGCGCCCGTCGACGCGGTCCCCGACGACGTTCCCGAGGGGCCGCTGGTGGTGAGCTGCGCGAAGGGCCTCTCGAGCCAGTTCGTCGCCGAGTTCCTCACCCAGCACGGCCGGGACGTCGAGGCGCTGGTCGACGGCATGGCGGGCTGGGCGCGGCTCTACGAGGCCCACCCGCTGGCCGTCGACGGTTCGACGACGGTGGTCCAGTACCACCGGCCCTCGTCGGGCTGTCTGGGGTATCTGGTCGTCTCGGCCGGCGAGGCGGCGGTCGTCGACCCGCTCCGGGCCTTCGCGTCCCGGTACGCCGACGACGCGGCCGGGCGGGGAGCGAGCCTCCGCTACGCCGTCGACACCCACGTCCACGCCGACCACGTGAGCGGCGTGCGGGCAGTGGCGACCCTGACCGACGCCACGCCGGTCCTCCCGGCCGGGGCCGTCGAGCGGGGCCTGGCCTTCGACGCCGAGCTGGTCGAGGGGGGCGACGCGCTCCCGGTTGGCGGGACCGCGCTCGACGCCGTCGCGCTCCCGGGCCACACCACCGAGATGACCGGCTACCGGGTCGGCGGCGTCCTCATGACCGGCGACACGCTGTTCGCGGCGGGCGTCGCCCGGCCGGACCTCGAGGCCGGCGACGCCGGGGCCGACGGCGCCGCGCGACGGCTCTACGACACGCTGCAGGACCTCGCGGCGATGCCCGACGACACGCTCGTCGCGCCCGGCCACGCCGGCCCGAACGAGACGCCGGCGGCCGACGGCACGTACACCGCCCGGCTCGGCGACCTGGTGGCGCGGCTTCCCGTCCTCGAACAGGACCGCGAGGCCTTCGTCGAGGCGACGCTCGCCGACATGCCGCCGCGGCCGAACAACTTCCGGGAGATCATCGCGACGAACCTCGGCCGCGAGACGGTTGAGGACGACCACGAGGCGTTCGAGCTCGAGCTCGGGCCCAACAACTGCGCCGCATCGGCGGACTGAGCCGGTGCCGACGGAACCCGCCAGCGGTCGAGCCGACGAGTGTTCTGTCAAGCATCAATTAACGAGTCCATCCCCCCTTAAACTGGAGATCAGGTGGGTTCCATTTCCGACATCGCTTGCGAGATATAACGCGCGAGGTTCGCAACCAGTTCGAATCGTCTCTGTCATTCGGTCCTTTCTCGCCT
>JBDGPL010000031.1:14241-16941 GCA_042219705.1 Halobacteriales archaeon | reverse complement strand
GCGGAACGTCGCGGAGATGAGCGACGTGGCCCCCGAATCGATGCAGGCGTTCGCCACGGTCTACGAGCCGATCCAGGACGTCATCGAGGACGACGACACCCGGGCGGTCATCACGCAGCACCCCGCCCCGGGGAACGCCCAACGCGCGGAAATGAGCACGGACGGCTACGCCGACTTCGTCTACGACGCCGTCCTGAAGGACTGGGACGCCCAGGAGGCCCACCAGGAGCAGCTGGTCGACATCCTGGACCCCGCCGACGAGGTCCGGGTCGTCGCCGGCGACGAGACCGACGTCACGATGTCGATCGCCGGCAACCCGGCCGTCAACAGCGTTGCCGACATGAACCTCCCGAGCGGCGAGGTGTTCACGGCGCCGGTTCCGGACTCCGTCGAGGGCACGGTCCGGTTCGACAAACCCCTCGTCAGGATGGGGCGGGAGGTCCGGGGGGCGTACCTCGAGTTCGAGGACGGCGAGGTGGTCGCCCACGATGCCGAGCAGCACGCGGAGGTCCTCACCAGCGTGCTCGAGACGGACGCGGGGGCCCGCCGGCTGGGCGAGCTGGGTATCGGGATGAACCGGGACATCGACCGGTTCACCTACAACATGCTCTTCGACGAGAAGATGGGGGACACCGTCCATCTCGCGCTCGGCCGGTCCATCAGGCGCTCGGTGGGCGAGGACAACGAGGCCAACGAGTCGGCCCAGCACGTCGACATGATCGTCGACATGAGCGAGGACTCCCGCATCGAGGTCGACGGGGAGGTCGTCCAGCGCGACGGGACCTTCGTCTTCGAGGACGGGTTCGAGGCCGCGTAGGGCCCGAACGGCCGCCCCGATGGCCGGCGGCTACGTGATACGTCACATACACTCACGTTTTATGGTGGTTCGACCGCAACGGGCGTCCATGCCGAAACTGGTGTGTCCGGACTGTTCCCGCGAGGTCGCGATGCACGAGTTGGACACACAAACGGTGGCCGCCGGCGGGGAGTTCAACACCACCTACCGCTGTCCGTTCTGTCGCACCGCCTTCGAGGACGTCGCCGCGATGCTGTAGCGCCGCTCATTTCGTCGCCGCCGCCCGTCCGTCGTTCGTGGGCGAACGCCCCCACGCTCGACGCCCGCCCAGCTGCTCCCCGACGCCGTTTCTGTGCCCGTCCTCGGACCTACCCGCCCCGCCGCGGCCGCTGTTCGGTCCGGCTCCGGGGAACCGGGCTCTCCCGTACCGATCGAGCTCGTCCCCCGTGGACGTCGCCGAGGCGCGTGGCCGTCTCTGGGCGGTCTTCGCGGCTCGCCGACCGACGCGACCCTCGTCGTCCCGACTCAGGCGGCCGCGCTCCGCCGGAATTCGACCGGTTCGTCCCCGAGCTTCTCCGAGCAGGTGACGACGAACTCGTGGAGGTCCTTGGCGACCGACGCGTCGAGGCTCGCCATGATCCCCCGGTCGCCGTCGAGGGGGAACCGGATGATGACGACCTCGGTTCGGACCTGGACCATGGCCGCCTCCTCACCGAGCTCGTCCAGCGGGGACTCGGCGGACCCGTCACTCGCGGCCGTCAGCGTCTCGGCGAGGTGTCGGGACCGGGTGGCGATGACGTCCCGGGGGAGGTCCGACCGGACGTACAGCTCGCCGAAATCGTCGCCGGCGTACCACATCACGACCCGGAGGGCGGGCCCGGCCCGACGCTTGAGGTACTCGAGGAACTCGTCGAGTGGCACGGAGATGGGGTCACGGACCGGCGACTTAATTCATGAGTTTCCGCGGGATCCGGCTCGCCCGGACGTGGGCCGCTCATCAGGTCGACCGACAGCCGTGGCCCGGCGGTCCCACGGGCACGATGGGATTCGAACCCACGACCACCGGATGACTTCCCCCGACACGGACGTGTCCGGGCTAGAAGTCCGGCGCTCTGTCCGGACTGAGCTACGTGCCCTGGCCAGCGCTTCGGCGGGTGCCGCCAAAAGCGGTGCGGGTGGGCGTCGGGCCGCTCCCCAATATCGAACGGAACCGGTCCCAATGGACGGGACTCCCCGACGCGGTCGGATTCGAGGACAAGCGGCCGCCGGGACGCTTCACAGTCCTTAACCTCGGCTCGCGTGTATCCGGGGGCGATGCAGGTCATCGGCGTCGTCGGGCTGCCCGGCAGCGGCAAGAGCGAGGCGGCGGCCGTCGCCCGCGAGGCCGGCGTGCCGGTCGTCACGATGGGGGACGTCATCCGGGAGGCCTGCCGGGAGCGCGGGCTCGACCCGGCCAGCCACCACGGCGAGGTCGCGACGGCGCTCAGGGAGGAGGACGGTCCGGCGGCCATCGCCGAGCGGACGCTGCCGCGCATCCGCGAGGCGCTCGAGGACCACGATACCGTACTGGTCGACGGCATCCGTTCGGCCGTCGAGGTCGAGCGCTTTGCGGCCGCCTTCGGCGACGACTTCACCCTGGTCAGCATCGAGGCCCCCTTCGAATCCCGTGCCGAGCGACTGACCGACCGGGGACGGGACACGCCCGCCGAGGAGGGCGGAGAGAGCCTCGAGGAGCGCGACGAGCGCGAGCTGGGCTTCGGCATGGGCGAGGCGATGGATCGGGCCGACGTCGTGATCGAGAACGCCGACTCGCTCGAAGCGTTCCGCCGACGCGTCCGCGAGTTCCTCGGATGATCCACCGCATCGACGTCCAGATCACGACGCCGTTGCACGCCACCGAAGTT
>JBDGPL010000031.1:1964-14231 GCA_042219705.1 Halobacteriales archaeon | reverse complement strand
ATGGGCGAGGCGATGGACCGGGCGGACGTGGTCGTCGAGAACGACGGCTCGCTGGCCGCGTTTCGCGAGCGCGTGCGGGAGCTGCTCGAGGGATGACCGACCACGAGTCGGCCGCCCCGGGCCGGCCGGAGGGGGACGAGCCCTACCGCGTCGACGTCGAGATCACGGCCCCGCTGTACCCGACCGAGGTGCCCGAGCGGGTCGAGCAGGCTATCTCCGCGCTGTTTCCCGAGGCCGACGTCGAGGAGCGCCCGGGTGAGCTCGTCGGCCGGGGCCACGCCATGACCCACTTCGCCGAGCGGCTGCGCGAGCAGGCCATCGTGGACACGGCCCGGGACGTCTTCCAAGAGAACGTCGAGGGCGATGCCTTCGCGTTTGACCTGAAGAAACAGGCCGCCTACGAGGGCGTGGTCAACTTCGCGGTCGGCGCGCCGGACGAGCTCGGCGATCTCCACGTGCGGGTGCGCGTCGAGGCGCCGTCGGTCGAGGCCTTCATCGACCGGCTGGCCCCGCGGACCACGGGCGACGCCTAGTTCCGGCTGCCCGACACCTGCCTCGGGTGGCTTCGGGCCAGTCGGGGTGCCACGTGCTCGTACCCCCACGCCGTGAGCAGGCCGAGGGTGAGGCCCCAGGCGAGGTGGCTGAGGAGCAGCCGCCGGGTGATGTTCGGGATCGCGGCCGGCCGGCCGAGCAGCTGGAGCCAGAGCGGAGCGATGAGGCCCGCGGCGACGACCCAGAGAACCAGCGCCCAACCGATCCCGATGGCGGCGTGGACGGAGGGCCGGTTCCGGAGCGCCGGCGGGACGAACGACAGGAGGCCGAGGAACACGAACCCGAAGACCACGCTGTGGAACTCGTGGGTGAGCCAGCCGACCAGCGGGTCGGCCGTCCCGTAGAAGACGCCGATGCCGGCGATGGACCCCCCGAGCAGCTCGGAGACGACGCCGTAACTCACGCCCGCGACCACCGCGGCCCCGAGCGTGACGGCCAGGAACGGCACCGCTGGCCGGATGTCGGAAAGCTCCGAACGCGCCGCCGGCAACCCCGGCACGGTCGGGTCTGCACGCGGGAGCACCACGGTCACGGTCGTGCCCGCGTCGTCGACCGCCGTCTCGATGGAGCCGCGGTAGCTCTCGACGAGGAGCCTGACGATGTTGAGCCCGAAGCCCGTTTCCGGATCGTCGTACCGGTCGATGTCGCCGGACTCGAGGAGTCGACGTTGGGGTTCCGGCAGCCCCGGCCCTTCGTCACGGACGCTGATTCGGACGTCGGGGCCCGCCGGCTCCACCGAAACGGTCACGGCGGCGTCGTCGGGGGTCGAATGGACGATGGCGTTCTCGATGAGGTGGGTCAGGGCCAGCTCCAGGCGATCCCCGGCGAGCACGTCCACCCCCTCGGCCTGCCCCCCGAGGGTGACGGTGGCGTCCGGATACGCCTCGCGGACGTCGGCGAGGCTCGCCTCGAGACACGCCTCGACGTCGACCGGGACGAGCGACTGCTGGCTCAACCGGGTGTTCCGCGACAGGTACCCGACCTCCTCGATGGTCCGCTGGATGTCGGCCGTCCGGTCCTCGATGACCGAGCGGGCCTCGCCGTTCCGGTCGCCGTCCAGCGACGCGTAGCCCCGAATGACGGTCAACGCGTTGAGCACCTCGTGGCGGAGCAGCCGGTTCAGCACCTCGAGCCGGTTCGCCTGGTGACGGAGCTCCCGCCGCTGCCGGCGGTTGCGCGCGGCATACAGTCCCGTGAGCGTGCCCCCCACGCTGCCGCCGATGAGGAAGTTCGAGAGGTACGGTTGGGTTCGGACGGCGGAGCGAAGCGGCATCCCGCCCGCCGACGAACCCAGGAGCGTCAACACGACGAGCACGAACATCGTGACGGCGCCGATGACACACCACACGGCCGTGGACCGGACCAGCGCGGCGTCGACGTCGGCGACGGCCAGCGCCACCCCGAAAGCGGCCAGTCCCAACCCCAGCACGAGCGGGACGACGCCGGCCAGCAGGAACCGGACTGGGTCCTCGTAGATGGCGAGCGTGACCGTAAAGCGGGTGAGGAAGAAGCCGACGCCGGCGATGACCAACCCGCCGGCGTTCACGCGCGCCGCCATCCCCGTAGTGAGTCGGCAGCCGCCTGATAAACTTTGGTCCCCCGGAAATCGGGACTCGTCGCGCACTGAGCGCCGGCGGGCGCCTACACCAGGAGCGCGACCACCACGAACAGCACCACCACGCCGAGCACGTCGCAGACGTTGGTGACGACCGGCACGACGATGTCGTCGGGGTCGAGCCCGAGGCGGTAGGCGGCGTAGGTGGCCCCCAGCGCGACGGCGATGGCGACCGCCGCGAGGGCCAGTCCGCTCGTGGTCGCGACGACGACCACCGTCGCGAGGCCGAGCTGCGACCCGACGGTGAGGGCCGCCAGGCCCCACGCACCGGCGCCGATGACCGGAAAGAGCGTGGCGGCGAGGCCGACGACGGCCAGGGCGTTCCCCGCGAGCCGGTCGTCGGCCGGGGCGAAGTCGAGCAGACCGAGGTGGAACGCCGTCGAGAGCCGGGCCGCCAGGACGCTGCCGAGGTTGCCCGCCGAGCCGATGGTCACCGGGACGAGCACGAGCAGCGACGGGTAGGCCAGCAGCGTCGCTTCGAAAGAGCCGAGCACCAGCCCGCTGCCGACCTCGACGAGGGTCAGCGCGAGCAGGACCGGGAGCATCGCCCGGGTGATACCGCGGACGGTCCAGGCCATCTAGCCGCCCCCCACGACGACCCGGACGGCGAGGAGCAGGAAGGCGACCCCGAAGACGTCGCCGGTCGTCGTCACGACGGGGCCGACCAGCGTGTCGGGGTCGAGCCCTCGGCGGTAGCCCAGGAAGGTCACCCCGACGACCGCCACGACGAGGACGCTCCCCGAGAGGACGCCGGCGAGCAGCGCGACGGTGACCAGGGTCCCGACGGGGGCCACGGGGCGGGCGAGCATCCCGAGGACGACCCAGGCGGCGACCGCGGCGAAGCTGCTCGCCAGGAGGCCGTTGGCGATGGCGGCGGCGATGGCGGCGCGAACCCGTTCGTCCGGCACCGATAGCCGGGGCTCGACGAGCCCCTGGTGGAGGCCGGAAGAGAGCCGGGCCCCCAACGACCCGTAGACGTTCCCACGGATCGCGAGCAGCGCGGGCACCAGCACCAGCAGCCCGGGGACGGCCCGGAGCTCGGCGCGCATCCCGCCGAGGACCAGGCCGGCCACCAGCCCGCCCGCCGCGCTGACCGCCAGCGGGGGCAGCGCCTGCCGATAGGCGCTCCGGGCGACCGCGCCGATGCTCATGGGCCGGCGTCGGCGGGCCGTGACTAAAAGCCGAGTCTTCGGCGGGGTCGTCTGGGTGGGAACGGGTTCACGGCTCCATGGGAAGCGCCCCGTGATTCCTTTGGCCGCGCCCAGCCCCGACTGCCTGCGGGAGCGCCCATCTCGCGCCGAGCGTACCGGCCGTGGGTGACGCTCGCGCCGAAGCCTGCCTCAGCCGCCGGCTCAGTCGAGGAGCTGCCGTCGGACCTCGTCGGCCGTCTCGAACGTTCGTTCGTCCATTCCGGCCAGGACGTCGCTCACCACCCGCCATCCCTGATCCGTGTCGACGACGTAGTCTCCGTAGGCCTCGATCAGTTCGGCCGTCGTCGCTGGGAAGTCGTGCCCTTCCAGCGCGTCGTCGAGGTCGGCGACGGTCAGTTCCGGTTCATCGGCCGGTGGCTCGGCCTCGTCGGCCCGTTCGAGCGCCTCCTCGAGCCGGCGTTGTCGCTGCCGACGCTCCTCGGCTCGGGCCTGGTTCTCCCGGCCTTCCTTGGTGTCTGCCATCCGGCTGGATTGGCGGGCGACCGGGATAACGCTGTGGTCCGTTGGCTGCCGTCTCGGCCTCGATGTCGCGGTCTCGGCCTACCCGAACGGGCCCATGCCGCCCATGTCTCCACCGCCGCCCTGCTGCATCCGCTTCATCATCCGCTGCATGTCCCCCTGGCCGACGCCCTGCAGCTGCTTGATGGCCTGGCGCATCGCCTGGTGCTGCTCGAGGAGCTCCCGGACGGCATCCTCGGACACGCCGGCGCCCCGGGCGATGCGCTCGATGCGCGAGGCGCCGATGCGCCGGGGGTTCGCGAGCTCCTCGTCGGTCATCGAGTCCATGACGACGTCGAACGTCACCATGCGCTCCTTGGTGACGTCCATGGCGTCGTCGGGCAGCTGGTCCATCATCCCGCCGCCGAGGCCAGGGATCATGTCCATGACCTGCTCGAGCGGGCCCATCCGGCTCATGGCCTGGAGCTGCTTGCGCATGTCGACGAGCGTGAACTCCCCGGTGAGCATGTCCTCGGGGTCCCAGTCCTCCTCGGCCTCCTGGGTCTCCCGCATCGCCCGCTCGACCCGCTCGGCGAGCTGCTCGAGGTCGCCCATGCCGAGGAGCCGCGAGATGAACCCCGAGGGCTCGAAGCGCTCGATGTCCTGGACGGTCTCGCCGGTGCCGAGGAAGGCGATGGTGGCGTCGGTCTCGTCGACCGCGGTCAGCGCGCCCCCGCCCTTCGCCGTGCCGTCGAGCTTCGTGATGACGACGCCGTCGATGCCGACCGCGTCGTCGAAGCGGCGGGCCTGTTCCTTGGCGCCCTGGCCGATGGCGGCGTCGAGCACCAGCAGCGTGACGTCGGGGTCGACCGCAGCCTCGATGTCCTCGATCTCGTCGATGAGGTCGTCCTCGAGGGCGTGCCGACCGGCGGTGTCGACGACCCGGACGTCGGCGTCCGCAGTGGCCTCGAGCCCCTCGCGCGCGAGGCCGACGGGGTCGTCGCTGTCGGGCTCGCCGTAGAACTCGACCTCGGCCTTGCCGGCCATCTGCTCGGCCTGCTCGTAAGCGCCGGGTCGGAAGGTATCGGTCTGGATGACGGCGGAGCGCAGGCCCTTGGTCTCGAACCACCACCCGATCTTGGCGGCGGTGGTCGTCTTCCCCGAGCCCTGTAGCCCCACGAGCAGGACGGTCTGGGGGGCGAGCGGCAGCTCCGTGCTCTCGCCCACGAGGTCGACCAGCTCCTCGTAGACGATGCGGAGCACGTGGTCCCGGGCGGAGGTGCCAGGCGGGGGCTCCTCCTCGAGCGCCCGCGAGCGGATGGAATCGGAGAGCGCCTGGACCAGCGAGACCTCGACGTCGGCGCTCAGCAGGGAGCGCTGGATCTCCTTGACGACCTCGTCGACGTCCTCCTTGTCGATGCGCGACTTGCCGCGCAGCGAGTTCAGCGCCCCCCGAAGGGAGCTCCCCAGGTCGTCGAGCACCATCGTCACCCCGGGTACGGGGTCGCCGCGGTAAAGCCTTTCATCCCGGGGCGGGCCAGCCGAACCCCGGCTCGCGCTCGGGGACGCCAAGCGGGCTGGCCGGCAAGCCCGTCCGGGGCTCGGGGTCGTTGTACCCCCGCGGCGCCACGTCGTTCGGGCCGTCGGGGTAGCAGACGCTCGCCAGGGCGTGGAGCTGCCCCCGGCCCACCGACAGCTCGTACTGGCCGCCGCCATAGAGTCCGAGGCCCCGTTCGGTGGCGTCGTCGAGGAAGTCGAACAGCCGCTCGAGCGTGCCGAACCGCGACGGCTTGACGTTGCATCGGCCGACGTCGATGGGCTGGGCCGCGAAGTCGTCGACCGAGTGAATCGGCGCGTCCCAGGCGAGCCGCTCGGCCTCGGCCTCGAGGACCGGCCGCGTCGCCGCCGTGACCGCGGGGTCCTCGAAGACGGCGTCGGGGAAGGCGTCGAACAGTTCGCGGTAGACCCCCGGGTCCGGGTCGGGCTCGCCGATCCAGGCTGGCGTCTCCCCGTCGTCGAGATCGACCTCGCCCGCGTACCGGCCCTTCAGGTCGATGCCGCGGACCGCGCCGGTCCCGACGAGGTCCTCGAGGACGCTTTCGGGCAATGGTCGGGTGACGTCGACCTTGAACTCGAGGTCGGGGTCGACCTCGAGCCACCGGGTGACCGGTTCGGCGGACGGCGGGTCGCCGAGGCCGCTGCTGACCACGAACCGGACCGGCTCGGGCGTGCGGTCTAGCGCGCCCGCCAGGTCGGTCCCGGCCTGTTTCAGGGCGAGGTCGAGCAGGGCGCTCTCTGCGGCCCACCGGCGGTAGTCCCGGAACGCCTCGCGTTCGGGCGCGCCGGCCGGGAACAGGTCGACGTCGTCGAGGGCCGCCGACGCCTCGTCGATCGTGGTCTCGCCCGCCAGGCCCAGGTCGGGCGGCTCGGCCGCAAGCGCGTCGTGGAGCTCGGCGTCGTAGGTGACGTCCTCGCCCCGGCCGACGTGGCCGTCGCCTTCGAGGGCGACGACGGTCGTCCGCCGGGTCGAGCCGCCCTTGGTCTCGCGTTCGTGGGGCTCGAGCGACCACCCGTCGACCGCCACGGCGAGCTCGGCCAGGTGGTCGTAGGTCCGCCCGCCGTCGGACCCGTCGACCGCGCCGGAGCCGGCCACGGGCTACCCCTCGCCGAGGAGCCGGTCGACGAGCGCCTCGGGGTCGAACGGCTCCAGGTCGTCGTAGCCCTGGCCGGTCCCGAGGAAGAGGATGGGCCGGCCGGTCACGTGGGCGATGGAGATGGCGGCGCCGCCCGCGGTGTCGGCGTCGGCCTTCGTGAGGATGGCGCCGTCGATGGCGGCGGCCTCGTGGAACTGTCGGGCGCGCTGGACGGCGTCCTGGCCCGCGACGGCCTCGTCGACGAACAGCGTCATGTCGGGGTCGACGACGCGGTCGATCTTCTCCAGTTGCGCCATCAGGTCGCTCGACGTGTGCAGGCGCCCCGCGGTGTCGCCGAGGACGACGTCGACGTCGTTGGCCTCGGCGTACTCGACGGCGTCGTAGATGACCGCCGCCGGGTCGCCGCCCTGCTCGTGGCTGATGAGTTTCACGCCGAGGTTCTCGGCGTGCTCGCGGAGCTGCTCGTTCGCGCCCGCCCGGTAGGTGTCGCCGTTGGCCAGCACGGTCGAGTAGCCCCGCTCCTCGAGGTACCGGGCCACCTTCGCGATGGTCGTGGTCTTGCCGACGCCGTTGACGCCGGTGAAGATGACGACCACGGGCTTCTCGGCGGCCTGCAGCCGCTCGTCGAAGTCGAGGTCCCCGACGTCGACGACCGACAGGAGCGCGTCCCGGAGCGCGGCCTCGACCACGCTGCCGGTCCTGGTCGTCAGCGACCGGGTCTCTCCCACGAGGTTCTCCCGGACGCGGTCGAGGATGGCCTCGGCGACCTCGAGCTCGACGTCGTTCGAGAGCAGCGCGAACTCCAGGTCCTGGAGCGGCCCCTCGAGGTCGGACTCGTCGATGACCGACCGGCCGCGGGCCAGCGACTTCGCCCGGCGGGCGAACCCGCCGGTCTCGCGTCCCTCTGTCGCCTCCTCGGCGTCGGCCGTGTCGTCCGCTCCGGGCTCGACCTCAGCCGCCTCCTCGTCGGGCTCCTCGATCTCCTCCTCGACGTCCGCCCGGAACCGTCCGAGCGTCTCCCGGAGCCCGTCGAACATCGCCTACCCGTTCCCGCCGAGGTCGAGCCCGCCGCCGCCCTGCTGCTGGCGGGCCGCGAGTTCGGCGTACTCCTGCTGGGCCTGGGCGGAGAGCTCCTCGCCCTGGGCCTCCAGATCCGTGATGGCCTCCTGGGCCTCGTCGATCTGCTCGTCGAGGCGGTCGACCTTCCCCTCGAGGACGGCGATGGCCTCGCTCTCCTCGCGCTCGGCGGCATAGCCGGCGCCCAGTTCGACGATGATCTCGTCGAGGTCCTCGATGGCGGCCCGGACGTACGCCCCGCCGCCGAGCGGGACCTGCACTTCGTCGCCGCTGTCGAGGGACTCGATGGCCTCGATGGCCTCCTCGATCTCCCGCTGCTCGGCCCGCATCCGCTCGACCTGGGCCTGCAGCACCTCGATGACCTGGTCGAGCTCCTCCTTCTGGGCGGCCATCTGCTGCAGCCGCGCCTGGTCGCCGCCGGCGCTCATGTCGCCTCGACCTCCTCGAGTTCGATCTGCCGGCGGGCGAGGCCGTGGCGGCTCCCGAGATTGGCGTAGGTTCGCTCCCGGGCGACGTCCTCGTTGGGCGCTTCGACGGCCGACTCGAAGGGCGACCAGCCGTCCCGGGACTGGTATCGCCCCCGGACCGTGAACGTGCTCATGGGAACGAGGTGGATGGCGAGCCGGAAGAGTCTTCCTAACCGTTGTGGGCTGGCGCTGCCGGGCTACTCCACGAACCCGAGCGCGTCCTCGATGCGGCCGAGCTCCGGGCCGGTGGTCTCCTCGCCGGCGACGTACCCGCCGGCGGTGGCGACGAGCCCGGCCCCGACGAGCGGCCCGCCGTAGTTGATGGAGCCGATGTCCGCCGGGACGTCGAGCAGCGCCTCCAGGGCGTCGAGCTCGGCGTCGGTCGTCTTCGGGTGACAGAGCACGCCCCGGTTGGTGGCGACGGCGGCGGTCCCAACGGTCCGCACGCCGCCGAGGCTCCCCCGCCGGACGGGCACGGACAGCGCCTCCTCGACCGCCGAGAGGGCCGCCTCGCCCAGCTCGGGGTGCACGTAGGCGCCGTGGTCGTTGGCCAGGACGACGTTCCCGGCGGCGTTGATGCGCCCCGGCAGCTCGACCACCGTGCCGCCGGTCGCCGCAGCCAGCCGGTCGCGCTCGGCGTCGGTCGCGCGGCCGGAGACGACGAGGCCGTTGGCGTTGCCGGCCACCAGGGCCCCCACCGTCACGGCCTCGCCGACGGTCGTCTCGACGAGGCCGACCTCGAGCTCGTCGGCGATGGCCGCGGCCAGGTCATCGTCGAGGTCGGGCCGGACGAACGCCGCCTCGTCCGTGGCGGCGACGAAGACGCCGACGTGGGGGGAGCCGAAGATGGCCGCGCGGAGCACGTTACGCCGCAGTCTCGGCCTCGACCACGCGCTCGCCGGCTTCCTCGAAGCGGGCGGCGCGCACCCGAAGCTTGCGCGGCGGCGACGACCGGCCGCGGGCCCAGACCGCCTCGTTGATGGAGGGGTCGAGCCGGACGTCGTCCTCGTCGACGGAGAAGTGCCGGGCCAGGTGCTCCCGGACGATGGCCATGGCCTTGTCGGCCCGTTCGTGGGTGGCCTGGGCGTGGGCGTCCCGGAGCGGGACGGTGATGACGCGCTCCTCGAAGTCGCTGGCGCTCATCGCTTACTCGTCGGTGTCGCTACGCCGCCAGTGGCGTCGCTTGGGGTTGCGCATGACGTCCCGGTCGGTCTTGAGGATGACCCAGGCCGGGACGCGGCTGTTCTGGCGCTCGAGCTTGGCCAGCCGCTTCTTCTTGGCCTTCGACTTCTTGCCCATGGTGGGTGGCTCATACCGCTGGCGCGCTTAAATTCCTGTCCATCCACCGGCCCGGGCACCGGACTCGCCGCGGGTCCGGAAGCAGGGGGCGGCCTGGACCGGCAGGGGGCGAGCCAATCGGCTGTCGCATCGGACCGACGCGAGGAGGAACGCAGGCGTGGGCGGACCGCGCCGACGCACGCGGGCCCACGGCGGAGGTGTGTACCGGGACTGCCGGAACGCGGCGGGCTAAACCGACGGATGGCGGGTGGTTGCCCCCCGTCGTCGAGCGAACCGAAGGCCGCGTTTCGATCCGTCGCTCTCCAGTGGGTGAACCGCCCCGCGGCGGACCTATCCCGGAATCGGCGGTCCGCGTCCGGGCGTAACGCAACGGATCGGGACGGCGATCGCATCGAACCGGATCCTTCGATGACTGTACGACGATTCGATACATGGACGCGAACGGCTTTCTAACGCCGTCTCCAGCGTCTTCATGCCATGACGATGACCGATGGCTCGCCCGTGAGTGAACGCCCGCCGGGAACCGGGACTCCCTAATCATGCGGATCCCTGTGCCCGAGAACACCCTCGTCGCCTTCACCCTCGCGGGGGCGCTCCTCACCGCGATCGTGGCCGGTGCCCTCGCGGCCCCGATTGGCGGTCTCACCCAACCGAGTGGCCCGGCAGATCCGGCGGGACCGGCCGCCTCGGACCCGTCGCCGCAGGTCGCCTCTGACGGGCCGACTCCCAACCCGAACTTCTCGCCGGCCGTCCAGACCCGGTCCGGGTACGACGGGGAACACGAGGCGTACGAGGAGGAACACGAGGAACGCGACGAGGCGGAACACGAGTCGGCGCCAGCCGACTCCGAGGAACGCGAGGAGGCCGACGAAGCCGACCAAGAGGAGGACGACTGACGCGGAATGGGGACGCTGGCATCGATCTACGAACGGGTTGGCGACGCCCACCGCGAGTTCCGCTGCTGCGATACGACGTTCACCATCAGGGCGACGGGCGTCCGAGCGGGGGCCGCGGCGGCGGCCGCCCGGCGCACTGCCGAGTCACTCGAAGCCCAGCTCGACGCCTTCGATCCGACGAGCGCGGTCAGCCGGCTCAACCGCGACGGTGCGGTCACGAACCGACACGTCGCTCGAATCGTCCAGCGTGGTCTGGAATACGGCGACCGGACGGGTGGCGTGTTCGACATCCACCAGGGCCGCCTCGAACAGGCCCTCAAGGCGTTCCTCCGGGGAGAGCGGCGCTCGCCCCCGGACCGCTTCGACGCGGGAACGGTCGCCGTCATCGGCCATCGAGTCACCGCCGACGTCGCGCTCGACCTCAACGGCCTCGCCAAGGGCTACGTCGTCGATCGGACCGCCCAGGCGCTCGATGGCGCCGCCCGACGCGGGTTCGTCGGCGGTGGGGGCGACCTGTCATCGCCGACGGGGCCGGTCGCCATCGAAAGCCCCTACGGCGACGACGTGCCGCTGAAGATCCTCGACACGGACTGGCACGTGGCGACGTCCGGCGGGTACCGCCGGGAACGCGACGGCACTGACCACGTCTACGACCCGACGACCACGTCACTCGGCTCGCGCCACGAGTCCGTCACCGTCGTCGCCCGCCGGGACTGCATGGAAGCCGACGCCCTGGCGACGACCCTGGCCGCACTCCCACTCGTCGAGACACAGCCGCTCGCCGAAGACTGGGATGGCCTGGAGGCGCTCGTCGTTCACGACGGCGTCTTTCACCAGACCAGCGGGTTCGAGAACCATGTCCTGGACGCATAAACAGCGGATCACGGTCGTCGCGATCGTCGTCCTGGTGGCGGCCGTGTCGGTGCTCGGCCAGCTCGGCACCGTCCGCGTCGCGCAGGCGACTCAGGAGCAGCGGAACGACCTCCTCGACCACACCGTCTCGACCAGGCAGGCCCCGGCCGATTACGACGGCGACGGCATCGACGATTCCACGGACCGGTGCCCGACGCGACCCGAGACGAGGAACGGCTTTCAGGACGGGGACGGGTGTCCCGACGTCGTGGCCACGACGGGGGCCTCGTGATGTCGGCAATCGTCTGGTACCTCGACCGCGGTGCCGCCCTCGTCGCGTATCCGGCCTTGTATCTGGCGGTTCTGACGGGGATCCTCTACAACACGGCGTCGTTCGGCGTCCTCCACGAAGCCGCCCGGCGCGTCCACGTCGAGGTGTCGGTGTTCGCGATGATCGTCACCCTGCTCCACGCGGGGCTGGGCGTGCTGGATGCGTGGTTCGTCGGCAGCGGGCAGGTACCGGCCCCGGCGTACTCCCTGCCCTACTTCCTCGGCGGGATCGCCGTTGGCGCGGGGGCGCTGCTCATGCTCGTCGTCGCGGTCCTGGGCTTCACCGACGCGAAGCGCTTTCAGCGGCCGTGGGGGCCCCGCGTCGTCCACGCGTTCGCCTACGCTGGGTTCGCCTTCGGGACGGTTCACGCGGCCGCGGTCGGCACCGACGTGGTGGGGCTCGTCCGTTCCGTCTTGGGCCCCTCGGTAGCGTTTCTCGTCTACGTCCTCCTCCTGCGCCTGCTCGTCCTGTCCGGGGTGACGCCGGTCGGGCCGTCGACTCAGTAACCGTCCCAGAGGCCGAGCAGGCGGTCGACGACCTTGTCGGTGAACGACCGCCGGTAGGTCGCGTAGAGGGAATTGACCCGGCGGGCATCGCTCACGGCGTAGACGACGCGCCGACCGTCACGCTCTTTCGTGACGAGCCCGGCGTCAGCGAGTTTCGAGAGATGCCAGGAGACGGTCGACTGGGCCTTCCCGAGGCGGTCGCTCAGCGTGGTCGTCGAGAGCGGCCCGTCGACGAGGAGGTGCGCGAGGATGCGGCGGCTGTACTCCCGTCTGAGCGCGTTCATCACGGCTCGATCGGTGGCGTCGAACTCGGCCGCCGGGTAGTACCGGGTGTACTTCCCGTCGTCGGAGACCTCGATGAGCCCCTCC
>JBDGPL010000031.1:0-1954 GCA_042219705.1 Halobacteriales archaeon | reverse complement strand
TGATACTGGAGGGTCCCCTGCGCGAAGTCGAGTTCGTCCAGCAGCCCGCGGAAGTGGACGCCCGGGTGGTCGGCGACCTGCTGGTAGAGCGCCCGGCGGGAGGCCAACTCGAGGTCCGAATCATCCATTGCTCAGTCCCGTGTGAGCGCGACGAAGAACGCGAGCAGCCCACCGAGGATGAGGATCGCACTCCCGTGTTCGAGTACCTCAAGCGTCGTGTACGGGAGGTAGGTGAGCAGGGGGTATTCCAGCAGGACGATGAGCCCGTAGGCGGCGAACAGGCCGTACCCGACGGCGACGATCCGCATACGTCGGTCGCGCTCGCGTCGCCACCCGAGGTAGCTGAGGGCACTGAGTCCCGCGGCGAGGACGAGGATTCCGAGGCTGACGTACTGTTCGAGGAGTTGGGCGAGGGGCATGCGATTCGATCCGTGCACCGGCCGGTGGACGCTGTTGGGCCGTCGATCTATCCCACCCGAGGCGGGTACTGGCCAAAACGGTTCGCGTTCAACCGTCGAATTCGGTGTTTTGCCCCCCACGGGTCCTCCGTCCAGCAGCTGCCCGGGGTGGTCCCCGACTATAGCGGCGTGGAGAGGGCGGCTCCGGGCCGGTCGGCGGTGGGGTCGGTCCGGACCTTCTGACAGCCTGGGCGGATCTGGCCGACCCGGTCGAGCACGTACGTGAAACGGTCGCCGTCGTCTCGGGAGGGTTCTTGGGAGACCTCGCCGATGCACCACCGGTGCCTGCTAGACGCGACCTTCTCCGCCGAGGGTCGGCCGGTGTCGCTGCCGGCCTCGCCGGCTGTTTGAGCCGGCTCCGCCCCGCCCGCCCCGGTGAACTCCAGCTCAAGGCCGTCTCGGTGTGGTGGACCTCCCGCGGTCGTCGGTACCGGGACGAGGTGCTGTTCGTCACCCTCGAAGACCCCGGCGTCGTCGACGGCCGGGTGGCCGAGGACCTCGCCGAGCTCGTCGCCGACCCGACCCACATCGTCGTTCCCGACGCGGTCCACGAGTCGCTGGCCGAGCGCTTCGACCGCGTCGAGTACGGCCTGGGCTTCTGTGGTCCGGGCCTCGGCGAGCCAGGCGAGCGGGGCTGTCGGAACGCCGGGGCCACCCGTCGGGGGTTCAACCGGGCGCAGTTCGGCGACCGGGCCCGGGTCCGACTCCTCGACCGCTCCGGCGGCGACGCGTTCCGCGTCGTCTCCGTCGAGGACGGTCCCGGGGCCGACTGGCGGAGCGAGGTCCGGACCGTCGACTTCGAGGCGCTGCACGCCGACCACGGGCTGTAGCCAGCCGTTCGGCACCTACCTCAGCCGAGCGGAAACTGCTCCACCGTCGAGTACTCGGGCCCGTCGGGCCCGAGCTCGCTCTCGGTCAGCCGGACCGCCTCGACGGTCCAGGAGCCCACCGTCGGCGACTGCTCGCGGAGCACCTGCTGGACCAGCTCCTTGCCCCCGGCGTGCTCCATCCGCGCGACGGTGACGTGCGGCGTGAAGTCGTGCTCCTCGGGCTCGAAGCCGAGGGCGACGGTCCGCTCCTCGATGGCCTCGTGGAGCCGGCGAAGCGCCTCGCCGCCCCGTTCGAACCCGAGCCAGACGACGCGGATGTAGTCCGCACTGGGGAACGCACCGAGGCCGCCGACGGTCGCCTCGAACGGCGCGACGCCGGCCGCGTCGACGGCGTCCGCCATCGCCGCCTCCAGCTCCGCTAGCCGACCGGGGTCGGTCTCGCCGAGGAACTTCAGCGTGAGGTGGGCCTGGGTCGGATCGGTAAAGCGCAGCCCCGAAGCGTCCCGGAGCTCGTCCTGGACGGCGGCGACGCCGTCGGCCAGCGCGTCGGGTAGGTCGACGCTGACGAACAGTCGCATCGCCCGGGCCTGGGGGTTCGCAGGGCTTAACCCTGGTCGCGGGCAAGCCGGCGACATGAGCGAGGAGGGCGAGCGACCGAGGGGCTCG
>JBDGPL010000030.1:0-18010 GCA_042219705.1 Halobacteriales archaeon | reverse complement strand
GCGGGATGGCGGGAGACGTACGTGGAGGACTGCTGTGAGGTGGCGGCGACCCACGACGAGGTCTACCTCGAGATCGGGCTGTACTGGCCGGAGCTGCTGAAGAAGCCGATGAACGACCCCAACATCGGCGTCGAGCAGCTCCTCTGGGGGACCGACTGGGGGGCGTCGATGGTCCAGCACCACCAGCCGAACGAGCACCCCCAGTCATACTGGGAGCAGGTATCAGCGCGGGGGCTGCCGGCCCACCAGCCGGACTACTGGGGAGCGAGCCTGCGGACCCTGCTGTCCTTCGCGATGGAGCGCGACCTCCCTCAGGACACGCTCAACCTCATTCTCGGGGGGAACGCGGCCCGGCTGTTCGACCTCGACGTACCGGACCACCGGCTGTTCGAGCAGTACATCGCGCTGTAGTTCCAGCGAACCGTTGACCGTCGGTCGGCCCGCGACGCTTCGAGAAACCCGGGCCCGAGGGCGGTTCAGCCGAGCCTGATGAGGGCGTCCGCGGCGACGACGCCGTCGGCACCGACCATCAGCGGGTTCACGTCCGCCTCGGTAATCTCGGGGTGGTCCTCGAGGAGCCGGGCGAACGACAGCACGGCGTCGACCAGCGCGTCCTCGTCGACGGGGTCCATGCCCCGGAACGACCCGAGGACGGCCCGGCCCTCGAGGGTGTCGAGCATGCTCCTGACGTCGGCCTCCTCGACCGGGGGGACCCGGAAGGCGACGTCGCGGTAGACCTCCACGTAGATGCCGCCGACGCCGAGAGAGAGGACGGTGCCGAACTGCGGGTCGTCGGCCGCGCCGAGGAACAGCTCCCGCCGGTCCGCACCCACGTCCTCGGTGGCGAGGAGGCCCTGAATCGCCGCGTCCGGGTGGGCGTCGGCGACGTTGTCGAGGAGGCGTTCAGCGACCGCGGCGAACTCGTCGGCCGAGCCGACCCGCTCGACGCCGCCGGCGTCCGATACGGAGGCGATGTCCCGGGCGGCCACTTTGGCGTAGAGCGGGAAGCCGGGCGCGTCGTCGGCTGCCTCGAGATCCTCGAGGTAGTCCGCGCCGGCCTTGCCCGCCTCGTACGGGAGGAACGCGTCGGCCGAACACGGGATGTCGTACTCCCGGAGGACGGTCCGGGCCTCGTGCTCGTTCAGCCACTCGAGGCCCTGTTCGGCGTACGCCTCGAGCGCGTCGGCGGTCATGGGTAGCCCCCCGCCGCGAAGGCGGTCTCGCGGTACGCGGTCCGGAACGCCCGCATCGCCTGGCGGATGTCGTCGAGGACGAGCACGTTCTCCACGTCGGCCAGCCGGGCCCGCGTCTCGCCCTGCTCGGTGCCCACCGGGACGACGACGACCGGCTTGTCGTACTGCGGGGCGAGCTCCTCGAACGCCTCGATGTGGCCCCAGACCCCGAGCGGCCACGGGCTCGGGTCGGCGATGTGTAGCGACGCGAGCAGGCCGTCGACCGCGTCGTCCTCGAGCGCCGCCTCGATGGCGGCCTCGTGGGCCGCCGGCGCGTCGACGACCGTGGCCGGGCCGAGGTCGATCGGGTTGTCGATCTCGAGCCAGTCCGGCGACAGTTCCTGGACCGCCGCGGCCGTCTCGGGGGCGATGTCGGCGAGCGTCATGTCGAACTCCTCGATGGCGTCCAGGGCCATGATGGCGGCGGCTCCGTGGTGGGTGATCATGCCGATGCCCGTGCCGGCCATGGGGGGGAGGTCCAGGAGGGCCCGGCTGGTGACCTGCGCCTCGGTGTAGTCGGCGACCCGGTGGACGCGGGCCTGCTCGAAGGCGCCGTCGAAGACCTTGTCGTCGCCGATGAGCGACCCCGTGTGGGACTCCGCCTTCGACCGGCCCAGGTCGGTCCGGCCGGTCTTGATGGCGAGCACCGACGTGCCGCCCTCGACGGCCTCGCGGGCGGCCTCGATGAGCTCCCGGCCGCGGCCGGACTGCAGGCCCTCGATGTGCATGAACACCTGCTCGATGTCGGGGTGAGCGGCGTAGTACTCGAGGACGTCGACGTGGTCGAGGCCCGCGGCGTTCCCGAGGTCGATGAAGGTCGCGTACGGCATGTCGGGAAACGACATCGAGAACAGGCCCGTCTGGGAGATGACGCCGATGGGGTCGAAGTCCCGCTGGGCGATGGGGGCGAAGGCGGTCGTGAAGTTGGTCGCGAAGTTGTGCACGCCCATCGTGTTCGGGCCGACGACGTTGATGCCGTACTCGTCGGCGGCGGCCGACACCTCGGCCTGCATCTCGGCGCCCTCCTCGCCGGCGTCCGCGAAGCCCTGGCTCACGATGGTGACCGCCGGGATGCCTGCCTCGCCGCAGCTTCTGACCACGTCGGCGACGAGGTGGCGCGGCAGGAACACGACGGCGTGCTCGACCCCCTCGGGGACGTCCCGAATGTCGTCGTACGCGGTCCGGCCCAGGACCTCGTCCGCCTTCGGGTTCACCGGGTAGACGTCCCCGTCGTACCCGAACTCGTCCAGGTTCTCCACCACGTTGAACGACCCGGGTCCGCTCGCCCGACGGGCGCCGATGACGGCGACGGCGTCGGGGTCGAAGATGGGTCGTAACTCCTCGAGGGTGCCCATGGCTATCACCCGGGGGTCCGGCTGGCAGCTATAAAAAACCAGCCGGGTTGGCGCTGGCTGGTCCGAGCCGCCGGAACCCTCGGGTCGGCCGCCTAGTCGCGGTGGTCGAAGACCCGCTTGACCTTGCCGACCTCGGTCCGGTCGATGACCCCCGGTCCGACGACGGTGAGCTCGTCGACGTTCACGTCGAGGGTGTCCTGCAGGCGCTGGTCGATCGCCTCCTCGAGGGCCGTGTCGGAGCCCTCGTAGCCCTCGTGGTGTTCGACCGTGAGCTCGATGGTGTCCAGGCTGTCCTCCCGGCGGAGGTCGATGCGGTAGTGGGGCGCCACGCCCTCGATGTCGACCATGGCCTCCTCGATCTGGCTCGGGTAGACGTTGACGCCGCGGACGATGAGCAGGTCGTCGGTCCGGCCGGCGATGTTGTCCATCCGCTGGGCCGTCCGCCCGCAGTCGCAGGGCTCCGCATAGAGGGTGGTGATGTCGCCGGTCCGGTAGCGGATGGCCGGGATGGCCTCCTTGGTGAGCGTCGTGAGGACCAGCTCGCCCTCCTCGCCCGGCGGGAGCTTCTCGCCCGTGTCGGGGTCGATGACCTCGGGGTAGAAGTGGTCCTCCCAGACGTGCAGCCCCTCCTGGACCTCGGCGCACTCGATGGAGACGCCGGGCCCGACGATCTCGGAGAGGCCGTAGACGTCGATGGCCGTCACGTCGAGGGCCGCCTCGATCTCGTCGCGCATCGGGTCGGTGAAGGGCTCGGCCCCGATGATGACCGACGAGACGGGCAGCTCCCGGACGTCGATCCCGCGCTCCTCGGCCTGCTCGGCCAGGTAGAGGCAGTACGACGGCGTACACGCGAGCGCGTCGCTCTCGAGGTCCTGCAGCATGCTGATCTGCCGGGCGGTGTTGCCGCCCCCGGTCGGGATGACGGTCCCCCCGAGCTCCTCGATGCCGTCGTGGAAGCCCAGCCCGCCGGTGAACAGTCCGTACCCGTAGGCGTTCTGAACCGTGTCGCCCGGTTCGACGCCTGCGGCGTAGAGCGACCGAGCCATGACCTCCTTCCAGACGTCGAGGTCGTGGTCGGTGTAGCCGACGATTTTGGGCTTGCCCGTCGTGCCCGAGGAGGCGTGGATGCGTCTGACGTTCGCCATGTCCTCGGCGAACAGGCCGGTCGGGTACTCGTCACGGAAGTCCTCCTTCGTCGTGAAGGGGAGCCGGTCGATGTCGTCGATGGACTCGATGTCGTCCGGTTCGACCCCGGCCTCCTCGAACCGCTCCCGGTAGAACGGGACGTTCTCGTACGCCCGCCGGACCGTCCGGGCCAGCCGCTGGCCCTGGAGCTGGCGGAGCTCGTTCCGTGGCGCCGTCTCTATCTGGCTGTAGGCCGCCATGCGGAGACGTGACTCGGCCGTTCTACATTATCATTGGGGTCGCATCGTGGGGGTCTTCAAACCATTTCGCCCGCCGACGCGGCCCGCAATCCCGGGGTGCGCCGTCGATGGTGGCGGCCGGGCCCGGTCAGGCCACGGCCGCGTCGAGGGCCTCGGCGACGAGCTCGGAGATGTCCTTGACCTCGAAGGCGTCCTCGAGGTCGTTGGTCAGCCGGGCCTCCTCGAAGTTGGTCGCACAGAAGGGACACGCCACGGCGAGGACGTCGGCCTCGCGGTCCATGGCGAGCTCGACCACCGGCTGGGCCGGCCGCTCCTCGACCATCGGGTCCTCGTACCACATCCGGCCGCCCCCGCCGCCACAGCAGAGGGCCCGCGAGTCGATGTCGACGAACTCGTAGCCGGGGAGCCACTCGAGCAGCGCCCGGGGCTCGGCGGTGACGTCGTTGTGCGTCCCGAGGAAGCACGAGTCGTGGTAGGTGACCGTCTTCGGCTCGGCCTCGGCGGCGGGGAGGTCGTCGGGGTCGAGGTGCTCGACGAGGAACTGCGTGTAGTGCAGCGGGTCGAGGTCGACGTCGTACTCGGCGTACTCCCGCTTGAACGAGTGGAAGCTGTGGGGGTCGGCCGTGACGAGGGTGTCGAACTCGACCGACTCGAACGTCTCCGCGTTCTCCTCGACGAGGTACTCGAACAGGCCCTCCTCGCCGACGGCCCGCTGGTGGTTGCCGGCGCACTGCTCGTCGTTGCCGAGGATGCCCCAGTCGAGTTCCAGCGCGTCGAAGACCCGCGCGAGCGACTTCGCGATGGCCTGGTTGCGGTCGTCGTAGCTGGGGTCACACCCGACCCACAGGAGGACCTCGACCGAGTCGCCCGGCTCGAGGACGGGGACGTCGACCTCGACGTCGTCCGTCCAGTCGGCCCGCTGACGGGGGTTCATCCCGTTGGGGTTGCCCTTGCGGAAGGTGTTCTCCAGCATGTCCTGGATGGTCGTCGGGATGTGCCCGTCGCGGTCCTCGATGATGGCCCGCTTGCCCTCGATGAGCCCCTCGTACATGTCGGTGAGCTCGTCGGTGCACGGCCGGAAGCAGTTCCCGCAGGTCGCACACGAAAAGAGGATGTCGGAGACCCGCTTGCCGTGCTCGATGGGGGTCTCGGCGTCGGTGGTCAGTTCCCGGGAGATGACGGCCCGGCCTTTCGCGGAGAACGGCTCGACGTCGCCGTAGACGGTCTGGTTGATGGGGCAGTAACCCTTGCAGATGTGGTGGGCCTCACACCGGTCCTGGATGAACGTCTCCGTCGAGGTGGGGTGGTCGATGCGGAGGTCGGGCTGGTCGACCGAGCGGGCCTGGGTGTCGACGTCGGCGGGCAGGTGCCATACGTCCGTCTCGTCGATGAGCGCGACGCGGTCGCCCTCGAGGTTCGGCTCCTCGAGGCTGTCTCTGAGCACCGTCCGGAACCCGCCGGCCGACAGGATGCGCCGGGCGGTCTCGGTGTCATCGACCGACTTGACCCGCACCACGAGCTCGGGCAGTCCCTCGGCGTCGCTCTCGGGTTCGCGGTAGGCGTCGAACCACTTCTCGATTGAGTAGACGAAGCGGTCCTCCAGCTCGGTCATGACCGTGGCGCGATCGCCGAGGGCGTCCTCGAGCTCGGCCTGCACGGCGTCGACGTCGGGTTCGGTGGTGGTCTCGCTCATCGGTGGCTACCTCCGGTAGTAGACGTTGGGCTCGGTCCCCCGCTCGGGGTGCAGCGGCACGACGTCCTCGTTGGCGACCATCCGGGAGACTTCGCTCTCGGGGTCGTCGAGGTCGCCGAAGTGTTTGGCGTTCGCGATGCAGGACGTCACGCAGTGTGGGGTGGCCTCGGGGTCCTCCCCGAGCTCGGCGCCGTTCTCCGTGGCCGACTTGACCTTGTCGTAGCAGAAGTCGCACTTCGTGACGGTGCCGAGCCGGTTCTCCTCCTTCATCCGCTGCTCGAAGGGGTCGCGCTCGTCGAACTCGTAGTCGTGGTCGAGGTAGGTCCGCGAGCCGTACGGACACGAGACCACGCAGGCCTGACAGCCGGTGCAGACCTCGGGGTCGATGGTCACGACGCCCTCCTCGGTCTTCCAGGTGGCGTCGGCGGGACACGCGCTCACGCACTTCGGGCTGTCACACTGGTTGCAGTGGACCGGCAGGAACGTCCGGTTGACCGACGGGTAGTCGCCGCGCTCGTAGTCGACGACCCGGGTGCGGAAGACCTCGTCGACGACCTTGTTGTTGACCTTACACGAGACCGTGCAGGTCTGACAGCCGATGCAGGCGTCGACGTCGATGACCATGCCCCATTGGACCATGCTATCAACTCACCGTTCCCGGTGCGTTAGGCGGATACTGGCCAGATTCGTCCATAAGCGTTCAGGTGCCTATAGACGGCATTTAAACAACCGGGGGGCCCGGGGCCCGGCTCAGACCTTGACGCCGAGGTACCGGTTCTTCACCTCGTCGTCGGCCCGGAGCTCCGCGGCGGTGCCGTGGTAGACGATGCGCCCGCGGTCCATGACGTAGATGCGGTCGGCGACGTTCAGCGCGACCTCGGCGTTCTGCTCGACGAGCAGGATGGTCAGCCCCTCGTCGTTGAGCTCGTCGATGAGCTCCTCGACCCGCTCGACGATGAGGGGGGCGAGGCCCTCGGTGGGCTCGTCCAGCATGAGCACGTCCGCCCCCGCGACGAGGGCCCGGCCGATGGCCAGCATCTGCTGTTCGCCGCCGCTCAGGTTCGAGCCGGGGCTGTCGGCGTTGACCCGGAGGTTCTCGAACATCTCGAAGACGGCGTCGACGTCCCGGGCGAAGCCGTCGTCCGCCCCGCCGAGCCCGCCGACGCGGAGGTTCTCCCGGACGGTGAGATCCGGGAAGATCCGGCGGTCCTCCGGGACGAGCGCGACGCCCCGGCTGACCGTTTCGTTGGCGGGCCACTCGGTCACGTCCGCGCCCTTGAGCCGGACGCTCCCGGCGGTGATGCGGACCTTCCCGAGGACGCTGTTGAGGGTCGTGGTCTTGCCGGCCCCGTTCCGGCCGATGAGGGCGACGACCTCTCCCGGGGCCACCGCCAGCGAAACTCCTCGGAGGACCGCCGTCTCGCCGTAGGCGGCGTGGACGTCCTCGAGCTCGAGGATGGGGTCGTCGACGGCCGGGCCGACGGCGTCCTCGCTCATGCGTGTCCCCCCAGGTAAGCCCGCTGGACCTCCTCGTCGGCGGAGATATCCTCGGGCGTCCCGTCGGCGATGAGGCTGCCCTGGTGCAGGACGGCGATGGCGTCGGAGACCTCCATGACGAGGTCGATGTCGTGCTCGACGAGCACGAGTGTCTTGTCGGCGAGCACCTCGTGGATGAGGTCGATGGTCCGCTCGGTCTCCTCGCCGCTCATCCCCGCCGTCGGCTCGTCGAGCAGTACGAGGTCGGGGTCCGTCGCGAGCACCAGCCCGATCTCGAGGCGGCGCTGATCGCCGTACGCCAGCGCGCCCGCGTGGGCGTCCGCCTGGTCGGCGAGGCCGATCTGCTCGAGCACGCGGTCGGTGCGGGCCTCGACGCCGGGGAAGGCCGACAGCGAGTCGAACAGGGCCTGCCGCGGCGAGAACCGGTCGTAGTCGCCGGACTGGGCCGCCAGCCGGACGTTCTCCCGCACGGTGAGGCCGCCGAAGATATTCGAGAGCTGGAACGAGCGGGCGATGCCCCGGCGGATGCGCTCGTGGGCCGGCAGGCCGGTGATGTCCTGCCCGTCGAAGAACACGGCGCCCTCCGACGGCCGGAGCGGCCCGGTGATGAGGTTGAACAGCGTGGTCTTGCCCGCGCCGTTGGGGCCGATGACGCTACGGAACTCGCCGCGGCGGACGGCGAGGTCGACCTGGTCGACGGCGACGAGCTCACCGAACCGCTTGGTCAACCCCCGGGTCTCGAGCACGACGTCGTCCCCAGCGGCGGCGCCGGCGGCCGACTCGGCGGCCATCAGTCGTCACCCCCCGGGTGGCCCGAGGAGGCGTCCGGCTCGACGCCCTCGCCCGGCCCGCGTCGCGTCCCGAGCGCCGCGGCGACGGTCTGGGGCAGCGAGATGAGCCCCCGGGGGACGAAGATGACGAACAGGACGAACACCATCCCGAGGATCATCCGCCACTGGTCGACGTAGGAGGACAGCACGTCCTTGAACCCGATGAAGACGCCGGCGCCGAGCATCGGTCCGTAGAGCGTCCCCATACCGCCGAGCATGGTCATGACGATGACCTCCCCCGACCGGAGCCAGTGGAGGAAGGCCGGGGCGGCGTAGCCGTTGTGGAGCGCGAAGAGCCCCCCGGCGAGGCCACCCAACCCGCCGCTGATGACGAAGGCCCGCCGCTTGTGTGCCGTGACGTCGTAGCCGACGAACTCGGCGCGCTCCTCGTTCTCCCGGATGGACTGCAGGACCGTGCCGAACGGGGCCCGCATGAGCCGGCGGGCCAGGAGGTAGGCACCGACCACGACGACCAGGAGGAAGTAGTAGAAGAGCTGCGACCCGGTCAGGAGGACCGGCTCGACCCCGACCGCGATCTCGTCGAAGGCAACGCTCACGCCGGCGAAGCCGTACACCGCGTGGGCGCCGAACAGGCCGTCGCTGCCGCCGACCCACTCGAGCTTGAAGACCAGGTTGTAGATGAACTGGGCGAACGCGAGGGTGATCATCGCGAAGTAGACCCCCGAGACCCGGATGGAGAGGTAGCCGACCACCCAGGCGAGCGCCGCCGCGAGCAGGACGGCGGCCCCGATGGCGACGAACGCCGACTGGCTCACCTCGAGGAGGACCACGACGGCCGCGTAGGCACCGACGCCGTAGAACATGGCGTGGCCCAGCGACACGAGGCCGGTGTAGCCCATCACGAAGTCGAGGCTGAGCGCGAACAGGGCCCAGATGAGGATCTCGATCATCAACGTGACGGCGTACCCCGAGTAGAGCCCGATCTCGGCCCCCAGGGGGACGACGGCGAGCCCGGCGACCGCGAGGATGCCGAGGGACCGGCGTCGCTCGCTTCCCAGGACGCCGCCGCTCCCGGTGAGGAGCTCGCCGTCCCCTCCCTCGTCGCCGGCCGATCCGAACAGCCCCTGGGGTCGCAGCAGCAGGATGGCGATCATCAACAGGTAGACCACCAGCCCCTCGAGGAAGGGGGCGAAGGACCGGGCGAAGTTCTGGATGATTCCGACGAGCAGGCCGCCGACGACGGCCCCGCGAAAGCTCCCGAGCCCGCCGATGACGACGATGACGAACGCCGGGATGATGACCTCCGCGCCCATCGACGGGCTGACGGTCCGGTACCCGCCGAGGATGACGCCCGCGGCGCCGGCGAGTGCGGCGCCGAAGCCGAAGACCAGGGTGTAGTACCGGTCGATGTTGATCCCGAGGTCGCGGACCATCTGACGGTCCTGCGCCCCGGCCCGGACGATGAGGCCGAAGCGGGTCCGGTTCAGGAGCAGCCACGCGCCGAGGGCCAGCGCGCCCCCGAGGATGATCATGAAGTAGTTGAACTTCGAATAGCTGTAGCCCAACAGGTCGAGCGTCCCGCCAAGCGTGGCGGGCGTCGGGAAGTAGCGGGCCTGCCGACCCCAGATGAGTTCGATGAGGTCGACGAGGATCAGCACGAGCCCGAACGTGAGCAGGATGTGGTAGAGCGGATTGCGGCCATAGAGCGGGCGGAGGGTGAGCCGCTCGATGCCCATGCCGACCACGCCGACGACCAGTGGCGCGACGACGAGCCCGATCCAGAAGCCGTTCGGGCCCAGCGGCATCGCGGCCGCGAGCGCCGCGTAGGCCCCGAGCGCGAAGAGTTCGCCGTGGGCGAAGTTGATGACGTCCATCACGCCGAAGATGATGGACAGCCCGGCGGCGATGAGGACGTAGACGATGCCGATGGTCAGCCCGTTGAGCAGCAGGTCGAGAACGACGGTGGCGTCGACCATGGTACTACCTAACGTACCTCCGTCTTACGGGCCGCCCAGCAAATAGGCTCCGAATGATGGCGCAGCGTCGATCGGGCCCGCCGGCCGGCCCGGTCCGATGCCCGGCGTCACAGGCTACACTTGACTTCGTCGCAGGGCGGGATGGCGTTCTGGCCTTCGACCTTGTTGATGAGCTGGACGCCCGGAACGCTCCCGGCGCCGGTCATCGCGTTCTTGCCGACCCAGACGGGGTTCATCGCCTGGTGGTCGCATTCGCGGAACCGGTTCTGCCCGAAGATGGTCTGCATCTCGAGGCCGGCCAGGACGTCCTTGACCTTCGTGGGGTCGGCCGTCCCGGCCTCCTGGATGCCGCGGGCGACCATCCGGATGGAGTCGTAGCCGACCCGGGCGAAGTTGTCCGGCTGACCGTCGTAGGCCGACTGGTAGGCCTGGACGAACGCCGGGTTGTCGCCGGTCTGAATCTTCGGCACGTACCGGACGCCGTTCCAGGTCCCGGCCGCCGCCTTCCCCGCCGCGCCGCGGATGACCGCGAAGGACCCCGTGGCGGCCATCAGCTTGACCTGCTCCTTGAGCCCCTGGTTCGCGGCCTGCTTGAAGAAGTTGATGAGGTCGCCGCCGGTCATCCCGAGGACGGCGACCTCGGCGTCGGAGTTCGCGATCTGACTGATGTACGACCCGAAGTTGCCCGCACCGAGCTTCGATCGGGACACGCCGACTTCCTCAAAGTTGCCCACTTCCTGCATGCGGGAGCGCCACTCGGCGAGCACCGAGTTGCCGTAGGCGTAGTCGGCGATGTGGAACCAGACCTTGTTTCCGAGGTTGTTGACGGTCCACTTCGCGCACGCCTCGGCGATCTGGGCCGTGTTGGTCTCAAAGCGGAAGACGTACGCGTTGCAGTTCGCGCCGGTGATGGGGACGGCGGCGGCCCCCGGCGTGTAGATGACCTGGTTCTGCTTGGCGAACTCGTTCAGCCCGAGCGCGACGGAGCTCGAGATGGCGCCGAAGATGTACTGCGCGCCGTCCTGCTCGACGACCTTCTGGGCCTTGCGGCGACCCGTGGCCGGGTCGGTCCCGGTGTCCTCGTAGACCGGGTCGATCTCGAACTCGAACTCGTCGGACTCGTTGACGTACTGGATGGCGAGCTTGTTACCGTTGCGCTGGCTCGGCGCGAGGCCGCTGTAGGGGCCGGTCATCGGGTTGATGACGCCCCAGGTGACCGTCCCGATGGGCGCCTGGGTGGGCGTCCCGACGGTCGTGCTCGTCTCCATCCCGCCGTCGCCCTGGTCGCCGGCGGGAACGTCGGTCTCGGTAGGCGACGGCGTCTCGTCGGTGCCCTGGATGCACCCCGTCAGGCCGGTGACGCCCGAGGCGCCGACGACCTTCAGGAAGGTCCGTCTGTCGGTCCCGGTGCGGCCGGAACTTCGGTCTCCAGACATGACTCGTCCAAATACATCTTTCATCATTTTAAAAAGGTTACCCCGTATATCGGCGGGGATACATGTACCCGGTGCCGGCCCCTTCGGGTCGAAACGGGGCATGCGACCGTCGACCCGGCCCTGTCGGTCGCCGCCGGCGCCGTGCCGATAGGACCCATAATTTGTTGGGTACATATCGAACATCGTAGAGGTCCTACCCGACGATTAGCATGCCGTACCCAGCCCAGCAGCTCGAGGAGATGCCGTTCACCACCGAGCGGCAGTCGAGGCGCACCGGGAACTGGCGCTTCTCGCGCCCGGAGCTGGACGCGGAGGCGTGTATCATGTGCGAGCTCTGCATCGAGTTCTGTCCGGACGTCGCCATCCAGGCCGAGACGTCCGACGACTACGTGGTGGTCGACTACGACTTCTGCAAGGGGTGTGGCATCTGCGCCGAGGTGTGCCCGACCGACGCCTTCACGATGGAGGTAGAGTGATGGCGGGTGAGACGTCGGTCGAGCCCGACCTGCCCGCCGAGCAGGAGGCCGAAACCCGGGTCCTCACCGGCAACGAGGCCGCGGCCTACGGCGCCATGCTCTGCCGGCCCCAGGTGGTCTCGGCCTATCCCATCACGCCACAGTCCTCCATCTCCGAGCGCATGGCGGCGTTCGTCGCCGACGGCGAACTCGACGCGAAGCTGTTCCGCATCGAGTCGGAGCACAGCGCCATGAGCTCGCTCATCGGGGCCAGCCTTGCGGGCGCCCGGACGTTCACCGCCACCGCCTCGAACGGGCTGTTCTACATGGCCGAGATGCTCCACTTCGCCTCCGGAGGCCGGCTGCCCATCGTGATGGCCATCGCGAACCGGGCGGCCTCCCCGCCCTGGAACGTCTGGGGCGACCAGAGCGACTCCCTCTCGCAGCGAGACGCCGGCTGGATCCAGCTCTACGCCGAGAACTGCCAGGAGGCGCTCGACACCATCGTCCAGGCCTACCGGATCGCCGAGGCCGAGGACGTCCGGCTCCCGGCGATGGTGGCCTTCGACGGCTTTCAGGTCTCCCATATCTCCGAGCCGGTCGAGGTACCCGCCCAGTCGGCGGTCGACGCGTTCCTGCCCGCCTACGATCCCGAACACAGCCTGGCGAAGTCTTTGACCGAGGGCGACCCGAAGGCGTTCCACCACATCACGCCCCCCGACGCGTCGTTCTTCGAGTACAAGTACCGCCAGGCGCTCGCGGGCGAGCGGGTCAAGGACCGCATCGAGGCCGTCGACGAGGCGTTCGGCGACCACTTCGGTCGCCGGTGGGGCGGCCTGCTCGAGCCCTATCGGGTCGACGACGCCGACGTGGCCCTGGTCACGCTCGGCTCGCTCACCACGACGGCGAAGGCCGTCGCCGACGAGTACCGGGAGGCCGGCCACGACGTCGGCGTGGTCAAGCTCCGGGCGTTCCGGCCGTTCCCCGACGAGGCGTTCCGCGAGGCGGTGGCGGGCGTCGGCGCCATCGGCGTCGCGGAGAAGGACCACTCCTTCGGACTGACGGGATCGGTGTACGGCGACGTTGCGGCCTCGCTCGCGAACGTGGACGGCTCGCTCGTCCAGAACTTCGTGACCGGCCTCGGCGGCCGGGAGGTCACCAAAGCCCACGTCCAACAGATGTTCGACAAGCTGCTCGAGACCCACGAGAACGGCACCGTCGACCAGGACGCCCACTGGATCGGGGTGAACGCCTGATGGACACCAGCTCCGCAAGCGGGGAGGACACTGGTCCCGAGCCCCGCGACGACAAGCTGTTCGTCCAGGGCCACACGATGTGTCCTGGCTGTGGCGTCGCGATCGCGGTGAACCACGTCATGGATGTCCTCGGCGAGGAGACGGTCGTGCTGTTCTCGCCGGGCTGCCTCTCGGCGGCCTCGACCATCGAGGACAACTACCGGTTCCGGGTGCCGTCGTCGCACATGGGACTGGTCCACTCCGCGTCGTTCGCGGCGGGCGTCAGTGCCGGCCTCGAGCAGCTCGGGGTGGAGGACGCAACGGTCGCCCCGCTGGCCGGCGACGGCGCGACCGGCGACATCGGCCTGCAGGCCCTCTCGGCGGCGGCCGAGCGCAACGACGACGTCCTCTACGTCTGCCACGACAACGAGGCGTACGCCAACACCGGCGTTCAGGGCAGCGCGACGACCCCGCAAGGCGCCTCGACGTCGACGACGCCGTCGGGGATCGCGGCTCCCTACGGCAAGGCCGAGCGCAAGAAGGACCTCTTCAAGATCGTCACCGACCACGACGTGCCCTACGCGGCGACGGCCACGCCGGGCTACCTCGGCGACATGAAGGAGAAGCTCCGGCGGGCGAAGGAGACCGACGGGTTCCGGTTCGTCCAGCTCTTCGACCCGTGTCCCGAGGGCTGGAAGTTCGACGCCTCGAAGACCGTCGAGGTGAGCAAGCTCGCGGTCCAGACCGGCATGTGGGTCCTCGCGGAGTCCGAATACGGCGAGATCGAGGTCACCCGCAAGCCGGCCGAACGCGAGCCGGTCGAGGCGTACCTCGAGCTCCAGGACCGCTTCAAACACCTCGACGACGAGGAGGTCGCCGCCATCCAGGCGGCCGTCGACGACTACTGGGACGACTACGTGGGGGGTGGGTAGCGTGGCCATCCACCGCGTCAGGTTCCACGGCCGCGGCGGCCAGGGGGCGGTGACCGCGGCGAAGGTCATTGCGCCGGCCCTCTACGCCGAGGGCCGGAACGTCCAGGCCGTCCCCGCCTTCGGCGTCGAGCGCCGGGGGGCGCCGGTCCGGGCCTACGTGAAGTACACCGACGACGTCGAGGCGGTCATCCCGACCCGGACCTACGTCCACGAGCCCGACTACGTCCTCTGCATGGACGACACGCTCATCGAGACCGATCGGGTGACCGAGGGCCTCCAGCCGGGCGGCGCCGTGGTCGTCAACACCAGCGGCGACCCGGCGGCGCTCGACATCGACGCCGAGCGGGTCGCGACCGTCGACGCGGGGGCCATCGCCCGGGAGGCCATCGGCTCGAACATCGTGAACACGGTCATCCTGGGGAGCTTCGCCGCCGTTTCCGGCGACGTGTCCATCGAGCACGTCGCCGAGGCCATCCGGGAGCGGTTCCCCGACGACATCCAGGCGATGAACGTCGAGGCCGCCCGGCAGGGCTACGAGGAGACCGTCATCCCCTGGGCCACGGCCTGACACCGACCGGCCGCCATCGCCCCGTCTCGTCCGGCAGCGCGCCGCCACGGTTCACCAACCGGCCAGTCCCGGGATGTACCGGGCGTCCGGTCGACGACCGTCGCCCGGCGCGTCGGGGCTCGCCGTCCCTAGCCGCTGTCCGAGTCGAGCGTCGAGAGGTGGTAGGTCCCCCGCCCGACGGCGACCGTCGTCGGTTCGCCGGTCTCGGTTCGACTCTCGACCCGCACGTCGGACACGCCGACCGCCGAGCCCGCCCGCTCACAGGTGGCCCGGACCCGGACGTCGTCCGTCGCCGGCCGGAGGAACTCCACGTTGAGATCCGTGGTCGCGAGCTGGACTGCGCGGGGGTCGTCGAACGTCGTGCGGACGACCTCGCCGCCGCAGTCGACGAGGGTCGCGATGACGCCGGCGTGGAGGACGCCGCCGAGGCCGGGCGTGGCGTCGTGTAGCGCGATGTCGTCATCGAACGGCACCGACAGCTCGAGCCGCCCGGACTCGACCGCCTCCAGCCGGCAACCCAGACCGGCGAGGAACGGGTCGTCCTCCAGCAGCGTCCGATAGAACGCCTGGTCGATGGACTCCGGCATGCCGCCACGTTGGAATCGCTTGACCGATGACCGTGTCGGTCTGTTCGCGAGCGGAGGACGACGGCGAACCGGTCAGTGGACCCGGAACTCGGTGGCGACGCCCTGGCCGTAGCCGACGCACATGGTGGCCAGGCCCAGGCCGCCGCCGCGCCGGCGGAGCTCGTGGATGAGCGTCACGGGAAGCCGGGCCCCCGACGCACCCAGCGGGTGGCCGATGGCGATGGCGCCGCCGTTGACGTTGAAGACGTCGTCGTCGAACCCGAGTTCGTCCTGGCAGTAGAGCGTCTGGCTGGCGAAGGCCTCGTTGAGCTCGACGAGGTCGTAGTCGTCGGTCGAGTGGCCGGTGCGCTCGGCGAGGCCGCGAACGGCCGGCACGGGACCGATGCCCATCACCCGCGGGTCGACGCCGGCGACCTCGTAGTCGCCGACCTCGGCGAGGATCTCGATGCCGTGGTCCTCGGCGTACGCCCGGGAGGTGAGCATCACCGCGGCGGCGCCGTCGGAGATCTGGGAGGCGTTCGCGGCCGTGACGGTGCCGTCCTCCCGGAACGCGGGCGGCAGCTCGGCGATCTTCTCCTTCGTCGTGCCCGGCCGGAGCCCCTCGTCGGTGTCGACGACCTGCTCGCCGGTGTCGATGGGGACGATCTCGTCGTCGAACCGGCCCTCCTCGGTTGCCTCGACCGCCCGCTGCTGGCTGCGGGCGCCGTAGGCGTCCTGGCGCTCGCGGGAGATGTCGTAGCGTTCGGCGACGGTCTCGGCGGTCTGGCCCATCGCTAGCTTCTCGACGTCGTACTTCTCGGCGATGCCCTCGTAGACGCCGATGGTCGTCGACCGCTCGACGCGGGTCATGTTCTCGACGCCGCCGGCGACGACGACCTCCTGCTGACCGGCCCGGATGGCGTTGCTCGCGTCCGCGATGGCCTGGGCGGACGACGAGCAGAGCCGGTCGATGGTCCGGCCGGGCACCTCCTCGCCGAGGTCGGAGAGCAGCGCGATGACCCGGCCGATGTTGTGGCTCTGCTCTTTGACCTGCTTCGCGAGCCCCCACGCGACGTCGTCGACGTCGGCCGGGTCGATGCCGGTCCGGTCGAGCAGCTCGTTGACGAGCGGGACCGAGAGCTTCTCGCTGCTGACGTCGGCGTACACGCCGCCCTTCTTGCCCTGGGCGGTTCGAACGGCAGACACGATTACCGGCTGCTGGTCGCTCATTGGCCGCCGGTTGGACGTATCGAAGTATAGGCGTTCTGGTACCGAGCGAGGGGAACCGTTGCCACCGGTGGACCGATCCGCCGATACTGGCGGGCCCCCGACCGGATCCGGGCTCGGCCCGGGGTCGAACCCGGCACTCTCGACCCCGAAACGTGAGGGTATACTTTGATAGGCGCCCCCGACCGACGCTCGCGATATGAGCGACACGTTCGACTTCCCCGAGGACGAGGTCCCGCCCGTCCTTTCGGACAAGGCCATCGTCGTCGCGGGCGGCGGCCGGGGCATCGGCAAGGCGACGGCGGTCTACCTGGCCGACGCCGGGGCCAGCGTCGTGGTGAATCGCGTCTCGGAGAACCCCGAGGTCGCGGAGATCATCGCCGATCGCGGCGGCGAGGCGATGATGCACATCGGCGACGTCTCGGACCTCGAGTACACCGAGGAACTCATCGCGGACACGGTCGACGCCTACGGCCGGCTCGACGGTGTCATCAACTTCGCCGGCGTCACCGACGACACCACCCTGACCAAGATGTCCGGCGACCAGTGGGACTGGGTCATCGACGTCCACCTCCGCGGACACTTCTCGCTGCTCCGGAACGCCGCCCGGCACTGGCGCGACGCGGCCGGCGACGACGGCCTCGACCCCCAGCGCTCCTTCGTGACGATGACGAGCCGGAACGCCTTCGGCTCGTTCGGCCAGGCGAACTACGCGACGGCGAAGGCCGGTATCCTCGGGCTGACCTGGACCGCCGCCGCCGAGCTGAAGCGATACGGCGTTCGGGTCAACGCCCTGATGCCGCTGGCCTTCACGGAGATGATTGCCGAAATCCCCGAGGAACACCGCCCGGACGACTGGACGCGAGAGCAGATGCCGCCCGGGAAGGTCGCGCCCGTCGCGGCCTACCTGCTGAGCGACGAGGCCGAGGACATCACCGGCTGCATCGTGCGCTCCCACGGCGACATGGTCGGCCTCATCTCCGAGCCCGAGATCTACCGCCGGGCGTTCCGCCAGGACGGCTGGACGTTCGAGAGCCTCGCCGAGCGGTTCCGATCGACCCTCGGCGACGAGATCTCCCTCGACCGTACGTCGTGAGGCGCCGCCGCGGTGGCGGCGCGGCGCGCTGGCGCTCGCCCAACGATGCGGTATGCGAACGTTTGCCACATGATTAATCATTGGTGATTTACGTAAAGACCCCACAATCGATGGCTGGTTTCCTATTGTACGTCCTCCCTTTCGCCAACCCGAGACCCGCACGGAACCGGTCTCGGTGACCATGACCGTACCCGTACCGCGGACCAGGACGCCGACGAACCGCCCGACGACCACCCCGACGCCGACCGACAACCGAACCAATGATCCCGACGACACGATACGAACGCCGGTCGAGGGCCCCCGCGGTCCCTGACCTGCGCGCCCGACCGTTCTCCGACGAGGACCCCGAACAATCCGACCGCCACCCGACCGACGAATTCCCGACGACTGGAGGATACGAATGACCCACCACGAAAGCGACGACGGACCGATGGCCGACCTCGACCAGGAACCGCTCATCCGCGACGTGGACAACCCGGCTGGCGCGGAGCTACGCGAGCTGCTGAGGACGCAGGACTACGTGTTCGCGCCGGGGTTGTACCACGCGCTGGACGCGCGGTTAGCGG
>JBDGPL010000003.1:0-6473 GCA_042219705.1 Halobacteriales archaeon | reverse complement strand
TAGCCGAAGCAGGAGACGAGGATCCACTTGATGGCCTCCACCTTGTGCTCGAGCGTCTCGCGGCGGTCGCCCGTCGCCGTCTGGAGTTGCTCCTTGTACCCGGCTCGGTCCTCGACCATCGGCTTCAACACCTGGGGAACGAACCCCGGGTCCCGCTCGGGGCAGATGCCGTAGCCGATCTCCGGGACGTCCGACCGGTCGGGGTGGCAGGCGCAGTTGACCGTCTCGGGGCTGACGTTGTACTCGATCATGATGTTCGGGTAGAGCGACGCGAAGTCGAGCTCCTCGACGGCCTCGTGCAGGCCCACCTCCGGCTCGAACGTCACGCCGCCGCGGTCGGCGTGATGCAGCGTCTCGACCGGCTTGAACGACTCCGGCTCCCACTTGTTCCAGGGGACGAGGACGTCCCGCTCTCTGGCCTTGCGCGTCTGCATCGCGGTCAGGATGGTCCCGATGGAGCCCCACGCGACCTCCTGGACGGGGCGCTCGGCCTGTTCGACGAAGTACATGATGCCGTCGAGGCCCGTCTTCGACCAGAGGAAGCTGTTCGAGACGTCGATGAGGGCCCGGCCGGGGACGTCGTAGCGCGCCGGCGAGAAGCCCACCTGGCCGTAGCTCTCGAACGTGTTCGAGCCGGCCAGGGTGCGGTAGCCCGGCTCGCGGCCGAGCCGGAACGGCCCGCCGTCGGGGGCGGCGACGCCCGTCTCCTCGGCGGCGTCGAGCAGCCGCGGGACGACCGCGCTGTGGCTCACGACGAGGACGTCGGGATCGTCGGCCGCCAGCCGTTCGCCGAGCGCCCGGAGCGTCTCCCGGGCGGTAGCGCCGACCCGCTCGCCGTCGGCACGGAGCGCCGAGACGTCGCCGTCGGCCAGCGGTTTGTCGCCGATGGCCAGCTCGAGCGTCGTCAGGTCGCGGTCGGGAACCGGGTCGGTGCCGGTGTCGAGGCAGTACCGGAACTGCGGCGAGAGGTCGACGTCGAAACACCGCAGGTCGCCGGGCGCCCCGATGGCGGGCTCGTGGACACCGCGGACCTCGCGGGCCAGCGGCCGGACGTCGTGGATGCGCTCGACGCGAACCGCGAGCGCCGGCTCGGGCGCGTCGGCGTGGAGGTCGTGGCGCTTCTCGACCGTCGCCATCGAGAGCACCTTCGGGTCGGCGTCGAGGCGGTCGCGGAGGGCAGCCAGCGGTGACGGTGGCCCCGTCACGTACATCGCCGGGTGGTAATCGGCGTCCGTGGCGGGCTCGGCACCGCCGGCCGTCAGGCGCCAGCGGGTGACCGTGCCATCGGGCGCGAAGTCGACCTTGTACCCCGCCGCGCCGCTCGCGTCGGCCATCCTACTCCTCGGCCGTCTCCAGCCGCTCGCGGAGCGATTCGATCTCTCGCTCGTGGGCGAGCAGCATGCTGAACAGCGCCGCCAGCCGGGGGTCGGTGGGGTCGAGCTGGGTGGCGGCGTCGGCGTGGCCCCGGGCGTGCTCGAACAGCCGGTCGAAGTGGGGCTGGTCGCGCCGGCGGAGCGTCCGACGGTAGGGCTGCCAGTCGTCCTCGAGCCCGTCGAGGTAGGTCCGGAAGGTGGGGCGGCTCCGACCCACGGTCAGTCCCCCAGTGCCGGCACCGCCGGCCCGCCGAACTCGGCCTGGGCCGGCCCGTCGGCCGACGCGAGCGGTTCCTCGGGGTCGCGGGCCCCGAACAGGTCGACCCAGTACGGGATGGTCGTCTGCCAGTACGAATGGCCCCAGTAGCCGAGCGTCTCGAAGCCGGCGCCCCGGAACGCCAGGCCCATGTCGGTGGCCTCGACGTCGACCTCGGCGTCGGCGTGGTCGGCCGCGATGGCGGTCAGGCCGTCGTCGCCGTCGTCGGCGAGGAGGACCGGTACCGACAGCGAGCTGGCCAGCTCGGCGGCGACCGAGACCGCGGCCTCGAAGAGCGCCTCGCGCTCGTAGTCGGGCACGTCGTCGTCGCGGTAGAGTCGGCCGACGCCCGGCAGCACCACGAGCTGGGTGCGCGAGGAGGCCCGGCGGACGAGCTCGCGGCAGAGCGCGTGGTGCTGGTAGGCGGTGAACGCGCGGGCGACCCGGAGGCCACGGAGCGTCCGCTTCGAGGGCGCGAGGTCGTAGAGGGCGTGCGTCGAGACGGCGCGGCCGGGGTCGACCCACAGGGCCGCCGTCCGGCCCCGGGCGAGCTCGGCGGCGACGACGCGGTGGAGCGGCGTCGGTCCGCCCCGGAGCAGGGTCACCCCCGGCTCGAGGGCGGGCACGGCGTCGGGTCGTGGGGCGGGTGGTCCCGTCGGCATGGGGACGGGACGAGGGGCGCCGACCGGTAAAGGGCGAGCCAAGGGGTCAGTGGAAGTGAAAGTCGCCGCCGGGAAGTGGTGCCGGACAATCGCGGGGCCAACCCGTGGTCCGGATGGACCGGTACGGCGCGTCGGCCACCGTCACGCGTCACGAGGAATCGCCAGGGAGTGGAGAAACGACGGGGGAGCGGCACCCCCGCCTCCAGGCGGACACCCACTGGGCCGGCAGCGAACCATCGAAGCGTGCCATCGTCATCACCCGCCAGCAAGCTCGCGCTCGACGAACGGGGCCGGATCGGCGGCGTAGTCGGCGTACGCCCCCGGCGCGTTGACCCCGGGGATCGCCGGAATCCACCGCTCGGCGAGGAGGTCGTCCGGGTCGCCGATGTCGGCGGCGTGCTCGCGGACCGCCGGGTCGTCGAGGGCGGTGAGGCGGCCGTCCTCGACGACAGTGTGAACCGCACCCTCGGCGTGCACCTCGAAGGTCGGGAACAGGAGGTGGACGTGGAGGTGGCCGTAGGGATGGCCTTCCTCGCCGGCCCAGCGCTCGGCGGGGCTCCCCCAGGCGGTGCCGAAGCCCAGGTGGATGACGCCGGCCCGATTGCGCTCCGGTTCCATCCCGCCGCCGGACCGCCAGAGGGCGTCGCGCGGCCGGTGGACCCACGGGTTCGTGCCGATGGCGACCTCCCAGAGGTGAAAGAGGCCGGGGCGGGGGAAGCTCGGGTACTGGACCTCGCGGGTCTCGGCGAGGAGGTCGCGCCACTGCTCGCCGTACCGGCCGCCGCCGTCCACCGCGGTCACCCGGCCCGCCTCGACGGTGAGTTCGATGCGGGGGAACGGGCGGTTGTAGTGCGAGGTCGTCCCGGCGACCACGCCCGAGGCGTCCTCGACGTCGAGGATGGGCGGCGGCGAGTGGCCCATGAGGTGGCCGTAGACCGGCTCGGCGTCGAAGACCGGGTGGTCGCGCTCGTAGTACTCGGGGGCGAGGGTGTAGGTCAGGTCGGTCCCCTCCGGGTCGGTCAGCCGGACGGTCGCGCCGGGGTGTTCCCAGATGGGTCGCCACGCCACCTCGGCGATGTGCCGGTGGAGGGCCGGCGGATAGGTCGTCGCCGCGCTGGCGAACCCGTCGGCCGTCTGCCAGGGGAACGCCTCCAGGCGAACGTCGGTCTCGGGCATCGGCCCGGCGAAGCCCTGCAGCATGGCGTCGTAGTCGGCGCGCTCGGCGTGGGCGAGCATCCACTGCTCGGGGCCGTAGTCGTATCGACGAGGCCGGGTGGCCGGCTGGTCGAACTCGCCGAAGGGCTCCCGGCGCACGATGGCCGCCACCTCGTCGGTCTCGCGAAGCGGGCGGTCGGGCGGGGCGGCCCGACGGTACCGGTCGACCGCGGCCCCGGCCGACTCGAGGGCCCGCCGGACGCCGTCGACCACCGCGTCGTCGTAGTGGTCGGTCGCGACCAGCAGGACGCGGTCGCCCGCCCCGAGGCCGTCGTACCCGACGAACCCGATGTTGGGGTTGGCCCCCGACCCCCGCCGGCCGTGGTTGGGAATCCCGAGGAGCCCCCGGGCGCGCTCGTCGACCGTCTGCTGGGGGACCGGGTCGGGGAACGCCGGCCGGCGCGGGGCCGGGTACCCCATCAGTCGTCCCCCGCCCCCGTCCACGACGAACTGAAGCCGGCGACGGCGTCGGTCGACGGGCCGCTCGTGACCAGGCTCGTCGCGACCAGGACGGCCGTCGCCGCGACGACGCCGATGAACCCCTCGTGAAAGCCGAAGGCGAGGGTCCGGGGGACGAGGCCGTAGAAGTACGCCAGCACCGTCGAGGCCCCGACCACCATCGAGAGGGCGGCCGCCGGGGCGGTCGTCCGCCGCCAGTACAGGCCGCCGACGAAGGCCGGCGCGAACGTGGCGAAGCCGGCGATGGCGTTGGCACCCAACGAGAAGATACCCGCCGGGGGCCGGAGCGCGACGGCCCCCGACACGACGAAGATGACGAGGACGAGCCCTCTGAGGACGGCCGACTCGCGCTCGTCGGAGGCGTCGGGCGCCAGGAAGGCCCGGTAGACCTGTCGGCTGATGACGCCGCCCAGGCCCAGGACGAACGACCCGGCGGAGGACTGTAGCGCCGCGATGGCCCCGGCGAGGACGATCGCCGTCACGACCGGGGGGAACAGCTGCTGGAAGACGAGGGGGACGACGTAGTCGGGGTTCGGCACGCTCGCGACCAGCCCCCGGGCCCACCCGCCGATGACGACCGCGAGGAACGCCACACCCATGGCGATCAGTCCCCACCAGACGGTGGCGGTTCGCAGCACCCGGTCGCTCCGGGCGGACATCCACCGTTGGAGCATCCAGGGAAAGAAGATGGGCCCGAGCGGGAAGAACACCATCCAGGAGACGAGCGTTCGCGGCGTCCACCGGCCGACGGGACCGGGCATCTCGAAGGCCCGCGGCGAGACGTCGAGCACCTGCTGGGTGAGCGTCGCCGGCCCGTACGCCACCACCAGCACGACGAACCCCGTCAGCAGGGCGCCCAGGAGGACGATGCCCTGAAAGACGTCGGTCCAGGCGGCGGCGCGCAATCCGCCGACGGCGATGTAGGCGGCCATGACGGCCGTCAGGACCACCACCGCGACGTCGCGGTCGATGCCGACGAGGATGTCGAGGGCGATGCCGCCGGCGAGGATCTGGGAGGCGACGAACGGCACGACGAACAGGACGGCGAAGACCGTATACAGCGTGGGGACGACCTCGCTCTCGAAGCGCCGGCCGAGGTACTCGGTCGGGCTGACCTGCGCCTCGCGCTTCGCCAGCCGGCGGAACGGCGAGCCGACCAGGTACATCACGAGGACCTGCGCGCCGGTCCCCAGCAGGAAGACCGTGACGACGCCGGTCCCGGTGGCGTAGGTCATCGCGCCGACCCCGAAGAAGAGGAAGGCGGAGAAGACGGTCGCGAGCACGGTGAACAGCAGGACCGGGGTCCCGAAGCTCCGGTTCGCCAGGAAGTAGTCCGTGGGCGTGTTCGCGGTCCGCCGGTAGGCGACGTAGCCGATGACCAGGGTGACCGCGAAGTAGCCGACCAGGACGGCCGTGGCGGTCGGGTCAATCGCCACGGCGGCCACCCCCGAGGAGGTCGCGCGTGACCCAGGCGGTGGTGGCCCAGATGCCGAGCCCGAGCGCCCCCTCGATCCACATCCACGCGGGCAGGCCGAGGATTAGCGGCCGGGTCCAGCCGAACATCCACGGGCCCAGGCCGACGGCCATCAGAGCGCCGATGACGACGATGGCGGCCGCGAGCCGCCGGCGGGTCCGACCGTCGAAGACCGGGGCCGGGTCCGGATCAGACGGTGCTATCGACTGCGGTTCCATGGCTCGGACTCGGAGGGCGGCCGCGAAAGCGTTGCTCCCGGATTCCCGGACTCCCGGAACCGATGGCTACGACCAACCGGCGGGCCACCTGGGGGTCCGGCCGGTCCCCTCAGTCCCCGCTCGCCCGGGCCGTCTCCTGGCGCCGGGGGCCCTCGAGGTCGACGGCGGGGAGCTTGTCGCGGAGGTACTCGCCGGTGTAGGAACTCTCGGTGCGGGCGACCTGCTCGGGCGTCCCCTCGGCGACGACCCGGCCACCGGCCTCGCCGCCCTCCGGCCCGAGGTCGATGAGGTGGTCGGCGTTCTTGACCAGGTCGAGCTCGTGCTCGATGACGACCACGGTGTTCCCGCGGTCGGCGAGCCGGTGGAGGACGTCGATGAGCTTGCGCTCGTCGGCGGAGTGCAGCCCCGTCGTCGGCTCGTCGAGCAGGTAGAGCGTGTCGCCAGAGTCGCGCTTGCCGAGCTCCTCGGCGAGCTTCACCCGCTGGGCCTCCCCGCCCGACAGGGTCGTCGAGGGCTGGCCGAGCCGCATGTAACCCAGCCCGACGTCCAGGAGGAGCTTGAGCCGCCGGCGCAGCCCCGAGTGACCCTCGAAGAACTCGTAGGCCTCCTCGATCGACATGTCGAGGACGTCGGCGATGGTGGCGCCCTTGTAGGTGACGTCGAGGGTCTCGTCGTTGTAGCGCGCGCCGCCACACTCCTCGCAGGGCACGTAGACGTCGCTGAGGAAGTTCATCTCGATCTTGACGTCGCCCTGCCCGCCACAGGCCTCACACCGGCCGCCCTTGACGTTGAAGGAGAACCGGCCCTTCTCGTAGC
>JBDGPL010000029.1:0-2771 GCA_042219705.1 Halobacteriales archaeon | reverse complement strand
CCTCGCGGACCGTGCTCGCGAACAGCTGGTGGTCGGGGTTCTGGAAGAGGAAGCCCACCTCCCGACCCAGCTCCTCCATCGGGATCGTCGGCACCGAACGACCCCGGAACGTGACCGAACCGGCATCGGGAGCGAGCAGTCCGTTGAGGTGCTTCGCCAGCGTCGTCTTCCCGCTGCCGTTCTGCCCGACGATGGCGAGCACCTCCCCTTCGCGGATGGTCAGCGAGACGTCGTCAACGGCCCGGATCTCCCCCCGGTCGGTCGCGTAGCCGTGGACCACGCCGTCGAGCTCGAACAGCGGACCGCCCGGTGACGCGCCGGTCCCGGCCGGGACGCCCGGGAGCTCCTCGCCGCGTCGGGCCGGCGGCGTCCAATCGAGCCCCAACGCGTCGACCAGTTCGACGGCCTCGTCGGGTACCAGCGGCAGCCGGTCGCGCGCCACGCCGAGCCGGTCGAACGCCTCGACGAGCGGCGGCACGGCCACCCGGCAGGCGCCGAGCGCCTCGACGTCCGTGAACACCTCGTGGACCCCGCCGACACGGTAGACATCGCCGTCCCGCAGCAGCACCGCCCGGTCGGCCAGCAGCGCCTCCTCGACGGTGTGCGTGACCATCACGATGGTCTCGGGACCCGGCCAGTCTCCGTGGGGTTTCGCGCCGTCGTCGGCCAGCCGGGCCACGACGTCGATGATCTCCCGGCTGCCGGCCGGGTCGAGGTCGCTCGTCGGCTCGTCGAGCACGAGGAACTCGGGCCGCATCGCGAGGACGCCCCCGAGGACGAGACGCTGCTTCTGGCCGCCCGAGAGCGAGGCCGGCTCCCGGCGCCGGTCGAGGTCGGCGAGGCCGACGGTCCGGAGGGCCGAGTCGACCCGGGGGCCGATCTCGGCGGGCGGCACCGCCAGGTTCTCAAGGCCGAAGCCGATCTCGGCGTCGAGGCTCGTGCCGAACAGCTGGGCCTCGTAGTCCTGGAGCACCATCCCCACGGCCTCGGCCATCTCGGCGACGCGTGCGGTCGTGGCATCCCGACCGAGCACGTCGACCTGGCCGCTGAACGACCCCCGGATGAAGCTCGGGATGATGGCGTTGAACGTCCGGACGAGGGTGGACTTCCCGCCCCCGCTGGCGCCCATCACGACGGTGAACGAGCCCCGTGGGACCTCGAGGTCGAGGTCGCGGAGCACCAGGCCGCCGCGGCTGTCGGGGTCGATGGCTCCGCCGTCGTCGGTCGACAGGTCGGCGTCCCGGTCGTAGGAGAAGGTCACGTCCGACAGCCGGGCTGCGAGATCCGCGTCCCCGGGGGCGGCCGAACCGTCGGTCATTCGGCCAGGGGTTGGCCGGGGGTGACTAAAACCCCACTGCGTTGGGGCGGGTCAGACCAGCTCGGTGAGGCGCTCGGCGCCCATCCACGAGAAGACCAGCAGCGCGATGAAGCCGATCGCGCCGACCACCTGGTTGGTCATCGCGCCGGGGGCGGCGCTCACGAAGACCCCGACCACGACCCAGACGATCGAGACCGCGGCGATGCCGTAGGCCGCCAACTGCCGACGGGACGGGTCGGCCGACGAGAGGTCGTCGGCGTGCATCACGTCGGGATAGAGCAGGCCCATCTCCTTGATCCGTGGCCAGGTCAGGTACAGCAGGATGGGGCCGAGGATGGCCGCCGCGACGAAGTTGTTCAGCGTGATGGTCGTGCCGAGCACGGCGAACGGCACGAGGCCGAGCAGGTCGACGCCCCAGGCGATGATGGCCGCCGTGACGGCCGCGGCCACCAGCGAGACGGCCCAGAACTCGACCAGCTGCATGCCGACGTTGTCCCGGAAGTCGGGCTCCTCACCGCTCGTCAGCGGCCCCAGGTTGCCCCAGAGCTTGTAGCCGACGAAGCCGAAGAAGAAGTTCCCGACGAACCCGAACACGCTGCCGGGGCCGAGCGTCCCGCCGAACACGTCGCCGATGAGGTTCCCGATGGCCGAGCCCCAGGCGGCCGCAGGCCCGAACATCAGGCTGAAGATCACCGGGAAGACGTTCGCCGGCCGGACGCTGGTGATGCCCGGGATGATGGTCAACCCCTTGAAGGGGATGAGGACCGCGGCGTAGACCGCGGCCACCACCGCCACGAGCATGATCATCCGCGTGTCCCGCCACATTGTCACGAGTTCGCGCATGACAGTTGGCATACACGCAGCAGGGTCACTTAAAAGGTGATGTCGAGCGAATCGATGGCGGGCGCCGACATCGGGGTCGTTTCGACCGTCCGCTAGGGCGAGCCAGCCGGCCCGGACGGCGTCGCCGGCGCTTATGTAGGGGGCCGGCGAACTCGGTGCCGATGGCGTCGCCGGCCGACGACAACCCCTACGTCCGCGAGCCGCCAACGGAGTTCGACCCGGTCGAGGCGCTCAACGAGGACGCCGCCGCGGCCCAGGCCGCCCGACTCCGGGAGGCCATCCGCTACCACGACTACCGGTACTACGTGAAGAACGACCCCGTCATCGCGGACCGGACCTACGACGTCCTGTTCGAGCGCCTGCAGGCCCTCGAGGACGCCTTCGGCCTCGCGACCGAGGACAGCCCCACCCAGCGGGTCGGCGCCGAGCCCCTCGACGAGCTCGGCGAGGTCGAGCACGTCGTCCCGATGCTTTCGCTGGACTCGAGCGCCGACGCCGACGACGTCCGGGCGTTCGACGAGCGGGTCCGGGACGCCGTCGGCGACGTGCGGTACCTCTGTGAGCCCAAGTTCGACGGCCTCAGCGTCGAGGTCGTCTACGAGGACGGCCG
>JBDGPL010000028.1:0-7022 GCA_042219705.1 Halobacteriales archaeon | reverse complement strand
TCGACGAGGCAGCCCTCGAGCAGTGGGAGGAGTGGCGGCCGAAGTCCCACGAGCTGCTCGGCCAGGAGGTCCGCGAGAAGACCGCCCACCACGCCAGCGTGAGCGAGGGCGCCGGCGAGCAGGCCGGCCAGACGGCAGGCGACGACCTGCAGACGGCGGGCGAGGAGCTCGCCGCCTCCTACCGCAAGCTCGAGTCGGACGACGCCGAGGGCGCGGTGGAGAAGTGGCAGGACTCGCTTGGCTACGTCGCCCGGGCCGCCGACTCGGCCAGCCGGAAGGCGCTCCGGTCGGTCGAGGACACCGTCTACAAGCGGCTGATGACCCAGGTCGCGCCGTACTACTTCGACAACGAGCTGGTGAGTGCGAACCTCCGGCGCGCCCGTGGCGACGACGGGCCCTTCGCCTTCGAGGTGAACGTCAACGACGACGACCTGAAGGCGGCGGTCACCGACCGCCTGGAGGCGTTCGAGGACGAGATCGACCGCTGGCACGTCGCCGCCGAGAAGGACACGGAAACGGCCGAGGCCGCCGAGGGCGTCGAAGCACCCGAGCCCGTCGCCGACGAGGCGGACGGCCGGCGGACCTGACGGCTAGTCCTCCACGACCGGTTCGGCCTCCTCGTCGACCGACCAGTCTGACGGCTTGGTGACCCGGGCCTGCATGATGCGGGTGTTGTCGACCTCCTCGACGCGGATCTCGATGCCGTCGTAGGTGATGACCTCGCCCTCCTCGACCAGCCGACCGGCGCGGTTGAAGACGAAGCCGGCGATGGTCTCGAACTCCTCGCCCTCCGGAAGGTCGATGCCCAGCGCCTCGTTGACCTCGTCGATGTTGACCTCCCCGCGGACCAGCGCCTGGTCGTCGTCGACGAACTCGATGGGCTCCTCCTCCTCGACCTCGAGGATCTCCCCGACGATCTCCTCGAGCAGGTCCTCCGTCGTGAGCAGCCCCTCGGTCGTCCCGAACTCGTCGATGACGATGACCATGGCGAGCCGGTTCTCGCGCATCTCCGCCAGCAGCTCGTCGGCGTTCTTCGACTCCGGGACGTGCAGCGTGGGCTGGATGACGTCCTCGAGCTCGGCCCCGTTGTTCTCGCCGTAATAGCGCTCCCTGACGAGGTCGCCGACCTCGACGATGCCGATGACGTTGTCGAGGCTCTCCTGGTAGACCGGGATGCGCTCGTGGCCGCTCCGCACACAGGTCTGGATGGCCTCCTCGATATCGGCCTCGACCGGGACGGCGTCCATGTCGAGCCGGGGGGTCATCACCTCCTTCGCGATGGTGTTGTTGAAGCGGAAGATGCGCTGCAGCATCTCGCGTTCGTCCTCCTCGATGACGCCCTCGCGCTCGCCGGTCTCGATGATGTCCTGGATCTCGTCGCGGGTGACGTATGACGTCTCGATGGCCGACCGCCCGCCCGTGACGCGGTTGACCGCCCGGGTGAGGTGGTCGAACGTGACGACCAGCGGCCACAGCGCGTACTCCGTGAGCTTCAGCGGCTTCGCGATACTGAGCGCCCAGGACTCGGTGTTCTCGACGGCGTAGGACTTCGGCGCGCTCTCGCCGAACAGGAGGACGAGCGCCGTGATACCGAACGTGGCCAGGGCGACCGCTTCGCCCTGGTTGAGATACAGCGCGAGCAGCCCGGTCGCGATGGACGACATCGCGATGTTGACGAGGTTGTTGCCGACGAGAATCGTCACCAGCAGCCGATGTGGGTCCTCCTTCAGCCGCTTGACGGTTCGAGCGCCGGGTCGGCCAGCGTCGACCAGGGTTTCGAGCCGATGTTTGGCCAGCGAGAACATCGCGATCTCCGACGACGAAAAGAACGCCGACAGGCCCAGCAGGACGAGGAGCACGGCGGCCCCGACCCACGTGACGAGCGAGCGCGACAGCTCGACGCCGAACACGGACGTGGCCGCGAGCGCGGCGCTGACGGGGCCCATTACCACGTGCCACGTAATCAGGGAGCCGGCTAAAGGGTTTGCCATGCCGTCGGCCGGGAACGGTGGGCTTTCCCGGCTGGGTGCCCGACCGTGAGACGTGTCCGACGGTCCTTCCATCACCCTGTACCGCCTCCACGCCTGCCCGTTCTGCGAACGGGTGGTCCGCATCCTCGACGAACTCGGCCTCGACTACGAGTCCCGGTTCGTCGAGCCGCTGCACTCGCGCCGAAACGTGGTTGCCCGGCTGACCGGCGTCCGGACGGTGCCCGCCATCGTCGACCGCGAGACCGGCGTGACCATGGCCGAGAGCGCCAACATCGTCGACTACCTCCGGGCGACCTACGGGGGTGCGTAGATGGACCTCGACTTCGACGTCGTGGCCCTCGAGCCGGCCGACCCGCCCGCCGTCGGCGAGCCGGCGCCCGACGTGACCCGACCGCTGGTGACCCCGGAGTACTGGGAGGACGTCGCCCTGGCCGAGCTGACGGCCGGCGGCCCGGTGCTCCTGGTCTTCCACCCGATGGACGGCGCGTTCCCGACGACCTACATCTGGCAGGAGATCACCGAGCGGGGCTGGGGCGACCGGCTCGCCGTCGTTGGCGTCAGCATCTCCGATCCCTACGCCCACAAGCAGCTCATCCGCGACCGGGGGCTCGAGAGCGGCGACTACGCCCTGTACAGCGACCCGGCCAACGACGTCGCCGAGGCCTACGGCGTGACCCATGCCCTCGACGGGATGGCCGGCGTCGTCGAGCCCCGGCCGGCGGTCTTCCTGGTCGACACCGACCGGACGGTCCGGTACGCCTGGGCCGCGGCCGAATGGCCAGCGTTCCCGGACTACGACGCCGTCGAAGCGGCCATCGACGAGCTGCTCGACGAGGACGCATCCGCGCCGGCCACCGACTGACCGCGCCGTTTTTCCTGGCGGCGCGCCCACGCCCGGTCGATGGCCGGGGACCTCGAGGGAGCCGCCGCCGCGATTCGCGACGGCGAACTGGTGGTCTACCCGACGGAGACCGTCTACGGGCTCGGCGCCGACGCGCTCGAACCGGCCGCCATCGAGCGGGTCTTCGCGGCCAAGGACCGCCCCCGTGACGACCCGCTCTCGCTGGCGGTTCCGACGGTGGCGGCGGCGGCCGAGTACGTCGAGCTCGACGGTCGCACCCGGGCCTGCATGGACCGCTTCCTCCCCGGACCCGTGACGGTAGTCGGCCCGAAGGCCGCCGTCGTGCCCGACGCGCTGACCGGCGGCCGCGACCGGGTCGGCGTCCGCGTCCCCGACCACCACCTGGCCCGGGCGCTGCTCGTCCGCATCGCACCGGTGACCGCGACGAGCGCCAACGTCTCCGGACGTCCCGCGGTTCGGGAACCTGACGAGCTCGACCCGTCGCTCCGGGCGGCCGTCGCGGTGGTCCTCGACGGCGGGCGGGTTCCCGGTGGGGCGAGCACCGTGGTCGACCCCGGTCGCGGCGTCATCCACCGCCGGGGGCGGCAGGCCGACGCGGTCGAGGCCTGGCTGGCCGAGCTCGACCGGTAACCCCTCACCCGAGCAGCGACCCGAGCGTACGCGTCCGAACGCCACACCGCTCGCGGTAGTCGCACGACCGGCACTTCGCTCGGTTCCGGAGCCGCGGCGGCGGGCCGTCCATCCCCCGGACCGCCCGGAGCGTGCGCCGGTACTCGGCCCGCCGGCGGCCGTTCAGCGGCACCCGCCGGACCACGCCGTGGGCCGGGTATTCGACGTAGGCGTGCTCGACCGGGGCCTGGCGCTCCCAGGCCAGCGCCTTCGCGGCGGCGACGGCCCGGACCCGCTGGGGCTTCCAGGTGCCCTCGGGCGGGGGCTCGCCGGGCGAGACGAGGCTCACGCCGGCGGGGTCGTCGAGCACCTTGTCGGCCACGCCCCGGCAATCCCGGCCCTCGAGGTACCGCTCCCGGTCGGTGGGGGAGGACAGGCGAGGCCAGACGTCGAGGGTATCCCGAGCCCGGCAGAGGTTCCGGCGCCACGTGTCGGGGTCGACCGCGATGGGCGCATCCGCCAGGGACGCGTCGTCGGCCGCCAGCAGCCGGCCGTACCGGAACGCCAGCGCTTTCGTGGCCTCGGCTTCGGCGGGAGGGTCCCAGTCCGCCTCCAGGCGCCGGTAGTAGAGCTTCCGCGGGCAGTAGGCCGCCGTCGCGAGCGCCGAGAACGTGACGTCTGACACGGCCCGCGGTGGGGCGGTCTCCGATTTAAACTCGAGGGGGCGATGAAGCCAGTGGCGGCGCGGCCGCGTCCACCGCTGTCCGCGGTCGGTTCGGCCGGCCGAAGGTGTCAGAACGAGACGTTCGTCTCGATGTCCTCGGCGGCCTCGCGCAGCCCGGTTTCCCGAACCGACGCCGTGAGCGGCTCGGCGAGGTCGCGGTCGGCGAGCAGCCGGTCGAAAGCCTCGCGGTATCGGTCGTTGGCCAGCCGCCGCCGGGCCTGGGCGTCGAGGGCGTGGGCGTACCGGCGGACGGTCGACTCGCTGACGCCGAGGGTCTCGGCCGCCTCGCCCGCCGAGGCGTCGTCGGCCCGGAGCCGGCGGAGGTCGTCCAGGTCGAAGGGGGCGTCGAGGTCGCGGTCGGTCACCAGGTGGAGGTCGAGCCGGGCCCGCCGGACGGTTCCGGCGCTGACGTCGCCCAGCTCCCGAGCGATGGCGGCGTCCGCCTGCCCGTCGTAGAAGCCCCGGGCGACCGTCGCGAGGGCCGCGTCGTCGAGGTCAGTCACGAAGGTGTAGCGCTCCCGCATGGCGGCGATGACGTCGGCGAGCTCGGCGTCGTCGTCCGAGCGCTCAGCCAGCGAGCCACGGGAGGCCGACTGGCGCTCCGTGACGGTCTCCCCCTCGGCGAGGTCGAGGAAGATGTCCCGGAGCTGCTCGGTCTTCTCGTCCATCGGCCCCCCGATGTAACGCGGCGTCGACGAAAAAAGCTCGGCAACCGTCGCATCCGGCGCCCTGGACGCCGGCGACCGACCCCGCGGACTCGCCGCGGCGCCCACCCTTGACAACCTTTATGCGGGGCCTGAACGGCGTTTCCGGCATGGCCTGGGCGCTCGCGCAGTCGGCTCCCGTCACCCGGCCGACGCTCTGGCAGATCGGCCACGTCGGCGAGGCGGTGTTCTACTACCTGGCGGCCGTGTCGATCGCCATCCTCCTCTACGGCCTCTACGACCGGGTGAGCAGATACGCCCGCGGCACCGAGGATCCCTTCCCGCGGCTCGACGACCTCCCGAGGCGGGTGGTGCGCGCCGCCCGCATCGTCGGCTCGAACGAGCTGCAGTTCAACCGGGACCTCTACGGCGGGCTGATGCACGCGTTCGTGATGTGGGGCTTCCTGACGCTGTTCATCGGGACCTCCATCCTCGCCATCGACATGGACGTCTACCGCAAGCTCACCGGGGAGTCCTTCTGGGTCGGCGACTTCTACCTCTCCTACTCGTTCGTGATGGACGCGATGGGCTTCCTGTTCGTCGTCGGGCTGGGGATGGCGCTGTACCGCCGCTACTGGGCCCGGACCGACCGGCTCCACGGCAAACACACCGCCCTCGAGGACGACCTCTTCCTCTGGACGCTGTTCCTGCTCGGCGTCGGCGGCTACCTCACCGAGGGCGTCCGCATCCTCGCCCAGGAATTCCCGCCCTTCGAGACCGTGAGCTTCGTCGGCTGGTTCGTCGCCGACGTGCTGGCCCTCGCCGGCGTGACGCCCGAGCAGGCGCTCGCGTTCTACCCGGTGGCCTGGTGGAGCCACGCGCTGCTCGCGCTGGCCTTCGTGGCCGCCGTCCCGTACGCCAAGCCGCTGCACATGCTCAGCTCGTTCGCCAACGTCGTGACACGCGACCCCGAGGCCGGGGTCCGGCTGCCCGGCGTTCCCGAGGACGCCAGCCCCGAGGACATCGGCGCGAGCGCCATCGACGACTTCTCCTGGAAGCAGCTGCTCGACCACGACGCCTGCACCAAGTGCGGCCGGTGCTCGTCGGTCTGCCCGGCGAAGGCGTCGGGCCGGCCGCTGGACCCCCGGGACGTCATCCTCGACCTGAAGGCCTACCGCCGGGACCTCGACGCCGGGGCGACCGAGCCCGTCGACATCGTCGCCGACGGCGGCACGAGCGTCATCGACGCCCATACGATGGAGTCGTGCATGGCCTGCATGGCCTGCATGGACGCCTGCCCGGTCGAGATCGAGCACGTCCCGCAGTTCACCGAGATGAACCGCCGGCTGACCGAGTCGGGCCAGATGGACGAGATCGTCCAGGAGACGATGATGGGCCTGTTCCAGCAGGGCAACTCCTTCGGCGAGCCGGACCGCAATCGCCCCGACTGGACCGACGACCTCGAGTTCGAGGTCCCCGACGCCCGCGAGGCGCCCGTGGAGTACCTCTGGTACGTCGGCGACTACCCCTCCTACGACGACCGGAACCGGGCCGTCGCGAGAGCGCTCGCCCGCCTCTTCGAGGCCGCCGACGTCTCCTACGGTATCCTCTACGCGGACGAGCAGAACGACGGCAACGACGTCCGCCGGGTCGGCGAGGAGGGCCTCTACGAGATGCTCGCCGAGGACAACATCGCCGCCTTCGAGCAGTGTGACTACGAGAAGATCGTCTGTACCGACCCCCACTCCTACAACACGTTCACGAACGAGTACGAGCAGTTCGGCTTCGAGCGCGGCGACGACGTCTACCACTACACCCAGGTCGTCGAGCGGCTCGTCGGCTCGGGCCAGCTGGGACTCGCCGGCACCGAGCTCGACTACGCCGTCACCTACCACGACCCCTGTCACCTCGGCCGGTACAACGGCGAGTACGAGGCGCCCCGCGAGGTCGTGCGTGCCACCGGCGCCACCCTGGCCGAGATGCCCCGGAACCGGAACAACTCCTTCTGCTGTGGCGGCGGGGGCGGGGGCATCTGGATGGACTTCGACGAGGACCCCAAGCCCTCCGAGGAGCGCCTGCGGGAGGCCACCGAGGACACCGGGGCGCCCGTCGAGAAGTTCGTCGTGGCCTGTCCGGAGTGCATGACGATGTACGAGGACGGCCGGAAGACCGGCGGCTACGAGGACGACATC
>JBDGPL010000027.1:0-7795 GCA_042219705.1 Halobacteriales archaeon | reverse complement strand
GGACCTCGCCCTCGGCGGTGAACGGCGTCGTGACGATGGAGATGGTGAGCGCGCCTGACTCCCGGGCGGCCTTCGCGACGACGGGCGCCGCGCCGGTGCCCGTCCCGCCGCCGAGCCCGGCGGTGACGAACACCATGTCGGCCCCCTCGATGGCCTCGGCGATCTCGGTCTGGCTCTCGAGGGCCGCCTCCTCGCCGACCTGGGGCAGCGACCCGGCGCCGCGGCCCTTGGTCCGCTGCTGGCCCATCAGGATCTTCGTGTCGGCGTTGATCTCGACCAGGTGCTGGACGTCGGTGTTGGCCGCGACGAGCTTGGCGCCGTGGATGCCCTCCTCGTACATCCGGTTGACCGTGTTGTTCCCGCCGCCCCCACAGCCGACGACGGTGATGTTGGTCTCGAGCTCCTCGAGGACGTCGAGCAGCTCCTCGTCGGACATGGTCCCCGAGGGGTTGACGTCCGGCGGTGCGACCTCGGCCTCGGCGACCTCCTCGCCGTCCCCCTCCTCGGCCTCTTCAATCGCGTCTTCGACGATCGAATCCATTACACCACCCCGTTTCCGAGCGGTCCACATTACTGTTCCCCCGGTCGTCTGACTGCCGTCTGACATTCGGCGGGTCAGACGCGGGGATAGCGACGCGTGCGGGTCACGTGGACGGCCTCGGGGTCGATCCGCTCGTCCCCGACGTCCACCGGCTCGCCGGCGGCCAGCCGGCCGAACGCCGGGCCCGGCTCGACCCCCAGCTTTCGGGCGCGCTCGGGCTCGAAGGCCCGCTCGGTGGCGACGATGGCGTCGTCCTCGAGGGCCACCGCGTCGAACCGTTCGCGTAGCACGTCCACCAGGGCCGACTCGAGGCGGCGCCAGGCCGCCCGGTCGACGACGGCCACTCGCCCGGCGACCCGGCTGCCGGACTCGACCGTCTCGTAGGCGACGGCGTGGGCGTCGGCCGCTTGCCGGACTCTGTCGGCGTCCGCCCCGTTGGCGTCCGACAGGAGGTCGGGCGGCGGTTCGACGATGTCGAACGACGTTGGGGCGCCGTCCCGGGCCGGCTGGCCGAACCGGAGCCCCTCGTCCACCGGGCCCAGCTCGGCCTCGACGCGTTCGACCAGCCCGAGGGCGACCGCCGACGTCTCGCGCAGCCAGGACTCGCCAACGAGGCGGTAGCCGAGGGCCTCGATGGCGGATTCGAGCTCGGGTCGGTCGCCGTCGACGACCCCCAGTTCCGCGCCGCTCCGGTCGAAGGCCTGCTGCAGGAGCGCCGGGTCGGGGTCGCCCATCGCCTCGAGACCCCAGTCGGCGGCCACGTGGCCGACCGCCCAGTTCGTCTCCCGGACGACGCGGGTGAACCGCGGCGCGTAGTGGCCGCCGCCGAACCCGACGAAGGCGCGCTGGGGGAGCGGGTCGACCCCGCGGAGCGCTAGGATGGTCCCGGCCGCGGCCTCGGCGGCGTCGGGATCCCGCCACTGGGGTTCCTCGCTGCCGATCTCGACGAACAGCGACGGCACGTCGAGGTCCGACGGACCGTGGTGGGTACATTCCAGGCCGACGTCGTAGCCGTCGGGGGCGTGGGCCTCGAACGATTCCAGGGCGGACGTCAGGGCGCCGGGCGCCGCCATCGCCAATCGGTTCGCCGCGCCGCCGAACTCCGCCGGTCCGACGTTGCCCGTGTGGTGGGCGGTCAACAGGGGGCCGGTATCGCCGGAGTGGCGGGACGCGAACGCGAGCAGGTCGACCTCGCCGAACGGATCGGCGGCCCCCTCGAGCTCGATGTGGAGGCCGTCGAACGTCCGGAGCTCGGCCCCCTCCGTCCGGTAGTAGGTCCCGCCGCCGTCCCCGTCGGGCCGGGTGCCGTCCTCGCGGGCGGTCCAGTCGGCGACCTCGCGGAGCTGCTCGCCGATGTGGACGGAGGCCTCGTCGGCGCGGCTGACGACGATACCTAGCATCGCGCGGCGGCCCCGCGAGGGTACGGACGGCGCTCGGCCCGGACGGCGGTTCGGTTCGGCACCATCACGGTCCGGCCTCCTCGTCGGGACCGAACCCGAACGCCTGCCGGATTCGGGCGACCGTTCCCTCGACGATGTCGACCAAGGCCCGTCGTCGCCGGACGAAGATGGCCGTTCCGAGCAGCAGGTACACGAGCGTGTAGGCGTACAGGACGGCGATGGAATCGACGGGAAGCGCGACGACGCCACGCAGGACCAGGAACTCGACGAACACCTGTGAGACGAACAGCACGAGGAGGGTGACGGCTTCCCGTCCCGAGATGTTGAAGTTGACCAGGACGGCGATGGCGAAGTACGACTGGGCCGCCGTGATCCAGATTTCGGCGCCCTGTTTGGCGTCGAAGGGAAGCACGCCATACCGGCCAAGGGCTACGCTGTAGACGACGACCAACGTCCCGATGAGGAGCGTCCACTGGTTGAGCTTCGAGGAGATGAGGGTGTTGAATCCGGCGGTCGACCGGGCCTTGTTGACGAGGTAGGCGACGACGATGAGTTCGGGGGCCTCGCTGGCGAGCGGGGCGATCCACTGAATCATGAAGAACGGCGGGAGCCCGGCCGCCACCCCCAGCTCCTCGAGCCCGTGGGCGAACGGTTCGACGGCCGTGAGGATGGTCAACCCGGAGTAGCCGAACAGGCCGAGGACCGCGATGACCCGGCTGATCAGGGCGTACTGCTGGAGGTGGGCGGGGACCCCGACGTGGGCTTCGTGGGTGGATACCCCGGTCCGGATGACGACGACGATGTACGTCGCGTACAGGCTCACCAACACGAGGGTGTCGAGGGCGTCGATTCCCCCGTTCAAGGGAACGAGGAACGCCCAGGCCGTCGCCAGGAGGAGGAAGGTGACCTCCACGCCCAGCCCGCGGTCCAGCGTGACCACGTCCGCGAGGAACCCCGGGCGCCGTTCGACCGAGGGGTCCGACGACGACCGCGACCGGTAGAGGGTCAGCAGGGCGATGCCCGACCAGCCGATGCCGATGAGGATCCGGTTGGCCCCGGTCATGTTGGCCACGGCGAGGTTGGCGGCCTCGGCGCCCCGGATCGTGCCGACTTTGACGCCGGCGTTCCAGGCGTAGAACGCGTCCACGGCGTACTCCGGCAGGACGGCGATGACGGCCAGCACGGCGATAGCGAACGCCCGCGGGACGTCCCGCTCGGCCGTCTCGGCGCCCCAGGCGAGGAGGAACGCGGCCCCGAGGACGGCGACGCCCGTCACGGCGACCGTCGCCCCCGTTCCGAGGGAGGTCCCGGTCAGCTCGACTGCGACCCACGGGCCGGTCAGAAGGAACGCCCCGGCGAGCGCGACGAGCGGGTGGCGGAGGAGGCTCACTGCCGTTGGCTGGAGGGCGTCGACAAGAAGCTCTTGCGGAACTCGTTCGCCCACCGAACGGACCGGGACCGTTTAACGCGTCGGGCCGCGAGTGCGAGGCATGGACGTCTACGGCCTCGTCGGCAACCCCGTCGGCCACTCGCTGTCGCCGCCCCTGCACGAGGCGGCCTACGAGGCCCTCGACCTCGACGCCCGGTACGTCACGTTCGAGCCCGACGAGAACGCGGCGGGCGAGGCGGTCCGGGGCGCCGCCGCCCTCGGTATCGCGGGCCTGAACGTCACCGTCCCGTTCAAGCGGGACGTCATGGCGCACGTCGAGCCCAGCCCGCTCGCGGATCGCATCGGCGCGGTGAACACCATCGAGTTCGGCGGCGACCTGCCGGTCGGCCACAACACCGACGCCCACGGCGCCCGGCGGGCGCTCGAGCACCACGACGTCGTCCTGGACGGCGGCCGGGCGGTCGTCGTGGGGGCCGGCGGGGCCGGCCGGGCCATCGCGGTGGCCCTCGACGACGCCGGCGCCAGCGTGTCGGTCGCCAACCGGACCGTGTCGAAGGCCCACGACCTCGCCGACCGCCTCGAGGCGGGCGAGGGGTACGGGCTCGACGCGTTGGCCCAACTGGTGCCGGCCGCCGACGTCCTCGTCAACGCCACGACGGTCGGCCTCGAGGAGGACCGAACGCCGGTCCCCGCGGACCTCCTCGGCCCCGACCTGACGGTCATGGACGCGGTCTACCGCCCGGTGGAGACCCGGCTGCTTCGGGACGCCGCCGCGGCCGGCGCCCAGACCGTCGACGGGGGCTGGATGCTGCTCTACCAAGGGGTCGCGGCGTTCGAGCGCTGGACGGGCCGCGAGGCGCCCGTCGAGGCCATGCGACGAGCGCTCCGGCGTCGCCTGTAGGTCGCCGCCGGGCCCGACCGGGACCCGACTTTATAGGCCTGCCCGTCCAATCCGTCGGCGCCATGGCGCTCATCTCCAGACTCAAAGCGCTCCTCGGGCTGGACGGGGGACGACGCCGAAGCCGGGAGGCCGCCGTGACCGTCGAGCGGGAACCCGCGGCCGACGCGGAGCGGGCGGTCAAGGAGTCGCCAGCGACGAGTCCGGCCGAGGCGTCGGACGAGCCGGCCCCGGCGGAAGCAAGCGACGATCCCGTCCAGAGCATCAAGGGCGTCGGGCCGGCCTACGCCGACCGGCTGGCCGAGGCGGGCGTCGAGACCGTCGGCGACCTCGCGGCGGCCGACGCCGCGGCCCTGGCCGAGGAGACGGGCATCGGCGAGGGCCGGGTATCGGGGTGGATCGAGCGGGCCCGGACGGCGTAACCGGACGGCGACACCGACCCCCCGCCGGCCGCCGGCAGGGAAACGGAAAAGGCCTTACGCGGCCGCCCCGCACCCCGGCGGCATGGAGGCCGTGGTCCTCGCGGGCGGCTACGCCACCCGGCTCTGGCCGATCACCAAGCATCGGCCGAAGATGCTCCTGCCGGTCGGGGAGTCCACGGTCATCGACCGCGTCTTCGCCGAGCTCGACGCGGACGACCGGATCGACGACGTCTACGTGAGCACGAACGCCCGGTTCGCCGAGGACTTCGAGGCCCACCTGGCCGACAGCCCGTTCGACCGCCCGACACTCTCCGTCGAGGAGACCACCCAGGAGGCCGAGAAGCTGGGAGTCGTGGGCGCGCTCGCCCAGCTCGTCGACCGGGAAGGGATCGACGACGACACGCTCGTCGTCGCCGGGGACAACCTGCTGTCGTTCGACCTGGCCGAATTCCTCGACTTCTTCGTCGACAAGGGGACCGCGACGCTGGCGGCCTACGACGTCGGGTCCCGCGAGCGGGCGCGCTCCTACGGCGTGGTCGCGCTCGACGGCGACCGGCTCGTCGACTTCCAGGAGAAGCCCGACGACCCGAAGAGCACGCTGGTGTCCATTGCCTGCTACGGGTTCCCGGCGGCGACCCTCGACAAGCTGGACGACTACCTGGCCGACGACAACAACCCCGACGAGCCCGGCTGGTTCGTCCAGTGGCTCTACGACCGCGAGCCGGTGCACGCCTTCACGTTCGACGGGGCCTGGTTCGACATCGGCACGCCCGAGTCCTACCTCGACGCGGTCGCCTGGGCGCTCGACGGCGAGAACCTCATCGAGGCGTCCGCCGACCTCGCCGACACGACGCTCGGGGAGAACGTCCACGTCATGGCCGGGGCCACGGTCGAGGACTCCCACCTCGACCGGTCGCTGGTCTTCCCCGACGCGACGGTTCGGGGGTGTGATCTGCGAAACTCCATCATCGACGAGGACACCCACATCGAGCAGCTCGACCTCAACGAGGCCCTCATCGGCGCCCACACCCGGATTTCGAACGGGCCGTAGGTCAGTCGACCAGCCAGGCGTCGTCGATATCGAGCGCCCCGCGGGTGCCGTCCCAGTCCGGCGTGGCCTCGAAGGCGATGCGGCGGTCCATGTGCGGCCCGTCGACGACGAGGGTCTCGTACTCCCCGCCCTCCCCGAGGACGTGGACCCCGCGGGCCTCGTTGAGGGCCTCGAGGTCGTCCAGCGCGTCGTGGTCGATCCGACGGCCGAGCCACGACTCGTCGAGGCCGTCGGCGGCGACGGCGACGACCCGGATGTCGAACCCGGCCTCGACCATCGACCGGCCGGCCTCCAGCGGGTCGGCGCCCCAGAGCGGCGCGAAGAGCGCACACTCGAGCCGGTCGCACATGGCCCGCAGCCGGCTCGCTTGATACTCGCTCGCGACGGCCCCCGCCGTCACGCCACCCAGCCCGCCATGGGCGTCGCGGTAGTCGGCCAGGGCCGCCTCCAGGGGCTCGAGTTCCCGGTCCCCCCGGGCCCCCGCGTCGACGGGTCCTGCGGCGTCCAGGTCAGCCTCGACAGTCAGAAGCTCGATCCCCACGCTCTCGGCGGCGAGCTCGGCCAGCTCAGTCGCGGGGACGTGGTAGAGATACGAGCCGGGGGCCGCGGTGACGGTCACGAGCGTCTCGATGGGCTTTCCGGCCGCGAGCGCCCGGTACAGCGCCCACGCCGAGTCCTTGCCCCCCGAATACAGGCTCGCCCAGGGCCCGTCCATGGCCGACCTTCGCCATCGGCGGCTAAACACTCCCGGTTCGCCGGCGGGCTTACTCGACGAGCTCGCGTTCGGGTAGGGACGTCCCGCTGACGAGGGCGGCGATACGGACGCCGACGAGGCTCACGAGGACGCCGGCGACGACGAACACCGCCAGGCGCTCCTCCGGGGTGAGCGGGAACCCGGTTATGACGAGGCTGCCGACCTGGATCTCGGGCGCAAAGAGCGGGGCGATGGCGCCAGAGCGCTGCAGGAAGTAGGCCGAGAAGCCGCGGACGACGACGCCCGTCGCCACGACGCCGAAGGGCAGGTTGAGCCAGGCGGAGGAGACCTGCTCGTTCCGGATGACCTCGTCGAAGAGCCGGCCGGTCGAGCCGGCCAGGGCCGCCAGCGCGAGCCAGGGGACGCTGTGGTAGACGAACCCCATGCTCGAGACGATGACGCCGAGGCCGCTAGCGAGCGACGACACGCCGAGCGCGCCGGCGAACACCCCGATGAGGGCGAGCCCGACCGCCACGACGTAGGTGACGATGGAGACCCGGCCGGAATAGAACGCGTCGCGGGCCTGGGCGGGCAGGTCCTCGACGTAGTCGTCGATGCCCAGCCCCTTGTAGAGCATGAAGCCGCCGATGGTGGCGGCGATGGCGGCAACGGCGACGCCGGTGCCGGCGAGGAAGGTGACGATGGGGAAGGCGAGCAGGGTCACCCCGATGGGTACCAGCACGGTTCCGCGGAGCTCCTCGTCGGCGAGGAACTGCTTGAGCAGGTAGTAGGTCGACTCGAGGTCGTGGGCCTGCCGGACGACGACCCGGTCGACCGAGTCCACGCGGACCCGGCTCTCGATGATGGGCACCAGCCGCTCGTCCTCGGCGCTGTCGATGACCACGACCACGGCGTCGGGCTGGTGCTCGTCGACCAGGTCGTCCATCTGGTGGGCGACCGACCGGTCGGCGCCGACGATGGAGTCGGCGGCCCCGGAGAGGAACGCGACGGACGCTGTTTCGCCGTCCGCCTCGAGGTCGCGGGCGACCCGGAGCGCCTCGAGCAGGCTGTTGACGGCGCTGTCCTCCGGGTCGGCGAGCCCCACGTCGGTGACGAGGTCGCGGACCGCGTCCCAGCCGACGACGGGGGTCTCGACGCCGGCCTTGCGGCGGACGTCACCCCCGCGGTCGACGCTCACCACCAGCGTGCTCATTCGCGGCTCGACGGAGGACGGGCGTGGATAAAAGCTTCCTGCCGGACGGCCGTCGACCGGGACGGGGCGGTCGACGCGCGCCAGCAGCCGCCGGCGGCGACAGGGAGCGCTAAAGCAGCCCGGCCTTCTGCAGCTTCATCAGGTCCTCGGTCTCGAGGGTCTCGCCGTCCTTGAACTTCTGGTAGA
>JBDGPL010000026.1:0-7642 GCA_042219705.1 Halobacteriales archaeon | reverse complement strand
AGGCCGAGAAACTCGAGGAGGAGGCCCCCGCCGTCGTCACCGAGGAGACCCCCGACCACCGGGACTACCGCCTCCTCGTGCCCGTCGCGAACCCCGCCACCGTCGAGCAGCTCATGCGGACGGCCATCGACCTCGCCAACGAACGCGACGGCGAGATCGTCGTCATGACCGTCGTGACGGTCCCCCAGCAGACGCCCCTGGCCGAGGGGCGCCAGTTCGTCGACGAGGAGCGCGCCGTACTGGACGAGGCGATGGCCATCGGCGAGGAGGCCGGAGTCCCGGTCAGCGGCGCCATCCGCATCGGCCACGACGTCTCCCGGGCCGTGCTCAACACCATCGAGGCCGAGTCGGCCGACGCGGTGCTGCTCGGCTGGCGCGGCCGGTCCCAGCGGCGGGACGTCGTCTTCGGCTCGAACGTCGACGAGGTCATCACGAAGGCCCCCTGCGACGTCCTGGTCGAGCGGATCGGTCCCCGGCCCGACGGCGTGGACCGAATCCTCCTCCCGACGGCTGGGGGGCCCCACGCCGAGCTCTCGGCCGAGGTGGCCCGGGCCATCGCCCGGGCGAACGACGCGACGGTCTCGGTCGTGACCGTCGTCGAGCCGGACGCAACGGCCCGTCAGCGCGATGCGTCCCGGGACCGACTCGAACGCGTCGCGGGCCTCGTCGGCGACGGCGTCGCGGTCGAAACCGACCTGATCGACGCCGACGACGTGGTCGACGCCATCGTCGACCGCTCGGCCGACGCGGACGTCACCCTGGTGGGGGCCACCCGAGAAGGGCTCTTCCAGCAGCTCCTCTTCGGGGCCATCCCCGAGCAGGTCGCCCGGCGCGTGGACGGCACGGTCATCATGGCCAAACGGAGCCGCGGCCTGGCGTCGCGGCTGCGGCGGTGGTTCCGGCGGCGGTCGTCGTGAACCGGTCGGCCCCGCAGCGTCCGCGGCAGAATCGAACCCCTCAAGCGGCCGGCTGGCAGAGGTCACTGCCAATGCTGGTGGGACGGGGTCGCGAACGGACGCCACCCCCCGCCACCCGCTGAACGGACGCCTCGGTCATGCTCGACACGCTCCCCTCCCGAGTACACGACGCGGTGGACCGCCTCCGGCGGTTCGAACGCCGGGAGCTCCGGGACCTCCACCGGTGGCTCGAGGACACCCGCCACCTGCTGCTCCTCTCGACGCTGGTGGCCATCCCCCTGCTGATGGGCGTGCTGACCTACCTCTCGAACGTCCTCGAGCTGCTGCCCTACCTGCTGTTCCCGCCGCTGGCCTCCGGCGCGTACACGCTCTTCGCCCAGCCCGCGTCGCGGTACGCCTCGCCGCGCCGGTTCGTCGGCGGCATGACGCTCGGGGCGCTGAGCGGCTGGGTGGCCCTCGAACTCACCGCGCGGTTCTGGTACCACGTCGCCCCCGAGACGTTCTCGGTCCACCCCGGCGCCGCCGCGTTCGGCGTGCTCCTGGCCGGGGTCGCGACCTGGGCGCTCGACCTCCAGGAGGCCCAGACCTTCTCGACGGCCCTGCTCGTCCTGGTCACCGGCGCGAACGAGTTCGTCTACGTGCTCAGCATCTTCGTCTCCTCGACCCTCGTCGCGGGGGCGTTCGTGGTCTGGCAGCGGGAGGTCTACGGCCGTCGGGCGGAGCTGCTCTACGGGACCGTCCGGACCGACGACCGCATCCTCGTCCCGGTGCGGGGCGACGGGACCACGGTGGACGTGGTGGCCGGCTTCGCGGCCCAGCTGGCGGCCCCCCACGAGGCCGGGAAGGTGGTCCTGCTCGACGTGGTCACCGAGGACGAGCCCTGGTCGGCCGAGGGCGCGGAGGCGCGACGGGCGGTGGCCAGCGAGGCCGAGGACCGCCTCGCGGACCTGGCCGACCGGCTCCAGTCGCGGTTTGCTGTCCCCTGCGAGACGGCCGTGGCCGCCGCGGGCGGCGACGACGCGACCGCGGTCACCCAGCTGGCGACCGAGACCGGAAGCGACCTCGTGGTCGTCCCGCTCGAGGTCGACGAGGACCGGCTCTCGCCGTTCGTCCGGACCCTCTTCGACGGCCCCCACGACGTCGTCGCCGCGCGGCTGACCGGCGACCGCGACGTGTGGCGCCGCGTGCTCGTCCCCGTCCGTCGCGACGGGGAGGTGGCCCACGCGATGGTGGACTTCGCCCAGCGGCTCGCCGGCGAGGCGGGCAGCGTCACCGTCTGCCACTGCCTCGAGGGCGAGCGCGGCCGGCTCGACGCCGAGTCGATGCTGGCGAACGTCGTCGACCAGTTCGAGCGAGCCCTCGAGACCCGGGTGGCCGCCACGGCGATCGAGTCGTTCCTGGCCGAGAACTGCGGCCACTACGACCTCACGCTCGTCGGCGCGAGCCGCGACCGCTCGGCCGCCTCGCGGGTCCTCTCGCCGCCGACCTTCCGGCAGCTCGCCGACCTCGAGGGCGACTTCGCCGTCGTGGACCGGGGTTCGCGATAGACCCGTCCGGGGCGGTCACTCGGTCAGGGGGAGGAGGACCCCGAAGACCAGCGGCGCGAACAGGAAGAGCGCGACGCCGATGACCTCGAGGTCGAAGAGGAGCGCGTCCTCCCACCCGGGTGCCCGGATACCGAGGGCGTGGATGGCCAGCTCGCCGCCCGCGCCGAGGACCAGGAGGCCGACGCCGAGCAGGAAGCCGCCCTTCGCGTACCGTCCGTAGTCGAGGTCGCCGTATCGTCCCATTGGTGGCCGTCGGGCGGTCCGCCCGAAAAACGGTTTCCATCGACGGGCCGACCAGTCGGGACGGCGACCGCCGGCGTCGCGAAAGCGCTATAGTGTGGAGTCGCCGAACCCACCCCATGCGCGAACTCGTGGCCGACGCCGCCGCGGAGCTGGTCTCGGTCGTGCTCTACGCGGCCCTGGCCGGCCTCCTCACCGCCGCCGGCCTGCTCGGCGAGCAGGCCGGGCTGGCGAGCGTCGCCAGCGGACAGACGGCCGTCGGGCTCTGGTACCTCTACATGGGCGGCCTCGGGCTGTACGCCGGGCTCTACCTCCTCGGCTACCGGACGGCCTGGCTCCGGTTCCGTGGGGTCCTGGCCGACGACAGCCCTGCCGGGTGACGAAGGGCGTCCCCGGTCGGTCCGACGCCGACGGCCGGGCTAGTCCGGATCGTCGAACAACAGCGCCTCGCGGGCCCGCATGGCGCACTCGCGGTCCCGGCGGCCGAAGTGCAGCGTGTTCTCGCCAACGGGCGAGGTCAGGAAGCCGCCGGTCGCCGGCTCGACGCCCGCCTGCTCGATCTGGAGGAAGCCGATGGCGAGGCCCGATTCGTACGTGACGTCGACGATCTCGTCCCGGGGGATGGCCTTGTCGTCGAAGTCCGACGGGCCGGCCCGCTCGATGAAGACGTGGTCGTCGTAGACGTAGAGGGTACCGTCCTGGAAGTCACAGACCAGGGAGGGCTCGACGTCGATACCGCCCCGGGGGTCGCCGTCGCCATCGTCGGCCGTGCCGGACCAGGGCCACCGGACCATGCCCCGGCTCGGACCTCCGGCGTCGAAAACCTACCGTCGACCGGCGGCCGGCACGCTTACGGCGGACCGGCCAGTAGCCGGCCACGTGCCGGGCAACCGCTCGCTGGACGAGTTCGGCGCCGGCGCTGACGGGTCGGCTGAGCCCGGAACACCGGCCGACGCCGACGGGCCGCGGGCCGCATCGGGCGCCGAGCCGGAGGCCGGGGATGGCGCGGAACCGGCCGACAGCGGTGAGGAGTCCGTGGTCGAACCCCTGGCAGAAACCTTCGCCTGGTCGCCGGCCGCCGGGTCGTGTGCCCGCTGTGGCGCCGCCGTCGAGGACCGCTGGCGCGACGGCGGCGAACTCGTCTGTGCCGACTGCAAGGCGTGGTAGTGGACGACCGCGGCCCGTGAGGCCCACAGCCCCGGCCCGGACCGGGGCTTCCCCGTGCCGCAACCCGGACGTTTATCCCGGTACACACCCGGTGCCCGACAAGCCTATGCGCCGTCAGGCCCCGTGTCGGACCATGCGGCCGCCGCAGACCGGACGGAAGCCGCCCCGGCCACGACGGTTCCCGCAGCGATGACGGACGGTGCCCCCAACCCGACGGCCGTCTCGACGGCCGAGGAACCGATGGCCGTCAGCGAAGTGGCCACCGTCGCCGAGGCCGTCCTCGACAACATCGAGCAGGTCATCGTCGGCCAGCGCGACGTGGCCGAGCACATCCTCGCGACCGTCTTCGCGCGGGGCCACCTCCTGCTGGAGGACGTCCCCGGGGTCGGCAAGACCATGCTCGCGCGCGCGGTGGCGCGCTCCGTCGACTGCTCCTTCAAGCGGGTGCAGTTCACCCCTGACCTGTTGCCCTCCGACGTGACCGGGGTCAACGTTTTCAACCAGCAGACCCGGGAGTTCGAGTTCCAGCCCGGGCCGGTCTTCGCCAACATCGTCCTCGGCGACGAGATCAACCGGGCGCCGCCGAAGACCCAGAGCGCGCTGCTCGAGGCCATGGAGGAGGAGCAGGTCACCGTCGATGGCGAGACCCATCCCGTCCCCCAGCCCTTCACCGTCTTCGCGACGCAGAACGCCATCGAGCGCGACCGCACCTACGAGCTGCCCGTCGCCCAGGTCGACCGGTTCATGAAACACCTCCGGCTGGGCTACCCGGACGCGGACGAGGAGGCCGAGATCCTCGAGCGCATCGTCGGCTTTCACCCCATCGACGACCTCGAGGCCGTCACGACCGCGGCGGAGGTCCGCCGGGCCCGGGCGACCGTCGCCGACGTCACCGTCGAGGACGCGGTCCGGGAGTACGCGACCGCGCTCGCGAACCACACCCGGGAGCACGCCAGCCTGGGCGTCAGCCCCCGGGGCACCATCCTGCTGCTCCGGGCGGCCCAGGCCCGCGCCGTCCTCGACGGCCGCGACTACGTCATCCCCGACGACGTCCAGGCCGAGGCCGGACCGGTGCTCGCCCACCGGGTGCGCCGGAACCCGGACGACCAGGTCGGCGAGGGCGGCGAGCAGGTGGTCGAGGCGGCGCTGGCCGAGACGCCGGTTCGATGAGGCCGACCCGCCGGGGGTACGCGGTCGCCGGCGTCGTCGTCGCCGCCGTCCTCTCGGCCTCGCTGTTCGGCGCCCGCGGGCTGAACGCCATCGCGGCGCCGGGACTCGTGGCGCTGGCCTTCGCCGTCGTACAGACCTGGCGGGTCGACCCGCCGACCGTGGAGCGGGAGCTGCCCCGGCGGGGCGCGCAGGGCTCGACGGTCGCGGTCGAGCTCGACCTCGCCGCCGATCGGCCGTACAGCGCCCGGGTCACCGACGCCGTCGGCGACGGCCTCGCGGCCGACGGGAACGACCGCGCCACCACCGTCGGCGCCGGCGGGATGCGCTACGAGCTGACCCTGCGCGGGCGGGGCGAACGGACCGTCGGCCCGGTGACGGTCGTCGCCAGGGACGTCCTGGGCCTGGTCGCCCGGCGCTTCGAGCTCCCGGTCCGGTCGACCGTTCTCGTCCGGCCCGTCGTCCACCCGCTGTCGGGCCCAAGGGCCGACGAGCTCGTCTGGATCTTCGGCGGGGGCGACGACCGCCAGGAGTTCGACTTCCTCCGTCGGTACCGCCGGGGTGACCCCGTCCGCGACATCCACTGGCCCTCCAGCGCGAAGGTTCCCGGCGAGGACCTCGTGGTGAAGGCGTTCAGCGCCGACGAGGGCGCCAGTAGCGCCGTCGTCGCCGCCGAGAGCGAGCCCGGCCACGCCGACGAGATGGCGGCCGCGGCGGCGAGCGTCGTCGCCGTCCTGCTGGCCGCCGGCCTCCGAGTCGGGCTCGCGACGCCCGAGGCCAGGCTGGAGCCACGCGCGGGCCGGGAGCAGCGTGACCGGGCCCTCGACGAGCTGGCGCGCTCCCTCGGAGGGCCGCTCCGGCGACAGGACCGCCGGGACGCCGACATCCACATCCGCGCCGGCGCCGACGGCGTGACCGTCGAGCTGGCCGACGCGACGGTGCCGTTCCGGGACGTGGCCGGCCGGCCGGCGTCGCCGTCGGCGGCCGGCGACCCCGGCGCGGAACGCGGGGGCGTGGCGTGAGCGCGGTCGGCACGACCCGGACGGCCGTGCGAGCCCGGCTGGGGCTGCTCCCGACGGGCTACCGGGCGGCCGCGCTCGCCGGGGCCGCCGTGCTGACCGGGACGTACCTCGTCGAGCTGTACCACGTCGTCGACGTGGTCGGATCGGCCGCCTCGCTGGCGACGTTCGTCGGCGAGGTGCTGGCCGCGGTGGTCCTCGCGGCGGCGCTCTCGCGGGCGCTCCGGCTCCGGGGCGCCGTCGCGCTCGGCGGGCTGCTCCTCGCGGCTGGACTCGGGGCGTACGCCCTCGCCGTGCCCGGGGGCGCCATCCAGCTCGAACAGCAGCTGTCCGACACCGTCGCCCTCGTGACCGGCCTGTCGGTCCTGCGGATGGCCAGCGCCAACCTCTGGGCCCTCGGGGTCACCCCGGCCCCGCTGTTCGTCTCGACCTATCTCTTCCTGCGTCGACGGTACGCCCTGGGCGTCCTCGTGGGCGGCGCCACGCTCGCCTTCTTCGTGTCGACGGGCGACGTCGACGTGCTCCATGGCCTCGTCGGGGCCCTCGGGGCCGTCGCGGCCCTGGGCTTCGGCCAGCTCGACCGGGAGGGCGGCGCCCCGGCCCTGCGGGACGGCCTCCTCGTCCTGCTCGTCGCCGTCCTCGTCGTGACGACCTCGGTGAGCCTCGTGCCGGGCGGGGAGGCCCAACCGCTGCTGCCGGACGACCGGGGTACCGCGGTCGAGGCCAGCCTGGTGGGCACCGGCGACCGGGTCACCCTGCTGGGCAGCATCGAGCTGTCGCCGGCGGTGCGCTTTACGGTGACCGCGGACCGGCCGGCCCGCTGGCGCGTTGGGGCCTTCGACCGGTACACCGGCGGCGGCTGGGTCCGGGCCGGCCAGTCCCGGCCCTACGACGACCCGCTTCCCCAGCCGCCCGGCGACCGGCTCGTCCAGGTCCGCCAGACCGTCGAGGTCGAGTCGGAGACCGACGTGATGCCGGCGGCCTGGAAGCCGTCGGTCGTCGAGGGAGCGCCGGGAACGCGGGTGACCTCGATGGGCGGCCTCCAGCCCGACGGGACCCTCGCGGCCGGGGAGCGCTACACCGTGCTGAGCTACCGGCACGACCCCGGGGCGGCCGCGCTCCGGGCGGCCGGGACCGACTACCCCGACGGCCTCGCGGAGCGGTACACCCAGCTGCCCTCGAGCACCCCGGACCGGCTCGGCGAGTTCACCGCCAGACTGACCGAGGGCGCGGACAACCCCTACGACGCCGCCCGGGTCGTCGAGCGGTGGCTCGAGGCCAACAAGGCCTACTCCCTGGACGTCGAGCGGCCCAGCGGCGACGTCGCGGCGAGCTTCGTCTTCGAGATGAACCGCGGCTACTGCACCTACTTCGCCACGGCCATGGTGGCGATGCTGCGCACCCAGGACATCCCGGCCCGGTTCGTCACCGGCTACACCGCGGGCGAGGCCGTGGCCGGCAACCAGTGGGTGGTCCGGGGACTCGACTCCCACGCCTGGGTCGAGGTCTACTTCCCCGAGCACGGCTGGGTGGCCTTCGACCCGACGCCGGCCGGCCCCCGCCGGGACGCCGAGCAGGCCCGGAT
>JBDGPL010000025.1:0-26258 GCA_042219705.1 Halobacteriales archaeon | reverse complement strand
GCTCTCGATGATGCCGATGAGCATCGTGTTGACCTGGGTGAACGGGTCCTCGGCGCTGTCGAGCACGTAGATGACCCCGTCGATGTCCTCCCGGAGCCAGTGCATGGCCTCGGCCACGCCCTCCGTCGCCTCCCGGGAGCGGCGAACGGCGTCGTCCTTCTCCATGTCGTACTCGAGGAACTCCTTGTAGTCGACCTTCGTCGTCACGCCCGGCGTGTCGACGATATCGATTGACACCGTCTTGCCGTTGCGCTCGATCTCCACGTTCTCCTTGCGTCGCGCCCGGCGTGTCTCGTGGGGGATGTGGCTCTCGGGGCCGACGGCGTCGCCCGTCCAGTCCCGGGCGATGCGGTTCGCCAGGGTGGTGTTGTGGACGACCAACCCGTCGTTCGTCGCGAAGGTGTGATCGTCGGCGACCGTGAGGTCGTATATGTAGCCGTCGTGCTCGATCTCCTCGACGGCTTCCACACGGTCCCAGACGACGTCGTTGGCGCCCAAGCGGTGTACCAACTCCGTCTCCGGCGTACGGTCGAGCGATATCGCCATGGCGGCGAGTCGGTCCACCGAGATTCGGTTCCGCCGGCGCATGCGCGCGACATGTTTATCGTCCCCATAGAAGCTCGCTTGGGAGAGCCCGAGCTCGTCTCTGGCGGCCTCGAGGGCGGGCATCACCGGGAGCGTGTGAACGTTGGCCTTCGAGCCCGCCTCACAGAGCCGATCGAGCCGGTCGGCTTTCTCGGCGATTCCGAACCCGATATGGTCCCTGAAGGCGCGGTGTTGGTCGCTCCGGCCGATACAAAGCTCGTAGTACTCCTTGCGGTCGTGGGTCTTGGTCCGGATCTTCCCGACGATGCCGAACCGGAGCAACAGGATTTGGATGCCCACCACGAGTTCACGGCTCGCACTCGAGAGCGTCACGTACCGTCCTCGGTCGTCACCGTCGGCCCCTTGGACGCTACCCTCGCAGTCGAAGATGGCTCTCAGGAACGGGGCGACGATCTCGTCCGGGGCGGTGAGAATGGACTCCGGAACGGTTTTCTCCGAGGAATCACCCGGGTGACAGCCGAACTGTTTCAAGTGCTCGACCAGGGACCGGCTGTTGACGCGGACCATTGGCGACTTGGCCTCGTAGTCGTACCTGACGGAGTCGACATCGAATCGCTCGACGAGCGTCTCGAATTCTTCCAATAGCTCCGGATCGTCGTTCGTGAAGGCGATGAATCTCGAATCGTGCTGGGACTCGGCAATCGTAAAGGCCAGAAAGCGTGCCGTTTTCGGGTCCAACCGGGCTTGTCTGACCGGCTTCGGTTGGTGATACGTGGATCGATAGGTCGCCACGCCACCATCGGCGGCCAGCGCTGGATTGGCCTCGAGATCCCATTTCCCGGTCGTTTCTGGGGTGAACGAGCCGAGCCCGGCGACCGGGGTTCCGGCGCCGATATCTCGTGCCCGGACGGTCCCGATCCCCTCGGCGGACGCGGTGATGAACGGGTGGTCCGGACTCACGGTGACCTCGCGCCCGAGACGCGTGCGGACCCGATACAACGGACCGGAGTACCGCTGCCGAAACACGTGGGTTACCGGCCGCGGACGGACAGTGAGCTCGTCCGTGAGTGCGGGCACGGTGATTCCCGCATCTGCACACTCAAGCCACGTTTCGTGCGGCTCCTCGCTCACGTCCTCGGCCGCGGGGTGGCTGTCGTTCACATCATCGAAGATGGATTCGATACGTCGATACGTTCCGTCAGCGAGCAGCACGTTCTCATCGGGTGCGAGGCACTTGCCGGCATTTGGCGGCCCGTAGATGCCGATGCGCTTCGGTTCGGACCCGGCGAACAGCCGCTCGGTCACCCGCGAGATGCTGTCCCGGAGATTGGTGAACAGTCCCATCCTATCCCGACCCTGTCGACGTGGTCCGTCGGAGGGTTCGTTGGCAATCGACCCCTGGAACGGACTTAAACTTACGTCAGACGGCCGGATGACGCTGCGCACGGTCGTCTTCCCGACAGGGACGCGAGGACAGGGCCGAACTGACAGCCGGACGACACGGGAGCCCTTGAACCCACCAACCCCTCCGTTTCAGGTGGAGTTCGACGAACCCACCCACCCGGCGAGAGGGTTCGACTTTTGAACGGAGGACCGTACCACGTAACCGAGGGTCCAGCCGATTCGACGCCTCTCCCTGGAACACGGCTCCGGATCGGCCGTGGGGTTGCACCGAATCCGTGGCAGATTTGCGGCGGCAGCAACGGACATCGCTCCCTCCCGAAGCATGGACCCGAACCCGCAGTGGCACCGGAATTTGCCTCCAAACGAAACAAGGGGCGTCCGAGGCCGGCTTTCGGGGTAAGGCTGGGGAAGCTCTATTTCAGGTCGAAAGCCCGAACCCGGAAATAGTTGGATAGCAGCTATAGATGAGTTTCCGGCTACCCTCGACCCGAAATGGAGGGGTTTAGGGTTGGCTCCCGAAAGGAACGTGGCGGTGTGCGCGGAACCTCCATAGTTTGTATCCGTCGAACACGTGCTGGAATAAACCGAGAACACCAATATTGGCGTTAAACGTGTCTCATCCAGTGGAATCCGGCGGAGTTGGGGGGCGTGGTTAATTCCAAGGGCAACCCATCAACGACCAACAGTGACGATTCTGCCGCCCCGGGCATGTCACAAACAATCAGAATACTTTAATAGGGACCCCAACCCCGGGTTCGACTGCATCAACTGCAGCAGCCGAACGAGGGGTGCAGGAAGTTCGGGACCGCTGTCCCCGGGTTTCCGACAGAATCGGCGGCTGGATGCGGACGTTCCACCGGAAACTGAGGGAATCAAACGCCAACGCATGTCCGACGAACGACCGACACACGAAAGCCGCGGGACGGACGAGGGTGGTTTCGAGTTCCCCAAGGGAGGCGACGGTGTGCGGGGGGCGACGCCGCCCACGTCGTCGACCCCGGTGAGTGACGACCCCGTCGGAGCCACCAATCTCGAGGAATCGGGGACCGAGCTAGATTACGATGTCGGGGATGTCCTCGATGACGATTCCGGTAGCGGACTGTTCGACGACCTCCTTTCCGGCGCCCCCATCTTCGAGAACAAGGAGGTCCTGCGACCGTCCTACACGCCCCACGAGCTCCCCCACCGGAACGACCAAATCAGCGAGATGGCGACGATCCTGGTCGCCGCGCTGCGGGGCGAGACGCCGTCGAACATCCTCATCTACGGCAAGACGGGGACGGGCAAGACGGCGAGCGCCCAGTTCGTCTCCCAGGAGCTCGAGCAGACGTCAGAGCGGTACGACGTCCCCTGTGAAGTCGAGTACATCAACTGCGAGGTCACCGATACCAAGTACCGGGTACTGGCTCGGCTAGCGAACGAGTTCATCGAGCAGAACGAGGCGTACGTCGAGACGCGAATCGAGGAACTCGAATCGCTCATCGAGGACGCCGCGGCCGGCGAACGGACCCTCGACGGGACGCCGTTCACCTCGGTGGCCGACGTTGAGACCCGGATCGAGACCCTCGAGGCCGATCGCGACTCGTGGGAACCGGTCCCGATGACCGGCTGGCCGACCGACCGGGTTTATTCGACCTTCTTCGACGCTGTCGACTATCAGGAGCGGGTGGTCGTCATCATGCTCGACGAGATCGACAAGCTCGTCGAGAAGTCCGGCGACGACACGCTCTATAACCTCTCACGGATGAACTCCGAGCTCGAGCGCTCCCGGGTGTCCATCATGGGCATCTCGAACGACCTCAAGTTCACCGACTTCCTGGACCCCCGCGTGAAGTCGAGCCTCGGCGAAGAGGAGATCGTTTTCCCGCCGTACGACGCCAACCAGCTCCGCGACATCCTCGCCCACCGAGCCGACGTGGCTTTCAAGGACGACGTCCTTTCGGAGGACGTCATCCCGCTGTGTGCCGCCTTCGCCGCGCAGGAACATGGCGACGCCCGACGCGCCCTCGACCTCCTCCGGACGGCTGGCGAACTGGCCGAACGGGAGGGGGCCGACATCGTCAGGGAGGTCCACGTCAGGCAAGCCCAGGAAAAGATCGAACTCGACCGCGTGGTGGAGGTGGTCAGGACGCTCCCGACGCAGTCGAAGCTCGTCCTGTTCTCGATCATCACGCTCGAGGAGCACGGGGTCCGGAACATCACCACCGGTGAGGTCTACAACGTCTACAAGCAGCTCTGTGAGGATATCGACGCCGACGTGCTCACCCAACGCCGGGTCACGGACCTCATCAGCGAACTCGACATGTTGGGCATCGTCAACGCCGTCGTCGTCTCGAAGGGCCGGTACGGCCGGACGAAGGAAATCAGCCTCTCGGTCCCTCTCGACGAGACCGAGGCCGTGCTGCTCTCCGACTCCCGGCTGGCCGACGTCGAGAACACCAAGCCGTACGTGCAGGCCCGATTCGACAACTGACCTCGCCGACGCGAACCCCTTTTATCCCGCCAGGCCGGGCATCGGCGCGAGCAGGCCGCCGGCCCACTCGGCGAACATGAGCCGGACGTACCCGAGGTAAGGGATGCGGACCTCGGCCGTCCCCTTGATCCACGACGTCCGCACGGGGCCGGCGCCGATGCCGCTGACCTGGTCATAGAGGTTGTTGGCGTCGCCGCGAGTGATGAACCCGGCGTGGGGCGCGGGGCAGTTCGGCAGGTTCTCGTCGGGCGAGTCGCCACACCGGGACGCCCGGATGTAGGCCGGGTCCGCCCGGTCGTACCAGTTCTCGCCGGCGTCGACCCAGAACCGGGCCCGGTGGATGATGGGCGGGCCGGCCTCCGCCGGGGGATCGAAGACGATGACGTCGCCGTAGCTGCCGAACGTTCGGTAACCGGCAGCCTTGCCGGCGCGATAGGTCACCACCCCCGTCCCGTGTACGGCCGCCTCGGGAACCAGCCGACCCTCGTCCATCACGAACACGAGGTCCCCCTCGAACATGTGGGGCTCCATGCTCCCGCTCTCGACGGCCACGAGGGGCGGCCAGACGCCGCTGATGGCGAAGAGGAGGGCGCCGACCAGGAGCACGACGACCGCGCTCGAGAGCACCTCACGGGCGAACCGCACCCACGGGTGGTCGGTCGAGGCCAACCAGCGGAGCCAGGCGAGCGGGGCGTCGGGCGGCGCCGCGGGCATCACGACCCCGTTTTCGTGAAGTGGCCATCAACCTTCTCCCTCGTGGCGGCGATACCTCGGACCACGGTCGTTGTCGCGATGGCCGGCGATGGCCGCCCGACGGTACCCTTTAGGTCGGGCGTCGCGTCGACCGGACCGTGCCGCTCGATACCCCGGCCCGGGTCGCCCGGGAGCTCGCGAGCTACGGACTCAATGCCGAGCGCGAGGCCGTGACGCTGCTCGCCGGCGCGGAGGACCCCGAGGGGGCCATCGAGCGGACCGTCGATGCCGTCGCGCCGGACGCTGTCACCGTCACGCCGGCCGACGTGCGAGCCGCCTTGGACGGACGGGACGGGCCAGGGCCGAACCGGGGCCCTGACAATCGGCCGGCTCCACCCGAAACAGGGGGGTCGGGGGACGCCGCCCGGTCGCCATCCCCCGTCCCCGTCGCTGGGGCGGACCCGGTGACCCCCGGCGAACCGGCTACGGCGTCAGCCTCGGCGGCCAACCGAGGGTTGACCGTTCGGCGGGACATGACCGGCGAGTCGACCGGGACCGGGTCGTACGAGGACTTCGTGGCGGTCTTCCGGGACCGGTACGAGCGGCTGTCGGACCTGCTGCGCGGCCGGGTCACCCACCGGCCGACGTCAGCGCTCGCCGACATGGCGGGCGGGACCGAGACCGCCTGCGTCGGCATGGTCGCGGACCGCCGGACGACCGCGAACGGCCACTGGCTGCTCGAGCTCGAGGACCCGTCGGGGACGTTTCCGTGCCTGGTGAGCCAGCGTTCCGACGCCGCTCAGGTCGTCGACGAGCTCCTGCTGGACGAGGTCGTCGCCGTCGAGGGCCGGCTGGCCGACGACGGCGGCATCCTCTTCGTGGATACGGTCCACTTCCCGGACGTCCCCCGAACGTACCAACCCTCGACCGCCGACCGCCACGTCCAGGCGGTCCTGGTCAGCGACCTCCACGTCGGCTCACGTGAGTTCCTCGCCGAGGCCTGGGACCGGTTCGCCGCGTGGCTGCACTCCGACGACGCCGACCCGGTCGAGTACCTCCTCATCGCGGGCGATATGGTCGAGGGCGTGGGAGTGTACCCGGGCCAGGAGGACGAGCTCGACATCGTCGACCTCTTCGCACAGTACGAAGCCTTCGCCGAACACCTCAAGGCCGTCCCCGGGGACCTCGAGATCGTCATGATCCCCGGGAACCACGACGCCGTTCGCCTCGCCGAGCCGCAGCCGGCGTTCGACGCGGAGCTCCGTTCGGCGATGAGCGCCCACGATGCGCGGGTGCTCAGCAACCCCGCCACGGTCGAGCTGGAGGGCGTGTCGATCCTGCTGTATCACGGCGTCTCCCTCGACGAGGTCATCGCGGAGCTGCCCGCCGAGCTGGCCTCCTACGACGAGCCACACAAGGCGATGTACCAACTGCTGAAGAAACGCCATGTGGCGCCCCAGTTCGGCGAGCGAACCCGCCTGGCACCCGAGGCGAGGGACTACTTGGTCATCGACGAAGTGCCCGACGTCTTCCACGCCGGCCACGTCCACAAGCTCGGCACGGGCCGATACCACAACGTCACCGTGGTCAACTCAGGCTGCTGGCAGGCCCAGACCGCGTTTCAGCGCCGGGTGAACATCGACCCGGATGCGGGGTACGCCCCGGTCCTCGACCTGGACACCCTCGACGTGACCATCCGGAAGTTCACCTGAGCGGCCGGTCGCGACCCGACCTGGGTGCCCTCTCGTGGGCCTCGGCGGTCGCGCTCACGGCTCGAACCGGAACCGGACGGTCTGGACCTCGTCGAACCGCGGGCCGGGACCGGCCTGGTCGAACCCGACGCGGGCCGCCGCCGCTCGCAAGGCATCGTCGCCCTCGGCCACCAGGAGCTCGACGCTCATCGATTCGGTCTCGGCGAACCGGACCGGCTCGGCCAGCAGCCGTTCGACGGCGGTCGTTTCGCCGGCGATTTGGGTGACGTAGACGGTACCGGGCCGGGCGTCGAAGCTGACGAACCCCTTGAGCTCGTCGCCGTCCTCCGCGACTCGCACCGTCCGGTCGTGGATGAGGTTCCGCAGGACGTCGCGGGGCGCGCCGGAGAGCTCCGCGAGGGGTTCGGCGTCCGCCTCGACGGCCTCCCGGACCTCCATGGTGAGCCGGTCGACGCCCGGGACGAAAAGGCTGGCCCCTCGCCCCCGGCGCCGTCGCCGGCTTCGACCCAGAGGAGAGGAGTTATCACCCCCTCGTCTCTAACCCGAGCAATGAGCGAACGGGTAACGCGGCCGGTGGTATCGTGCGGCTGGTAGCGAAGTTCGGCGGGACCTCCCTGGCCACCGGCGACCGGGTCGACCGGGCGGCGGACTCCGTCGCCAGGGTCGTCGAGGACGGCCACGAGGTCGTCGTGGTAGCCAGCGCGATGGGGTCGACCACGGACGACCTGCTCGACGAGATTCACTTCGAGGCCGAGGAGGCCGACGTCGCGGAGATCGTCAGCATGGGCGAGCGGACCTCGGTCCGGATGCTCAAGGCGGCGCTCACGGCCCGGGGCATCAACGCCCGGTTCGTGGAACCGGGCCAGCCCGACTGGCCAATCATCGTCGACGACGCCGGCGAGGTCGACCGCGCGCCCACGATCGAGCGAATGGAGGCGCTGGCGGCAACGCTCGGCGACAGCGTCCCGGTCGTGACGGGCTTCCTCGCCGAGGGTCCCGACGGCTCCGTGTCGACCCTCGGCCGAGGGGGCTCCGACACGACGGCGGTGATGCTGGGGCGGTACCTCGACGCCGACCAGGTGGTCATCGTGACCGACGTCGAGGGGGTCATGACCGGCGACCCCCAGGCCGTCGAGGGCGCGCGCAACGTCGGGGAGATCACCGTCGACGAGCTGCGGTCGCTTTCGTTCCGCGGGGCCGAGGTCGTGGCGCCGTCGGCACTGGCCTACAAGACCGGCGACTTCGACATCAGAGTGCTCCACTACCAGCACGGCGACTTGCTCTCGGGCGGGACCGACGTCGTCGGCCAGTTCGAGAGCCTCATCGACATGCGGGAGCATCCGCTGGCCTGCCTGACCGTCGCGGGGCGGGCGATTCGGAACTCGCCGGGCATCCTGGCGGAGCTCTCCGGGGCGCTGGGGGAGTCGGACGTCAACATCGACGCGGTCTCGAGCGGCCTCGACAGCGTCACCTTCTACCTCGACGCCGACCTCGCCGAGCGCGGCGAGACCATCCTCCACCGGGAGGTCATCGACAACGAGACGCTGTCGTCCGTGACGCTCGACAGGCCCATCGCCGTCATCCGGGTGACCGGCGGGGATTTGTGGGACCAGCGGGGGGTCATCGCGGACATCCTCTCGGCGCTCTCGGCGGACGGCATCAGCGTCCACGACGTCATCACGAGCGCCACCTCCGTGTCGGTCTTCGTCGACTGGCCCCACCGGGAGCAGGCGCTGTCGCGTATCCAGGACGCGTTCGACTGACGGCGGGATGGCGTGATGGCCACGGCGTCCGGCGGGCCGTTCAGTCGTCGGGCCCGTTGTATGCCACCAGCTCGACGCTGCCCGGATCGGCCGTGGCGCCCGCGGCACAGACTGGGTGCTCGAAGTCCAGGTCGTAGACGGCCCGGGCGGCGGCGTCGGCCGCCGCCGCGTCGAAGGGGAAGGACTCCGGCACGTCGCGCTCGTAGGTGGCGACGAGCGTCGGCTCGTCGACGGCTTCGACGTGGAGCGCGTCCCGGCGGACGATGCCGACGTGGGCGGCGTCCGGGGCCACGACGCCGGCCAGCCGGGGGGTGTCGTAGTCGTCCTTCTCGTAGTCGAGAGCCAGCAGGGACTCGGCGAGGGCGTCCCGGGCCGGGTAGCCGAGCTCGATCTTCTCGGCGACGGGGTCGACGTGGGAGCCGTTCCCGAGGACGGCCCGGTCGTCGACCGCCCGGGCGCAGTGGTAGGAGACGTAGGGGTTCTTGGTCGGCGCGGCGTCGGGCGTGGGCTCGACGACGAGCGTCGTGGCGTCGCGGGCCGCCACCCGGCGGTTCGGGAAGGACCGCGAGGAGACCCGGTAGGCGCCGACGCCCGGACCGACGACGACGAAGCGGCCGACGTACATAGCGTCGCCTGGTCGGCGGGGCGGTATGGGCGTGTCGGTCGCGAGGGTTCAAATTGGAGAGGGTGGCCAATACTGCCCGTGATAACCGAGAAAGACTGTATTCGGGCGTTACGGGAGGCGGCGGAACAGCTCGGGAAGTCTCCATCAAAGGCCGAGTATGAGGAGATGCAATTCACGCCTTCATCCACGAGTATTGTCAGGATCATGGGGGGTTGGAACGAGGCCAAGCAAGCAGCGCAACTGGAAACCGTTCCCGAAGGGGAAGGAGGCGGGCCGTCGATTCGACCGAAACCTGATTGGGTGGAATTACCGGACGGGTACGCGTGGCACGACCTCAATGCTCAACAGCGGTGGTATTACAAAAACCGGGACCACCGCGTGGCGGTGAAGACGAAGAGGAAAGAAGCACTCCGGGCTTGGTTCTCCGAATACAAGCGAAGAGAATGTTCCTGCGAGAACTGTGGCGAGACTCACCCAGCCTGCCTCGAATTCCATCACCTACAGGAGAAACGAATGGGGGTTTCCAGGATGGTCGCGATGGGATTTGCGAAAGGCGAGATACTCGCCGAGATCGAATCGTGTCGGGTACTTTGCGCCAATTGTCATCGGAAGGAACACCACGAATCACCGGAGCCGGACGATTAGTTCGGAAAACTGATTACCATCAACCACGAATCCCTTGACGGAGTCCCCTGGGGTAGTGGCCAATCCTGTTTGGTTCTGGGCCAAACGACGCTGGTTCGAATCCAGCGGGGACTATCGGGCCGTTCCTAAAACGTCCAACTCCTCAGCGCCCCTCGACGTCGTCAGGCGTGCCCGTCACGTTTGGCGGGACTGCCGAGAATCCCGCCACGTCGTCGACGAGGTCACTCTCCCGGTACTCACGGGCCCGCCCGGCGATGGCGACCTCCATGTCGCGCATGAAGTCGTCGACCGTGTTGCCCATCAGGACCACCGGATCGCCCTCGGCCAGCATGGCGTCGAGCACCGCGCCGGCGTCCTCGTCCCGCCGGTGGCGGGTCACTGGGACGTCGACGTTACGGGCGAAGGCCGCCGACCCCGCACCGCCGACCCGGGCGCGGTCGATGCAGTCGCGTCCGTAGAGCAGGTCGAGGTACTCGGCGAAGGAGGCGGTCCGGCCCCGGCGGTCGTCGCGCAGGTAGACGAAGGGGAGGATTCGCTCGCCGTCGTCGGTGAGCGCCCGGCGGACCATCTCCGTGCTCTCGACGTCGTTGACCTCGGCGGCGTTGAACACCAGCCCACCGGGCAGCCGGGTCCACTCGGGCTGGATAACCTCGACGGCGTCGTCGAGTTCGTCGTCGGGAACCGGCGGTTCGCCGATGGCCCGGAGCGTCGCGTCGACGGCGTGGACGGTCTCGGCGCCCAGCAGCCCCCGGTGCCGGTCGGGGACGTCGACCCGTTCGACGGTCCCGCCGCGGGCCTCGATCTCCTCGCGCATGTAGTCGAACAGGACTTGATGCTGCTCGCCGCAGACGACGTGGGTGCCCGCCGGGACCGATCGGGCTAAGGACCGCGCGATGTCCTGACGGCGCTTGCCGAGCGTGTCGTTGTGGTCCTGCCGGACGTTCGTGAGCAGGATGACGTCGGGCTTGATGAACCGCTGATTGACGATGCGGGTCGTGTACTCGGTGATGGCCTGGTTCTCGAACAGCGCGACGTCACCCGCGTCGAACGCCTCGAGGTGGGGCGCGAACTCCCGGACGACGTTGACGTTCTCGTAGAGCGTGGTCCGGGGGCCGAGACGGTCGATGGGATAGACCCGGCCGTTCAGAATGATGACGGGGTAGTTGCCGGTGATCTTCGTGAAGGTATCGTAGCCCCGTCGGTTGAAGAGGTCGTCCAGCCGGCGGACCGTCGAGGACTTCCCCCGCGAGCCGGAGACGACGATGCGGGTGTCGAATCGCTCGAGGAATCGACGGTGGCGGAGCCCGCGGGCCAGCTCCCGGAGGAGCCCTGACAGCGAGGGCCGTCCAACCGGGACGGCGGGGGCGTCGATACGCCACGAGTGCTCGGAGCCGACGTTGTATACGGGGAGCGCGGCGACCCCGACCTCGCGGAACCGCTCGACCGACGCCCGGGCGGCCGACTCGGTGGGAAACCGCTCGCCACTGTGGGCGAGCACGGCGTCGTCGGTCTCCAGCCGCCAGACCCAGTCCGTGCCGTCGGCTTCGGCGCTCAGGTCGGGCTCCTCCTCGACGACGACCCGGGGCTCGCCGACGTCGTCGGTCCCGAACGAGCGGTCGTCACCGGCGAGCCGGGCGAGAGCCGCCCGGGTCCGGTCAACCCGTCGACGGGTGTCGAGGGAGTCGTCGTCATGGCGGCCGCCGTGGGCCAGTACGGCCTCGCCGTCCCGGAGCCGCCAGGTCCAGCCGAAGCCGCGGCCGTAGACCTCGTAGACGGCCTCGGTCACGTGCCCTCCCCCTCCGAGAGGACCGAGCCGGCGAGCACGGCCTCGTCGTCCGGCTGGCGGACGGTGTGCCGTCGGGCGTAGAGAAGCGCCATGCCGACCAGGACGGCGGCGCCGATCCAGACCGCCGGCGTGAGGGCCTGCGGGATGCCGCGTGGCGTTGGGGTCGACAGGAGCCGGACCCCGAGGAGGGCCGGGACGAACACCGCGATTTGTAGCGGGAGCACCAGCCGGTTCTCCCGGGGAGCCGTCGCGTGGGCGTTGTAGGCGCTGACGCCGGCAAGGATGGCGGTGAAGAACGCCGAGAGGCCCCGGTCGATGGGCATGGCCAGGGTCGCCGGGACGGCGACCAGAAGCGCGACGGCCGATCCGACGCCGAGCAGCACGCGACCGTACCGGAGCGTCGCCCAGTTCAGCCCCTCCATCACGACGAACGCGACGGCGTAGACGGTGGCGTAGAGCGCGACGAACCACGCGTTGGCGAGGGCGAACAGCGCCAGCAGCGCGGCCGTGATGACGCCGACGCGGACGTCGAACCGGCTCCGGAGCGCCTCGGCGACGAACAGCCCGACCGCCAGCACGCCGACGACGACGGTCCGGGGCAGCACCGGCGGTTCGGGCGGTGTCGCCACCGTCGCGCCCTTGAGCCGGGCGACGTCGGCGGTCTCGGCGAACAGCACCGGCGGCGTGAGACTGCCGTACGATGCGGCGATGTCGGGCGTGATGAGCACCCAGCCGAGGGCGAGCAGTGCGGCGAGCAGGCCGACGGTCGCCAGGAGGTCCCGGTTCCGGTACTCGGGCTTGAGCTGATGGACGTTGTAGGCGGCCAGTCCGGGCAGGATGCTCCCGACGAAGACGACCGTCCGCATCTCGAATCCCGCGCCGGCCGAGAGGACGACCAGGACCCCGACCGGGACGAGTGACCCGACGAGGATGGCGGCGACCAGCTCGTCGCGACCGTAGATGAGCGTCCGCCGTTTGAGCACGGCCAAGCCGGCGTAGGCCGCGGCCGCGCTCAGCACGAAGACGGGCAGCATGACGACGTTCTTCAGGGTGTAGACCGCCAGGACGGGGACGGTGATGGTCCCCCAGAGCCGATAGCCGAACCACTGGGTCGTCGCCGCCACCACGACGAACCCGAGCACCCCGAGCGCGGTCGCCACCCACACGGTCCTCACCCGAGGACCCGCTTGACGCGGCCGAGCAGCTCAGCCGGCGAGAACGGCTTGGCCACGAAGTCGTCGGCGCCCAGCTCGAGCGCGCGCAGGACATCCTCCTCACGCCCCCGCGAGGTGAGCATCACGACCGGCAGGTCGGCGAGTTCGTCGCGGCCACGGATGCGTTCGAGGGTCTCGAAGCCGTTGAGCTCGGGCATCATGACGTCGAGGATGACCAGCGCCGGGGGATCCGCCCCGGGGTCGGCCAGCCGGTTCCAGGCCTCGCGGCCGTCGTCGACGGTTTCGACGTCGAACTCGCCGCCGAGCTTGGACTCGACGATGGTCCGGACGTGTTCGTCGTCGTCGGCGGCGAGGATCCGGGGCGGCATGCCGCGTTCCTGGTACCGGCGGCCAAATGAAGCCACCGCCCGCCGCGCGTCCGTCCGGGATGGCCGATGTGGCAGACGTCCCCGGGCGAGGCAACGTTTACCCTCGCTCGGCGTCTCGTCCGGCCATGGCCGGCGCTGACGCCAGTTCCGGCGGCTATCGGCAGCTCTTCGAGGCGTTCACCGACGCCGTCTTCGTCTACGACCCGGACACCGCTACCGTGGTCGACGCCAATCCGGCCGCGGCCGAGCTCACGGGGTACGCCGTCGGGACGCTCACGGGCCGACCCGTGACGCAGTTCGGCGCCGGCGCACCCGAGACGATCGAGCGGGCCACAGCCGCCGTCGTCGACCGGGCCGCCGAGGCCGACCGGCACTTCGAGTGGCTCATCGAGCGGGCCGACGGTCAGGTCAGGACGGTCGACGTGACCCTCCACCGCACGGCCGTCGACGGGGAGGACCGGGTGCTCGCCATCATGTGCGACGTGACCGATCGGGAGCCCGAGCGGGCCGCCCGCGAGGAGCACCGCGAGCGGCTGGCGGCGCTCACCGAGTCGAACCCCGACGTCTTCTGGATGTTCTCGCCGGACTGGGAGGCCTGTCTCTACGTCAACGAGGCCTACGAAACCGTCTGGGGTCGCTCCACCGGGGCCCTGAAGCGGGACCCGACGGACTTCCTGGCCGGCGTCCACCCGGACGACCGAGCGCAGGTACGGACGGCGATGGACCGCCTCTCGAACGGCTCGCGGGTGACGCTCGAGTTCCGGGTCAACGAGGGGGCGGACTTCGGCCGCTGGGTCTGGGTCGAGGGCGTCCCGATCTTCGACGACGCCGGCGAGCTGACCCGGATCGTGGGGTTCGCCCGGGACGTCACCAAACGGAAACGTCTCGAGGAAACGCTTCAGGCGCGGACCGAGGAGCTCTCGGCGCTCACGGACAACCTCCCGCTCGTCCTGTTCGAGCTGGACGCGGACGGCGTCTTCCGGCAGTCGCGCGGCCGGGGCCTGCGGGCCCTGGGCCGCGAGCCCGGCCAGGTCGTCGGACACTCCATCTTCGACGTCTACGCCGACAACGAGGCGGTCCTCGACGCGTGTCGTCGGGCGCTGGCGGGAGAGTCGGTCAAGCGGACCGTCGAGATGGGCGACCTTGTTTTCGATGCGTGGTACGAACCGACCGTCGACGACGAGGGATCCGTGGACGGCGTCATCGGCGTCGCGGTCGACGTGACCGAGCGTGAGCGGGTCCAGGCCGAGCTCGAGGCCAACGAGCGGGCGCTCCGGGACCTCCACACGAAGGCGTCGCGGACCGACCTCCCGCTCGAGGAGCGGCTCCGGCGGCTGCTCGATATCGGTCGCGAGCGGCTCGAGCTGCCCCTCGGCTTCGTGACCCATATCCGCGAGGGGACCCAGCACATCGTAGAGGCGCAGGGGACCCACGAGGAGATTCAGGCCGGCGCCTCGGCCCCGCTCTCGGAGGCGTACTGCCGGCGGACCATCGAGGGCGAGGGGCTCCTGGGAGTTCGGGACGCCCCCGCCGAGGGATGGGAGGGCGACCCGGCGTACGAGCGGTTCGGCCTGAACTGCTACCTCGGCGGCAAGCTCGTCGTCGACGACGAGCTGTACGGGACGGTCTGCTTCGCGAGTCGGACGGCCCGGGGCCGCGAGTTCTCCGCGTCGGAGCGGGCGTTCGTCGAGCTGCTCGTCCAGTGGCTCGGCTACGAGCTCGAACGCGACCGACACGAGGCGGCCCTGCAGGCTCGCGAGCGCGAGCTCCAACGCCAGAACGAGCAGCTTGAGGAGTTCGCCGACGTCGTCGCCCACGACATCCGCGGACCGTTGACCGCGGCCGTGGGGTTCTTCGAGCTCGCCCGCTCGACCGACGACGAGGCCCACTTCGCCGAGGTCGAGCGGGCCCATGCCCGGATGGAACGACTCATCGACGACCTGCTGACCCTGGCCCGGCAGGGCCGGTCCATCGCCGAGCGCGAACCGGTCGACCTGGGTGATGTGGCGCGGGCCGCATGGCCCTACGTCCGGGGGGAGGCGACCCTCGATATCGAGGCGGGGCTGCCCGACGTCGAGGGCGACGCCTCGCGGCTCGAGGCCGTGTTCGGGAACCTGTTCCGCAACGCCGTCGACCACGGCGGACCGGGCGTCGCGGTCAGGATCGGGCCGCTCGAAAGGGACCAGGGGTTCTTCGTCGAGGACGACGGCCCGGGCGTTCCCCCGGGGAAGCGCCCCCACGTCTTCGACTTCGGCTACACGACGTCGACGAGGGGCACCGGGCTCGGCCTGGCCATCGTCCAGGAGGTCGTCGAGGCCCACGGCTGGACGGTCTCGGTCACCGACGGCTCGGACGGCGGCGCCCGGTTCGAGATCCGGACCGGCGATCCGGTCGAGCTCCCCCCGGGCGTCGCCGTCCCGAGCTGACCGGTCGACGTTCGATTACCGCCGGGCCCCGCCGTCAACGGGCACCGCTGCCCCGTTCACGAAGCTCGCGTGCTCGCTCGAGAGGAACGCAACGAGCTTCCCGAGGTCGAGCGGGTCGCCGAGTGTTCCCATGGGCGTCCCTTCCAGGACCGCCTCCCGGGCCGCGTCGAGGTCCGCGAACCGCCCACCGTCCACCAGCGCCGTCAGGAACAGCTCGAGGTCCTCCGTGTCGTGTGGGCCGGGGAGCACGGCGTTGACCCGGACGTCGGGCGCGAACGCCCGGGCCTGCGTCTCCGCCAGGCCCTGGACACCGCGACCGAACGCGTTCGCCACCGAGAACTCCCCGGCGAGCGCGTTGACAATCGGGTTCGTGACGGTGACGGCCGTCCCGGCTCCGGACTCGACGAGCCACTCGTGAGTCTCCCGGAGCGCCCAGACGACGCTCATGAACAGTCGGTCGAAGCCGCGGAACCAGTCTTCGTCGCTCGCGTCGAGCAGCGTGTCCGGCTCGAGCGGCCGGGGGCCGGTCACCAGGTGGTCGATGCCGCCGTACTCCTCGACGGTCTCCCGGACGAACGCTTCGACCTGGCCCGGGTCGCGGACGTCGGCCTCGAGGCCGACCACTTCACCCTCACCGATGGCGAACAGCCGGTCGCTCGCGAAGGCCAACTCGTCGAGGTTCGGGCTCGCGAGCGCCACGCTGGCGCCCTGGCGGGCGAACGCCTCGGCGCAGGCGTGGCCGAGGCCGGTCGCGCTTCCGGTCACCAGCGCCACCTGACCGTCGAGATCGAGGTCCATGGCACGCGCTCGGCCACCGCGGTGAAAGCCTCTACGCTGTCGCATCAGGCGTCGTCGACCGGTTCGGTCCCCCGGTCGGCGACCGTGGGGACGGGAGTGGGGGCCTCGACGACCGGTTCATCGGCGGGTGCGGACAATCGTCGGCTCCCCGAGAGCGCCGTCAGGGTGACCACGAGGGCGGCGCCGACCACGACGAGCCCGCCGGCGACGGCGAAGGCGACGAGGTACCCCGCCGTGGCGATCCAGCCGCCCAAAATCCCCCCGATACCGCCGGCGACCGCCGCCATGGCGGTGTGGATGCCGAGGAACTCCCCCCTGACGCTCGCCGGGGCCAGCCGGGTGACGATGGCGGTCCCGACCACGGCGATGACCGCCCAGGTACCGCCGATACCGGCCAGGAGGACCCCCATGACGCCGAACCCGAGGGTCAGGGCGCCGATTCCGGCTCCCAGCGCGGTGACCGGGAACAGGAGGCCGCGGAGGGCGAGGGCGCCCGCCTGGAGAAGGCGGAGGTCGTACCGCGAGGCGAGCCGGCCAGCGCCACCATAGAGGGCCGCGGAGGCGACGCTCGAGGCGAGGTAGAGGCCGAAGATCTGTCCCGGCGTGAACCCGACCGCGCTGAAGAACAGCGGGAGCGGCGCCCAGAAGGCCGCGAAGCCGACGAAGAACAGCGCCGCGGCGAGCAGATATGTCGCCATCGATGGATCGAGGCGCCTGCCGAGCTGCCGGGGCCGGAAGCCTCGGGTGGTCCAGTACAGCCGGTTGGGCATGAACGCGAAGGTGGCACCCTTGACCCCACTACCGGTGGCCGCCAGCAATCGGCCGATGCGCCGCCGGGCCCGTTCGTTCGTCACGTGTTCGCCGTGAACCGGTCGCGGGAGATTCCGGGCCGCGAGGAGAGCCGCCCCGGCCGCACAGAGCGCGAGCAGCCAGAACAGCGCCCGGGTGGCCGTTTCGGCGCCGAGGAACGGTCGCCCGACGACCGGCCAAAGCGTGCCGAGCACGAGGCCGCCCGCCCAGCCGTAACCCTGGTAGGTGTTCAGTTGCCCGATGCGCGTCGCCCAGGTGTCGCTGGCCGCGTCGGCGACCAAGACCATGGTCACCACCGGACTCGCTGCCGCGACGACGAACCAGAGGGCCGCGTTGACCACGTAGATCGGGTGCACGCGGTCGAGGAGCGGCATGAGGAGGAGCGTCCCAGCCACGACGGCTAGGGTGAGCAGAACGAGCGTGCGCCGGTGGCCGACGTGGTCGGCGAACCGACCGAACAGGATAGCCCCCGGGGCGCCGATGGCCGTGGCGGAGGCGAACAGGATGCCGAGGTCGACCGGTGTCCCGCCGAGCTGGACGACGTACAGCGGCACCAGCAGCGAGGCGCCGCCGAAGGACACCGAACCCAGCCCCCAGGCGTACAACCACCGGTCGGCCATGGCCGGCGTTCTGCCGACGGCGTACTAAGGGGTGCCGGTCGGGGCAGCTCGGCGCTGCCCGCGAACCGACTAACACCGACCAGCCGGCCGGCGGCCATCGGCCGGAACCTCCGGGCTTTTCCGCTTGGCTTCCGCGGGGTCCCGTGGCGGCCGCGCCGGATGGCTCGAGCTGCCGGATGAGCTGGGCGACGGGGAACGGAGACAGAACGTGGAGCGACGGTGGAGGGCCGAAGCGATTCCGGCAGCCGGGCGGCGTCAGTTAGCGAGCGGCCCCGCCGACCTGGGCGCCGATGCTGTCGTCGACGTTTCCGTCGAGGACCGTCGTGATGGCGTCGTGGATGGCGGCCACGTGGTCGGCAGCCTGCTGCGGCAGGGAGGCCGCCACACCGACACTCCCGGCCGCCGATCGAACGTCCTCGCTCCGGGCGGGCCCGTTCCCATCGCCGTTTCCGGCCTGCTCGTCGGCCGAATCGGGCTGGCTGGCGGTGCCGGCGTCCTCGCCACCGCCGACGAGACCGCTGATGGCATCGCCGAGACTATCGTTCCCGAGCGTGCCCGCGAGCTCCTCCCGGATGAGCTGGTGGATCTCGCTCACGTGGTCCGGGACCGGCCCGGGCATCTCGGTGGGCGGCTTCTCGGAGGCATTCTCGTCGCGAGGGTCATCCGCGACCCTGGCGTTGCCGTCCATCACGGACTCGTTGGCATCGTCAGCCGTGTCCGCCCCCGGGTCGTCGGGCGCGTGACCGTCCGCGGTGTTCGTGCCGGGGTTGTCCGGCGCGTTGCCAGGCAATGCGGCGGCGCCTCCGGCGAAGACCAGGAGGGCCGCGAGCGCGATCGCGATGTGCTTGTGCGCGTTCATGGGTCGAACACTCCGGTCGGTCCTGTGCGAGCCGGTCATATGAAGGGGGTCGGCGCTGAACCCGATTTCACCGGGTTCAACCGCTCTCAAACCGGATTAACGCCAATTTACGCCGGATTAACGGTCGACTCGGCTCCGAACCCGGAGCATGGGGTGGCAGCGACAGTCCACCCACGTTGGACGCGGGGCGCGCGGCCGGGCTGTGGGCGGCCCGGGCTGCGTCAACGCGGAAGTCGCCGGCGGTCGGGCGCTGCCTCACTCCTCGTCGGCGTCCGGCGCGAGGTTCTCCGGCCCCGGGGACTCGTCGACCTCGGGCAGCCGCAGCACGTTCTCGCGACCGAGCCGGAACCCCTCGATCTCGCCCGCGTCCCGCAGCTTGCCGACGACCTGGCTGGTCTTGGCGTCGGTCCAGTCGAGCGCCTGGACGACGTCTTGCTGCTTCATCCGCCCGCCGTGCTCCTCGAGCAGCGCCAGCACGCGCTCCTCGTTGGACAGCAGCTCCGCGTCGGGCCGGTTCGCCCCGGAAGCTCCCTCGTCGGTCGGACCGTCGGGGGCCGGTGTCGGCCGGCTCGCCGACCGGTGCCACCACCAGACAGCGCCCCCGACAGCGAGCACCAGGAGGACGATGGCGAGTCCGACGAGGGACGGCTCGCCCGGTCCCGACCCGCCGCCCGGCGCGACGACGACCGTCGGATCGCCGGGACCGAAGTCCGTCGGGCCCCGCCAGACCACGCTGTGCTCCCGGGCCTCGTCTGGCTCGGGCGAGACCTGCAGAAGCGCGTATCCATCGGGCCATGACACGAGGAACGACGTGTCGTCGTCGAGAAAGAGCCCGGCGAGCGCGTCGCCGGCCCGGAGGCGGTCGCCCTCGACGGCGGCGAAGTTCGTCCACTCGAAGGTGTACACGACCACCCCGTAGGTCCGGGGAAGCTGCTCGATGGTCGTCGTCACGCTGACGTTCCGCAGCGCCATCTCCCGGCCGGTGGCCCTCTCGGCCTCGCCTACCGTGGCCGCCATGCGGTCCGCGAACCGCGAGACGTAGGCCGACCGGTTGGCCTCGACGTCGGCCTGGAGGTCCTCGAACGCCGCCGTGTCGTTCGCGTCCGTCAGGCGGACCCGGTATTCGACGCGCCAGACGCCGTCGCCATCGGGCGCCAGGTCGACGGCGAGCAGCACGGCGTCGGGTTCGACGGCCGTCTGGGCCAGGGCGAGCGGCTCGTCGTCCTGGGTGCCCGACCGTGCCGCGCCCGATGTTTGCGCCGCCACGAGGAGGACGAGGAGCGCCACTACCGGCAGGACGCGCCGGACATAACTCCCGGGCGACGAGGGCGCCATCGAGGGACCTCAGGCTGTGCCGGCCGTAAAAGGTGACGGCCGACTATCGGCCCACCGTCAGGCCCCGGGCACGCCAACGACGCTGACGGCGTCGATGCCGACGAGTTCCAGCGCGGCGACGGTCACGCCGTCGAGCAGGTCCGAGAGCGCCTCGCCGAGCTCGTGGCCGGACAGGACGCCCGAGAGGTGTTCCTCGATAGCGTCCAGGACGTCACCGACGACGTCCGGCACGGGCCCGGGCAGCGCGTCGGGTGGTCCCTGGCGGTCGTGGTTTGGTGCGTCAGCGGGGCTCGTCGCGGACTGAGCGGCCGCCACGCCGGCGGTCGCGAGCAGCGCCACGGCGACGAGCAGCAGGGCGGTCTTGGCGTGCATGGGCGTCACCCGGCTATGCCGGGGTTTTCGATGTATTTCAATGACGACGACGCTTGCGTCGGGTTTCGTCCGGTGTTACCCGATTTTCACCGGTTCTGAAGCGCCCGGCGCCTGCCGGTCGACGGGGGAAACGGTAAACCGCTCCCCGAGTATCCACCGTCGATGCCCATCACCGAGCGCGGGCCGGCCGACGACCCGCGCGCCAACTACGACTATCGCGGAGGCGACGTCGACCGACCCGCGCTCGTCGACGACCTCGAGGGGCTGGTCGCGGGGGCGGTTCGGTTCGACGACTACTCCCGGCAGCTCTACGCGACCGACGCCAGCCTCTACGAGCGGACGCCCATCGGCGTGGTCATCCCGAGCTCGACCGCCGACGTCGCCGCGGTGATGGACTACTGCGCGCGACGAGAGATCCCGGTGCTGCCCCGCGGCGGTGGGACGAGCCTCGCCGGCCAGGCGGTCAACGAGGCGGTCGTCCTCGACTTCACCCGACACATGGACGACGTCCTCGAGGTCGACCCGGCGGCCCGAACCGTCCGGGCCCAACCGGGCGTGACCCTCGGCGCGCTGAACGCCGCGGCGGCGCCGCACGAATTGACCTTCGGCCCCGACCCGGCCTGGGGCGACAAGAGCGCCCTCGGCGGCGCCATCGGGAACAACTCGACGGGCGCCCACTCGCTGGTCTACGGCAAAACCGACGCCTACGTCGAGTCCTGCGAGGTCGTGCTGGCCGACGGCACCGTGACGACGTTCGGCGAGGTGTCGCTCGAGGAGCTCCACGAGCGGGCCGACCCGGACGGCGATCTCGAAGCCCGCATCCACGCCGCAGTGGCCCGCATCGTCGACGAGGAGCGGGACGCCGTGGCGGCCCGGTATCCCGACCTGAAGCGGAACGTCTCGGGCTACAACCTCGACGTGCTCGTCGAGGAGGCGGCCGACGGCGCCGTGAACCTCGCGCGGCTCCTCGCCGGCAGCGAGGGCACGCTCGCCATCGTCACGGAGGCGACCGTCGCCCTGGAGCCGACGCCGGATTCGAAGGCGGTGGCGCTGCTCACCTACGACGCGCTCGGCGACGCGATGGCCGACGTCGCACCAGTCCTCGAGCACGACCCGGCAGCGGTGGAGGTGCTCGACGACGTCCTCCTGGATCTCGCCCGGGACACCGAGGCGTTCGGCGACACCGCCGCTCGGTTGCCCGATGGCACGGACGCGGTGCTTCTCGTCGAGTTCTTCGCCGACTCGGCGGCGGCCGGCCGCGAGCGGGTGGCCGAGCTCGTGGCCGACCGCGTGGGCGGCGTCGACACCGCGGCCGCCCCGAGGGAAGGGCCCGGAACGGCGACCGACGCCCCCCGCCGGGCATTCGACGCGCTCGAGGCCCACGACGCGGCCGACCGCGAGGCCTTCTGGAACCTCCGGAAGTCGGGCCTGCCCATCCTGCTCAGCCGGACCACCGACGAGAAGCACGTCTCCTTCGTCGAGGACACCGCGGTCCCGGCCGAGGCCCTTCCCGACTACGTCGCCGACGTCCGGGCCGTCCTCGACGAGCACGGCACCTCCGCGAGCTTCTACGCCCACGCCGGCCCGGGCGTGCTCCACATCCGGCCGCTCGTGGACACGAAATCGGTCGACGGCGTGGAACGCATGCGGTCCATCGCCGCCGCGGTGACCGACCTCGTCGTCGAGTACGGCGGCTCGGTCGCCGGCGAGCACGGCGACGGCCGGGCGCGGACGGAGTGGAGCCGCAAACAGTACGGCGAGCACCTCCGGGGCGTCTTCCGGGACCTCAAGACCGCGTTCGACCCTGACTGGCTGCTGAACCCGGGCATGGTCTGTGGCGACGTGTCGATGACCGAGGACCTCCGGTTCGGCCCGGACTACGCCTTCGACGCGGGCGTCGAGCCCAGCCTCGACTGGACCACCGCCAACGGGTTTCAGGGCATGGTCGAGCTCTGCCACGGCTGTGGCGGCTGCCGGGGCCACCAGGAGACCACGGGCGGGGTGATGTGCCCGACGTACCGCGCCGCCGACGAGGAGATCACCTCGACCCGCGGTCGGGCGAACCTGCTGCGACAGGCCATGAGCGGCGACCTGCCCGGCGGGGAGCACCTCGACGTCGAGTTCATGCACGAGGTGCTGGAGCTCTGCATCGGCTGCAAGGGCTGTGCGCGGGACTGCCCGAGCGGGGTCGACCTGGCGAAGCTCAAGGCCGAGGTTTCCCACGCCCACCACGACCGCCACGGCGCCTCGCTCCGCGACCGGCTGTTCGCGAACGTCCACGCCCTCTCGCGGGTCGGCTCGGCTATGGCGCCGGTCTCGAACTGGGTGGCGTCGGCCCCCGGCGCGGGCTGGCTGGCCGAGCGTACCCTGGGCATCGCCCGGGAGCGGTCGGTCCCGACGTTCCGTCAGGAGTCGCTTACGGACTGGTTCGCCGCCCGTGGCGGGCCGGCGGTGGCAGAACGCGGGGCGGCGCGACGGGCCCTCCTCGTCCCCGACCCGTACACCAACTACACCTACCCCGCGGCGGGCCGGGCCACGGTCCGGGTCCTCGAGGCGGCCGACGTCCACGTCCGCATCCCCGACGACGTCGGGCCGACCGGCCGGCCGGCCTTTTCGAAGGGGTTCCTGGACACGGCCCGTGAGCGGGCCCGACGGACCGTCGACGCCCTGGCTCCCCGGGTGACCGACGGGTGGGACGTGGTGGTCGTCGAGCCCTCCGACGCGGTGATGCTGCAGTCCGATTACTCGGACCTGCTCGACGGCGCGGTCGTCGAGCGGCTGGCCGGCGCCACCTCCGGCGCGGCCGAGTACCTCGTCGCGACCGGGCTGCTCGACGACCTGGCCTTCGACGTCCCCGACGAGCGCCTCGTCTACCACGGCCACTGCCACCAGCACGCGACGAAGAAAGCGGCGTACGCCGCCGAAGCCCTCCGGGCAGCGGGGTACGCCGTCGAGGCGCTTGACTCGGGCTGCTGCGGCATGGCGGGCTCGTTCGGGTACGAGGCCGAGCACTACGCGATGAGCCAGGCCATCGGCCGCATCCTGTTCGAGCAGGTCGACGCCGCCGAGGGCGAGGTGGTGGCGCCGGGGGCGTCCTGCCGGACCCAGCTGGGCGACCACTACGGCAAGCCGCCCGTCCACCCGGTCGAGAAGCTGGCCGCGGCGTTGGCGTGAGGCCTCCAGTTATCGGTCACGGCCACGGACCGCCAACCATGACGGATCTCCGACTTCGCGTCGACGCCGCCGAGCTGACCGCCACCTGGACTAGCGACAACCCCGAAACACAGGCCGCCATCGAGGCAGCCCTGCCGCTGTCGGGCGAGGCCGCCCGCTGGGGCGACGAACTCTACTTCGAGACGCCCGTCGACGTGCCCGCCGAGGACGCCCAGGTCGAGGTGCCCGTCGGCGCCGTCGGCTATTGGCCACAGGGGAACGCGCTGTGCCTGTTCTGGGGACCGACCCCGGCGAGCGCCGACGAGGAACCCAGGGCCGCCTCGCCGGTGAACGTGGTCGCGGTCGTCGACGACGTTTCGGCTCTCGACGGGCTCTCGGGTGGGGCGAAGGTCGTCGTCGAGGCCGGCTAGCGATCCGGCGGCCAGGGGCTCAGCTGACGCGCCCGACCCCGTCGGCTCGCGCCAGGAAGAACCCGCCCAGGCTGAGGCACACGACGCCGACGTCGGTGAGGCTGACCCTGGTCGACGACCGGCTGGACCGGCACCACACCGAGGAACACGAGCCTCCCGGCGATCGAGAAGAGTCCGCCGAGGACGACCAACAGGAGACCGAACCGCTCGCCCACGGGACGTTCGCGGAACATACGGCGTGTGTCGGAAACCGCTCGATTCCCCGGTCCCCAGGTCTTATCGACCGTCACTTCTCGACGGCGAGCAGCGCCACCCGCTCGACGACGAGGTCCTCGAGGCTCGCGTCGGTCGCTGCGAGCTCCTCGTCCCCGACGTCGAAGTACTCGCGGATGGCGGCCTCGTCGCGGGCGGCATCGAGGGTCTCAGCGGTCTCGAGCCGGTCTGCGACCGTCGCGGCCGCCGCGGCTTCCCCGTCGGGATTGTCTCCCGTCACGGTGCCGTCGACCACGACCACCAGCGGCCCGCCGCCGTCCGGGACGCCCATCGTGAGCGCGCGGGCGATCTGCCGTCGGCCCGCAGCGTAGAGCAGCACCTCGAGCGCCGGGTCGTCGGCGATGGCATCGTCATGCTCGATGGCTCGCCGGGCCATCCGGACGGCGGCCTCGAGGTGTTCGCGTCCGGCGACGTACCGGGCGTCGAGGGCCTGCACGACGACGCCGTGCTCCTCGCCGATGGCGCCCAGCGCGTCGACGAACGCGTCGGCGTCGTCGGCGGCCACCTGCTCCTCGACGAGTCTCACGCGAAATCACCGAGGCCGGTCTGCTCGTCGCCCCCCTCGGCTTCGCGGCCCGACGTCGCTACCGCCTCCTCGGCGTCGTCCGCGTTCGCCGGGCTCGCCCCGTCGACGTCGCCCAGTGACGGATCTGGCCGGCCGGCGTTCCGGAGGATGGTCTCGGCCGTCTTGCGCCGGCCGTCGAGCGCCCGGAGGACCTGCGCCTTCGGCGCCTCCCGCAGGGCCTCGCGGCTCCGGAGCCCGGCGTCGTACAGCTTCCGGGCCCGGACCCGGCCGACCTCGTCCACGCCGACGAGATCGAGCAGCTCTGCCTCGACGCCGTGCTTGACCCGGAGCCGCGCCCGGCGGACCGCGCCGCCGGCGTCGAGGTCGAGCTCGCTCGCCAGCCGCTCGGCGGCCTGTAGCAGCCACTCGGCCGTGTCGACCTTGCCCCGGACGTCGCCCGGCCCCACGTTGTACCGCTCACACAGCCGGTCCTCGTCGAGCTCGCCGGCCCAGTCCTCGAGCAGCTTCGCCGTCTTGAGCGCCGACAGCCAGTCCTCGAAGGCCCCCTCGTCGAACTCCGATGGGGTGCTGCCCAGCAGCTCGGCCTCGCGCTCGTAGGCCAGCTCGGTGAACGTCTCGCGGTCGCCCGAACGCAGGTAGAGCTCGTACATGTCCGGGGTTCGGCAGATGAGGTGGTAGAGGGCCAGCGCCGAGGGGTCCTCGGCGGCCCGGAGGCCGTCGACGATCTCGGCGGCGCTCATCGGGTCGAGGTAGAGCTGGGAGGTAGCGTGACCCAACCGGGTGGCCGACAGCCCGTCGCCGTCTCGCTCGATGAAGCCGTTGACGTCGAGGTAGTCGAGGACGTCGTCCGCCACCCGCTCCAGCCGGCCGGTCTCGGTGGTCTGGACCGCGTAGAGGGTCCCCTCGAGGAAGTCGAGCAGGCCCGACCGGGTGGTCGCAAAGCCCGTCGCGACGGTGGCCAGGAGATGGGTCCTGAGCGCGGGCTCGGTGGCCAGCTTCGACCTGACGGGCTCGGGCTCGGCGTCGATGTACCGGTCGAACAGCTCCTCGTACTCGTCGTGGCTGCTGGCGATGAGGACCGCCTCGCCGTAGGGGTCGTAGGCCGGCCGGCCGGCGCGGCCGAACATCTGGTGGACCTCGAGGGTCGACAACGGCGCCATGCCGCCCGCTGAGGCGTCGTAGCGCTGCCAGTCGCGGACGACGACCCGCCGGCTCGGCGTGTTGACGCCGGCGGCGAGGGTCGGCGTCGCGCAGACGACCTTCAGCAGCCGGTCGCGGAAGGCGTCCTCGACGAGGCTTCGGTGCTCGCTCGCCAGCCCGGCATGGTGGAACGCGCCCCCGGCCTCGACCGCACGGGCCAGGTCGCGGCTGGTCTCGGTGTCGCTCACGTCGCGCAGGTCGTCGGCGAGCGCGTCGAGTCCGCGGCGCTCCTCGGCGTCGAGGAGGGGCTCGATGGCGTCCCCGA
>JBDGPL010000241.1:2010-16211 GCA_042219705.1 Halobacteriales archaeon | reverse complement strand
CTCGGCGCTCGCCCGGCTGCGCCGCTCGGGGCGGCTGCGGGTGGCCGGCCGGGAGCTCGCCTCCCTCCGGCGGGAGAAGACCATCGTCCTCGCGCTCCTCATTCAGCTGTTCATCGCGGCGTTCTCGTCGTTCCTGCTGGTCGGCCTGGTCTCGCTGTACGACCCGGGGGCGGTGGCCGGCACCGGCATCGCCATCGGTGTCGCGGGCAACGCCTCGGGGACGGTGACCGGCGCCGTCGCCGACGACGGGCCGTGGCGGCTGGTGGAGTACGACGACGGCGGCGACGCCGAGGCGGCCTTCAGGGCCGGCCGAGTCGACGCGCTGCTCCTCGCCGAGGAGACGCGTGCCGGCCGGATCGCGGTCGAGGCGCTGGTTCCCGACGAGAGCGTTCGTTCGACGGTGGTCGTCGTCGAGCTGCGGGCCGCGCTCGAGGCCCTCGAACGCGAGCGTCGGCAGGCCCTGGCCCATCGGCTCGAGCGGCCGCCCGTTCCGGTTCCCGACGTCCCGGCGTCGCCGCCGACGTTCGCGTTCACCTACACCGTGCTGCTCCCCCTGCTGGTCTTCCTCCCCGTGTTCATCTCGGGGTCGGTCGCCGCCGATGCCATCACCGAGGAGCTCGACGCCGGGACGCTGGAGCTGCTCCGGGTGACGCCGCTCTCGGCCGTCGAGATCGTCGAGGGGAAGATGCTCGCGATGGCGGCGCTCGCGCCGGCCCAGGCCGCGCTCTGGCTCGGGCTGCTCTGGCTCAACGGCACGCGGGTCGCTAGGCCGCTCGCCATCCTCGCGCTCGTGGCCGCCACGGCGACCGTGGTCGTGGTGCTCGGCACCGGCCTCGCGCTGGGGCTCCGGGACCGACAGTCCACCCAGCTGGTCTACTCGCTCGGCGTCATCGTCCTGTTCGTCGCCGCGAGCGCCCTGCCCGAGACGCCGGCGAACGCCGTGGCCCGGCTCGCCGTCGGCAGCCACGGCCCGGCGACGCTCGCCATGGTCGCCGAGTACGTGGTCATCGGGGTCGCCGCCGTCCCGGTCCTTCGCCGGTGGGTCGCCCGCGAGGTCGCCTGAGCCCTGGCGGCGGAAGGTTTATCCTCGCATTTGCTGAAGCCGTATCTCTATCCATGCGCGCCGACGACCGGGCGGCCGCCGACCGACCGACGGTCGAGGTAGCGATGACGGTGAACGGCGAGGCCGTCACGAGGACCGTCGAACCCCGCCACAAGCTCTCCGACGTCCTCCGGGAGGCGCTCGACTGCCGCAGCGTCAAGGTCGGCTGCGAACACGGCGTCTGTGGCGCCTGCACGGTGGCGATGGACGGCGCGACGGTGAAGTCCTGTCTGGTCTACGCCGTCCAGGCCGACGGCGCGACGGTCGAAACGGCCGAGGGGCTCGTCGGTGACGACGGCTCGCTCCATCCGATTCAGCGGGCGTTCCACGAGGAACACGCCCTGCAGTGTGGGTTCTGCACGAGCGGCCTCGTGATGGCCACCCGGGCGCTGCTCGAGGACGACCCCGATCCCGACCGCGAGGCCATCCAGCGGGGCCTCGCCGACAACCTCTGTCGGTGCACGGGCTATCGGAACATCTACCGGGCGGTCGAGCGGGCCGCCGAGGAGCTGGCCGACTGATGGCGGGCGCCCAACCCGAGGTGGTCGAGGCGCCCGAGGCCGAACGGGCCGAGAAGTACGTCGGCCGGCCGCTCAACCGGGTCGAGGACCGGCGCATCCTGACCGGCCGCGCCGAGTACGTCCACGACCACACGCCAGAGGGGGCGCTCCACATGGCGCTGGTCCGGAGCCAGCACGCCCACGCCCGCCTCGAGTCCGTCGACACGAGCGCCGCCGAGGCCCACCCCGAGTGCCACCTGGTGCTGACCGGCGACGACATCGCCGCGGACTACCACCCGATGCCCTGCGGGCTCGACGGCTTCGAGGAGTGGTCGCTCGCCCGGGACGTCGTCCGGTTCGCCGGCGAGCCCGTCGCCGCGGTGGTGGCGACGGACCGGTACGTCGCCGAGGACGTCGCCGAGCTGGTCGAAGTGCGCTACGACCCGCTGGAGCCCGTCGTCGACCCGCTCGCGGCCCGGGAGGACGACGTCCTCGTCAACGAGGCCGTCGGCACGAACGTCCCCGACGCCGAGACGTTCGAGTTCGGCGACGTCGACGGGGCGTTCGACGACGCCGACCACGTCTTCGAGGGCGAGTACTCCTGGGGCCGGGTCTCGGGCGTCCCGCTGGAGACGGGCGGCGCCGTCGCGACCTACGACCCCGAGGCCGACGCGTTCGAGATCGTCACGAACATCCAGCTCCACACGCTGGTCGACGACACCGTCTACGAGACGCTCGGGTACGACCCCGCGGCCGTCGACCTCGTCGTGCCACCGGACGTGGGCGGCAGCTTCGGCACGAAGATCGGCGTCCACCGCTACTGTTCGCTCACGGCGATGGCGGCCAAGGCCCTCGAGCGCCCGGTGAAGTTCGTCGAGGACCGCGTCGAGTACCTCCAGGGGGGCGACGCCCACTCCTCGGACCGGGAGTACCGGGTGAAGCTGGCGCTCGACGACGACGGGACCCTCCGGGGGCTCGACGTCTGGTTCGTCGACGACTTCGGCGCCTTCCCGCGGTACCCGGTCAACCAGACGCTCAAACCCCTCGCCGTGCTCACGAACGCCTACGACGTCCGGCCGGTGCGCTACGCCTACGAGCTGGTCGTCACGAACAAGACCGCCCAGACGGCCTACCGCGGGTTCGGGGTCGACCCGCACGTCTACGCGCTGGAGATGGCGATGGACGGCGCCGCCCGGGAGTTGGGGATCGACCCGACCGAGCTGCGCCGGCGGAACCTCATCCAGCCCGACCAGCTCCCCTACACCCTGCCGTCGAAAAACGTCTACGACTCCGGCGATTATCCGGCCGCCCTCGACCGAATCGAGGCGCTCGTCGACGAGCGCGAGCGGCGGCCGGGCGGCCTGCTCGACCCCGAGGTGGTCGAGGCCAGACGGGAGGCGGGCAAGTACCGCGGCGTCCAGCCCTCGGTCGTCATCGAACCGGGCGTCAGCGGCTCGGATTGGACGAATCGACAGCGCTCCGACCGGACGGCGCTCGCGGACCGCCCCCGCGATGCCGTCGAGGAGCTCCCGGAGTACCTGCGGGGCGAGCTGCTGCCCGACGGCCGGGTCAGGGCGGACCTGGCGACGGACTCGGCCGGCCAGGGCCACCAGACCATCGTCTCACAGCTCCTCGCGGACGAGCTCGGGGTCCACCCGAACGACATCGAGGTCGGCTACCGCGGCAGCGCCGGGGCCCCGACGGAGTACGGTTCGGCGGCCTCGCGGCTCGCCGTGATGCTCTCCGGGGCGGCGGCCGAACTCGGCCGGGCGCTTCGCGACGCCACCGAGACCGTCGCCGCCGACCACTGGGGCGTCGACCCGGGCGCCGTCGACTACCGCGAGGGCGGCGTCGACGGGCCGGCGGGGGAGCGACTGACGCTCGCGGAGCTGGCCCACCTCGCGGAGGGGACCGGCGACGACCGACTGTCGGGCATCGAGGCGAGCTACGACCACCCGGCCACCCAGTTCGAGTCGTTCGACGAGGCGCTCCGCCGGAAGCTCCCGGTCTACCCCACCGCGGCGTACGCCGCGAACGCGCCCATCGTCGAGGTCGACGTTCGAACCGGGGAGGTGGAGGTGTTGCGGTTCTACACCCTGCGGGACTGCGGGACGCTGCTCAACCCCATGATCGTGGACGGCCAGACGGCCGGCGGGCTGGCCCAGGGCGTCGGCGCGGCGCTGCTGGAGGAGTTCGCCTACTCCGAGGCCGGTCAGCCACTGTCGACGACGCTGTTCGACTACCGGCTGCCGTCCATCGAGACCGTCCCGGAGATCGTCATCGAGCACGAGGAGACCCCCTCGCCGTTCACGGTGACGGGGGCGAAGGGCACCGGCGAGGGCGGCATGATCGACGGCCCGGCGAGCGTCGCCAGCGCCATCAACGACGCCCTCGCGCCGCTGGGCATCGTCGCCGACCAGCTCCCCTTCACGCCCGACCGGGTTCGCGAACGGGTTCGGACCGTCGAGGGCGGCACCCGCAACGCGTCGACCGACTGGGGCGGTGACGAGGAGGCTGACGGATGAAGCCGGCGCCGTTTCAGTACCACCGGCCGGAGAGCGTCGACGCGACCGTCCGGCTGCTCGAGGAGCACGACGACGCCGAGCTGATGGCCGGTAACCAGTCGCTCGGCATCATGATGGCCAACCGGCTGGCCACGCCCGACCACCTGATCGACCTGAACCGGGTCGACGAACTCGCGTCCATCAGCGTCGACGACGACACGGTCACCATTGGGGCGATGACGCGCCACCGGGACATCGAGCGGTCCACCGCTCTCGCCGACGCCCTCCCGGTCTTCCCCGAGGCGGCCGGGGCCATCGCCGGGCCAGCGGTGCGGAACCGCGGGACCCTCGGGGGCAGCCTCGGTGAGGCCGACCCGGCCGGGAACTACCCGACGGTGTCCGTGGCGCTCGACGCCACGCTGCACCTCGTCTCCGCCGACGGCCGGCGGCCGGTCCCCGCCGGGGAGTTCTTCCTCGGCTACCTGTACACCGCCCTCGAGCCCGGCGAGCTCATCGAGCGGGTCACCGTCGACCGCGGGCCGTTCCCCCGGTCCCGGACCGGGATGGCGTTCGAGGAGCTCAAGCCGGCCGCCCAGACGTGGCCGACGGTGAGCGCCGCCGCGGCGGTCCGGGTCGACGACCCCGCGGCCGCCGACCCGACCGTCGAGGCGGCCCGACTCGCCCTCGCCAACGTCGCCGACGTCCCGCTCCGGGTGCCCGAGGCGGAGTCGGCCGTGGTGGGGGGCGCGTTGGACGACGCCGCGCTCGATGCGGTCGGGCGGGCGGTCGAGACGGCGGCCGACCCGGACGACGAGCTTCACGCCGACGCGGCGACCAAGACCGAGGCGGCGGCCGAGTACGCCCGGCGGGCGTTGCGCGCTGCCTACGACCGCGCCGTCGGGGCCTGACACCGCCGGTCGCGACGCACCGCTGCCGCGGACGGTGGGCGCCGAACCCTTAAGCCGGCTCCAGACCTCCGACGGGCCATGCTCGACGGCTACGAGATGTACGACCTGACCCAGCCGTGGTCCTGGGAGACGCCGGCCTGGCCGACCTACGACAACCCGAAGGTGTGGTACGAGAAGAGCCTCGACACCGAGCAGGTGAACGGCCAGAAGATCACCTTCATGAACCACACGGGCACCCACCTCGACGGGGAGCGCCACTTCGTCCAGTCAGGCCGCGACATCGAGTCGATGCCCCTCGACGAGCTGGTCGGTGACGCCGTCATCGCCGACATCTCCGACGAAGTCGGCGACTACGACGTCTACACGAGCGACATGGTCGAGGACGCCGTGGACGTCCGCGAGGGCGACATCCTCTTCATCCACACCGGCTACCAGCAGTACGCCTGGCACCGCGACACCGCGGACCCGGACAAGTTCTTCGTCGCCCACCCGGGCCCGAACCAGGAGTTCGCGGCGTGGTGTCGCGAGAAGGAGCTGAACTACCTGCTGCTCGACTGCGGCAGCGCCGACCACCCGATGAACACGATCATCCGCGACGTCCGGCCCGAACACGCCGCCGCGGCGGCCGACCACCTCGGCGTCGACGACCTCGACGAGGTGTTCCCCCCGTCGGGCTACCAGCTCATGCACAACGAGCTGTTCCCCCACGGCATCGTCCACGTCGAGAACGCCCAGGTCCCCCAGGAGCTGCTCAACGAGCGCGTCCAGATCGGCACCTTCCCGTGGCGCTTCCGCGGCGGCGAGTCGTCGGTCTGCCGATGCGTGGCCTTCGTCGAGGAGTAGGACCGACGGGGCCGATCACCCGGCGTCAGAGGCCCGAACCCGCTCGCCCTCGAGCGTCTCCGGGAAGAGCTTGCCGGGGTTGAGGGTGTCCCGGGGGTCGAGCGCCCGCTTGAGGGTGCGCATCGTCTCGACGGCCGCCTCGCCGTGCTCGCGAACGAGGTACGCGCGCTTCCCGAGGCCGATGCCGTGCTCGCCGGTCGCGGTCCCGCCCATCCCGATGGCCCGCTCGATGACGCGACGGTAGATCGCCTCGCCCCGCTCGACCGCGTCGGGGTCGTCCTCGTCGACCAGGACGGTATAGTGGACGTTGCCGTCGCCGGCGTGGCCGAAGCACGGCACCAGCAGGTCGTGCTCCTCGCCCAGCGACTTGGCCTCACGGACCAGGTCTCCCAGCCGGCTGATGGGGACGGTCACGTCGCCGGGCTGGACCGGCGTGCGGTCGGGGTCCCAGGCCCTGATGGCGAACCCGAGGTCCTTTCGGGCCTGCCAGAGCTCGTCCATGTCGTCGCGGTCGGCCAGCTCGAACCGCTCGACGTCGTGGGTGTCGAAGAGCGACCGGCAGAACTCGATCTCTGCCTCGACGCCGTGGTCGGCGTGGAACTCGAGGAAGGTCATCGGGCGGTCGGGGAGGTCGGTCCCCGAGTAGGCGTTGGCCATCATCGCGCTCTCGCGGTCGATGAGCTCGATGGCGGCCACGTCGAGGCCGGACTGGACGGCGTCCGTGACGGCGGCGGTCGCGTCGTCGAGCGTCGGGAACAGGGCTCGCCCGCCGCGGATCTGTTCGGGCCGGCCGGCCAGCCGCAGCGTCGCCCGGGTCACGACGGCGAGCGTCCCTTCGCTACCGATGACGAGGTCGGTCAGGTTGTAGCCGCTCGAGGTCTTGACCGCCCGGCTGCCCGTCTCGATGACGGTGCCGTCGGCGAGGACGGCCTCCAGGCCGAGCACCCAGTCGGCGACCTCGCCGTACTTGACGGTCTGCATGCCGCTGGCGTCGGTGGCGATCATCCCCCCGACGGTCGAGAGGTCCCCCGAGGAGGGCAGCGGCGGGAAGAACAGGCCGGCCGACGCGGCGGCCTCGTCGACGTCGGCCCCGAGCACGCCCGGCTCGACGTCGACCTGGTGGTCCTCCGGGCGGACTTCGATGAGGTCGTTCATCCGGGTCAGGTCGAGGCTCACGCCGCCGTGGACCGGGACGGCGCTGCCCTCGAGGCCGGACCCGGCGGCGTAGGGGGTGACCGGGACGCGGCGCTCATTCGCGGCGGCGAGGACCGCGCTGACGTCATCGGTCGAGGCCGGCCAGACGACGGCGTCCGGCGCCGTGGCGTAGTCCTGGGTCTCGGCGCCGTAGTCGGTGGCGTGGGTCTCAAGGCGGCCCGCCTCGAAAGTCACCTCGCCGTCGAGCTCGAGGGCCGACAGGAACGAGCAGTCGGGTGCCATGCTATGGCACGGCCGGGAGGCAGGGATAAACCTCACGGGCCGTCGGCCGCGGTCGGGAGAGGCCGGGGAGCTGTCCAGAACCGTCCCGGACTCAGCCGGCGGGCTGGACCGGCAGCTCGACGTGGGTCGGGTGGTCGGCCTCGTGGTAGACGGTGTTCGTCGCCACCACCGACTCCTCGTCGCCGTAGAGCGGGCCGCCGGTGTTGGGGTTGGGGTCGTACCGGGGGAAGTTGGACGACGAGACGTCGAGCCGGATGCGGTGGCCGGGCTTGAACACGTTCGCCGTCGGGTAGGGCTCCATGTAGAACTCGTAGACCGACCCCGGTTCGACGAAGTCCGGCTCCTCGCGGTAGCCGCGGAAGCGGGCCCGGCAGATCGAGTCACAGAGGTTCAGGGCGTACCCCCGGGGATAGTCCGCCCCCGGCGGATACACGTCGAGGAGCTTCGCCGTGAAGTCCGTGTCCGCGGCGTCGGTCGACCCGTAGACCCGGACCCGGATGGGCCCGGCGATGGTCACCGCCTCGGCGAGCGGGGGTGTCCGGTAGACCAGCACGTCGTCGCGGTCGGCCAGCGGCTCGCCGTCGCCGTCGCCCCAGACCCAGTCGTGGGCGCGCTGGTCGAACGGCCCGCGGCCGGCGAAGTCGATGAGCTTGCGGTCCCCGAGCGGGTAGGCCCGGACCGACTCCTCGCGGGGCTCGTAGGTGAGGTAGGACGACGAGTTGCCGCCGACGGTGGGGACGGGGTCATCGGGGTCGTACCGGTAGCTCGTCGACGAGGCGTCGGCGGTCGGCGCCTCGGTCGAGAGCGTCCCGTCGGCGTGGGCGTAATACCGGGTCGGTTCGGTCCCGTCGGGGGGCCACGTTTCGGCCGTGCGCCACTCGCCGCCGTGGAACAGCGCGCCGTCGTCGGTGCGGTGGCCGTCGCCGGTGCCCATCAGGAAGTACCGGACGGCCGGTTCGTCCCACGTGTCCTCGCCCTTGAGGTGGTGGTCGAAGAATCGCAGCCGGGTCTCCCGGTAGGGCATCGTGGCGTCCTCGCCGAAGGCCAGGTCGCCCGCCTCGGGGACCTCCCAGGTCAGCGGCGGGTAGAGCAGCGCGTCGGAGTGGTCGTGGCCGCCCGGCAGCCGGGCCAGGTGGGTCCACGGACCGACGACGAGGTGGTGGTCGGCGGCCTTGCGGTCGGCCAGCCCGACGTAGTTGTCGCAGGTGGCCTTGGTGTAGGAGTCGTACCAGCCGCCCGAGTAGACCGTCGGCACGTCGGCGGAGTCGTCGTAGTAGCGCTCGAAGTTGAGGCCGGGGTTCCGCCAGAGCGCCTCGCTGGCGGCCCCGGACTCCATGACGTCGAAGGCCCACTCATCGTAGCCCGGGAGCTCGGCGAGCACGGTCTCGCCGCGCTGTGGCGGCCAGTCCGCGAACACCTCCCGGACGTCGGTGTCGGCGAACCGCTGCTGGACGTCGGGGTCGGCCAGCGACTCGTGGGCGAAGCCGGCTCCGAGCGTGTACGCCCAGCAGAGCCATCGCATCTCGAAGGCGCCGTTGTGCCGGAACGTGGCCTTCCGGCCGTTGGCGGCCCCCATGTTGACGAACATCGCCGCGAGGCCATCGGGGTCCTGGGTGGCCAGCGCGTTCTGGACCCAGGCGCCGTAGGAGGTGCCGAGGGTGGCCACCTGGCCGTCACAGTAGTCCCGCTCGGCGAGCCACTCGACGGCGTCGGCGCCGTCCTCGGCCTCGTTGACGAAGATCTCGAACTCGCCCTCGCTGTCGAACCGGCCGCGGACGTCCTGGATGGCGACGACGTAGCCCCGCGAGGCGTACCACTCGCCGTGACGGCCTTGGGCGCCGCGCTTGCCGTACGGGGTGCGATCGAGCAGGACCGGCAGGGGTTCCTCGAGTACGGCCCCCGTGTCGGGGTCCCGGGGCCGGTAGATGTCCGTGGCGAGCCTGACGCCGTCTTGCATCGGGACCATCACGTCGAGCTCTGCGGAGACGTCGAAGTCGGGTGACCTCGCCATGCCGACCCATCCGGAAGGTGGCGAATATAGCTTTCCCCGGGTTCGAGCATCCGGAACCGGCCGACACCGCCGATGGGTTTTATCGACAATTTTATACCATTGGTTTCTGTCTGGCCCCCATGGCACGGGGTATGCCAGCAGTCGACAGGGGGCAGCGGGGGGACCGACTATGACCGCGGCGCGGACCGACGGGGGCGAGGACGACGCCGGCGGCACGCCGGGTGCCGCCGCGACGGTCAGTGAGTCGGGCTTTGTCGAGTACGGCATCGAAGAAAAGCCACCGCTGGGCGAGTCCATCCTGCTTGGCTTTCAGCACTACCTGACGATGATCGGCGCCACGGTCGCCATCCCGCTCGTGCTCATTGGGGTGATGAACGGCGTCGAGGGGGTCTCGATGCCGGCGAGCGCCCAGGCGCAGCTCATCGGGACGTTCTTCGTGGTCTCGGGTATCGCGACCCTCGCACAGACGACCATCGGAAACCGGTACCCCATCGTCCAGGGCGGGACGTTCTCGATGCTCGCGCCGGCCATCGCCATCATCCTGGCCGTCGGCGCGCAGGGCGCCGGGTACGAAATCATGCTGCGGGAGCTCCAGGGGGCCATCATCGCGGCAGCCCTCGTCGAGGTCGTCGTGGGCTACGCAGGTGTCATGGGAGCGCTCAAGCGCTTCATCTCGCCAGTGGTCATCGCGCCCACCATCGCGCTCATCGGGCTCGCGCTATTCAGCGCCCCGCAGATTGCGACCGCGAGTCAGGACTGGTGGCTCATGGGCCTCACGGTCGTGCTCATCGTCCTGTTCTCACAATACTTCGACAAGTACAGTCGATGGTTCCGGCTCTTCCCGGTGCTGCTCGGCGTGCTGGCCGCGTGGATCATCGCCGCCGTCCTCTCAGTCGTCGGCGTATACGCGTCCGGTGCGCCGGGGTACGTCGACCTAGCGGCCGTCACGGGAGCGGCGGTGTTCCAGCCCATCTACCCGCTACAGTGGGGGATGCCCCGGTTCACGTTCGCGTACTTCGTCGGTATGTTCGCCGGCGTCATCGCCTCGATGATCGAGAGCTTCGGCGACTATCACGCCGTGGCCCGGCTGGCGGGTGTGAGCGCCCCGAGCAAGAAACGCATCAACCACGGCATCGGCATGGAGGGCCTCGGGAACGTGTTCGCCGGTATCATGGGCACCGGGAACGGGTCGACGTCGTATTCCGAGAACATCGGCGCCATCGGCATCACCGGGGTGGCGTCCCGCTACGTCGTGCAGGTCGGCGCCATCGTGATGCTCGTCGTCGGGTTCATCGGGCCGTTCGGCCAGCTCGTCGCCACGCTGCCGGGCCCCATCATCGGCGGGCTGTTCATTGCCATGTTCGGTCAGATAGCCGCGGTCGGCCTCTCGAACCTCAAGTACGTGGACCTCGACTCCTCGCGGAACGTGTTCATCGTCGGCTTCGCGCTCTTTGCGGGCCTCGCCATCCCCGCGTACATGGGGGCGACCGGCGGTGCCGCGCAGTTCCAACAGGGCATGCAGAGCCTCGCCATCCTCGGCCCGGTCCTGGGGCTGAAGATCGTCTCTGACACCATCTTCGTCATCGGCTCGACGGGGATGGCGGTCGGCGGCATCATCGCGTTCGTGCTCGACAACACCATCGAGGGCACGACCGAGGAGCGCGGCCTCGATGCCTGGGAGGAGCTCGCCGAGGATGAAAGCGAGTTCCGATCGGTCTTCGACCGGATGGGCGGCGGTACGGCCGCGGACTAGCGGTCGGCCACGCCTGAACCGGCACGCATTCAACCGGTCCAGTCGGGGCGCGCCCGCTCGACGAACCGGCCGTGGCCCGGCTCGGCGACGACCGCGCCGTCGGCGGCGACACGCGTCCCGCGGACGAAGGTCTGTTCGACCCGGCCGGTCACCTCACGGCCCTCGTAGAGCGTGAAGTCGGCAACGCCGGCATTGTCGTCTTCAGTGATGACGAATGATTCGTCGGGGTCGAAGACCACGATGTCGGCGTCGGTGCCCGGCTCGATGCACCCCTTGTCGGGGAGACCGAACAGCCGGGCGGGGGTCGCGCACATGAGCTCGACGAGGCGCGGATACGACAGCCCACGACGGTTGACGAGCTCGTCGTGGGCGACGGGGAGGCTGGTCTGTAAGGAATTCATCCCGAACGTGGCCTCCCACCAGGCGTCGACGTCCTTCGACTCGCGCGTGAACCCGGTGTGGTCGGTCCCGATGGTGTCGATGGTCCCTCGCTCGAGGTGTTCGACGATGGCATCGGTGTCGTCGGACGTCCGGATGGGTGGCGCCAGCATCGCGAGGTAGCCCCGGTCGGCGAAGACGGACTCGTCGAGGGTGGTGTAGTGGGGACAGGTTTCCGCCCGGACGAGTTCCGGTCCGTGCTCAGCCTTGTATCGCTCGAGCACGTCGGCCGCCTTCCGGCTCGTGGTGTGGACCCCGTAGTACTTGCAGCCATGCTCCATCGCCAGCCGACAGACGGCGTCGGCCGCCATCGCCTCCGCGTAGTCCGGCCGGGAGCCGGGGTAGTCGGTCGGGTCGCCCCGTCCTGCCTCCTGTCGGCGTGCCGTCCGGTAGTCACAGACCTGCCGGTCCTCCGTGTGGACCAGGGCGACGGCGTCGTGGTCGGCGGCCGCCTCGAAGACCTGCTCCATGAAGCCGTAGCCGACGCCGATGTCGTAGGCGGTGAGCAGCTTGAACGACGGGATACCCGCCTCGACGACCTCGGGGATTGCGTCCAGCGCCGCCTCGTCCTCACGGGTGAACCCGAGGTGCAGTCCGAAGTCGACGATGGCGCCGTCGGCCTTCGCGCGCTTCCACTCGACCCCATCGAGCAGCGACCCTTCGGTCTCGTAGGGACTGGCCTCGCCCGTCCAGGGCTGCCACGCGAAGTCGAGGAAGGTGGTGATTCCCCCGAGTGCGGCGGCCCGACCCGCCGACTCGTAGGAGTCGTGGGAGTACGGGTCAGCAACGTGGACGTGGGGGTCGACCACGCCCGGCAGGACCAGCCGGCCGGCGGCGTCGACGACCTCCTCGGCGGCGGGCATCGCGTCGGGGGCGCCGACGGCCACGATATCTTCGCCATCGATGGCGACGTCGGCGGCCCGGACGCCGGCGGTCGACACCACCTGGCCGCCGTGGATGACCGTGTCGACTGCCATTCACGGGTCGACGGGGGCGGCGGTTAATAAGGGTTGGCGGGCGGGACCGAAACGGCTACCCGCCTGGCCGGCCCGCCCGTCCCATGGTCGCGGCGGCGGCCCTCGAGCGCCACGTCGAAGCCGGCGAAGCGCTCCGGTTCCACGCGCCGCTCCGGCGGGGCGGCCACGTCGGGGTGACCGACGACCGTGTGCTCGTCGTCCGCGGTGAGGAGACCCACTCCGTCGAGTTGGCCGGCGTGGCCGAGGTCACCGTCCAGTCGTTCGACTGGTTCCTGGGCCTGCTCAGCGCCGGTCTCGTCGGGTTCGGCCTGCTTTCGGCCGACCGGAGCCTCCTCGGCGGCCTGTTCTTCGGCGCTTTCGGCCTGGCGAGCCTCTACTGGACCTACCGCAAGCGCGGGAAGGTCCAGCTCCATCTCCACAACCGGCGTAAGGCGGTGACGTTCTACCCCGAGCCGCCCGACGCGTTCCGCGAGGCCCTCGGCGAGGCGCTCGACCGGTACCGCGAGCGGATGGAAACGGGCTGAGATCCGGCTGTTCGGCGGTCGCCCGCCAGCCGGGCCCCCGACCGGTTACGGCCCGACCGGGACCGCAGCCTCGACCCACCCGCACGCCTTTAACCCGGCCAGGCGTACGACGCGCGTCATGGCCGACCGAGCCGACCTCCGGGTCACCAACGCCCGGGTGGTGACCCCCTCCGGCGAGCTCGACGGCGGCGTCGCGGCGGCTGACGGTCGCATCGTCGCCGTCGGCGCCGACCGCAACCTCCCCGACGCCGAACGAACCATCGACGCCGGGGGGAACTACCTGCTGCCGGGCTTCATCGACCCCCACGTCCACTGGGGCCTCTCCCGGTACGAGTACGAGTATCACGAGGGGCTCGAACACGATTTCGAGACCGAGACGCGCGGCGCCGTCCACGGCGGCGTCACGACCGTCGTGAACTTCCTGCTGCAGCCGGAGCCGTACCTCCCGGACATGGACTTCTTCGTCGAGGCCGGCGAGGAAAACTCCTATATCGACTTCGCCTACCACGCCATCATCCACAAAGATCACCACTTCGACGAGATCGAGGGGCTGGCCGACGCGGGGGTCCGGTCGTTCAAGATCTTCTTCAACTGGTACAAGTACGCCTCGCCCGAGCTGGGCATCGAACACTCCGACGCGGGACGGGTCTACGACCTCCTCTCCAAGGTGGCCGACATCCCCGGCGGCGTCGTCATGTTCCACGCCGAGAACGAGGACCTCGCCATCCGGACTCGCGAGGAACTCCAGGCGGCCGGCCGGAACGACCTCCCGGCCTGGACCGAGGCCTCGCCGAACATCTGCGAGGCCATGCAGATCGAGCAGATCGGCCGGATGACCGAGTACACGGACTCCCGGGCGTACATCGTCCACATGTCGACCGGCGAGGGCGTCGACATCTGCGAACGCTTCCAGGCGCAAGGCGTGAACCTCCACGCGGAGACGCTGCCGGCGTTCCTGTGTCACACCTACGACGACGATCTCGGCGTCTGGGGCAAGATCTCGCCGCCGCTCCGGGGCGAGGCGAGCCGGAAACGCCTCTGGGAGGGGCTGCGTACCGGCGTCGTCGACTACCTCGGCACGGACCACTGCCCACACAAGATCGAGTTCAAGGAGAAGGAGCAAGGGAAGTACGGCGACATGTGGGACGCCATCCCGGGCGACAACAACGGCATCGAGTACCTCCTGCCCGTGATGATCTCGGAG
>JBDGPL010000241.1:0-2000 GCA_042219705.1 Halobacteriales archaeon | reverse complement strand
AACCGGCTCTCGATGAAGCGCGTGGTCGAGGTCTGCGCCGAGAACAACGCCAAGCGCTGGGGGCTCTACCCGCGGAAGGGGGCGCTCGTCGAGGGCGCGGACGCCGACATGGTCGTCGTCGACCTCGAGAAGTCCGCGGTCGTGGACGACGACTTCTACCACACGATGGAGCCGGAGTACTCGACGTTCCACGGCCAGGAGCTGACCGGGCTGCCGACTCACACCATCGTCGGCGGCGAGGTGGTCGTCGAGGACGACGAGCTGCTGGTCGAGCCGGGCGGCCGCGACTACCTGCCGCGGGGGGACGGGGGCGTCGAGCGGGCCTGAGTCGGGCCCGGGCTCGGCTCAGCGCCGCCGCGCCAGGATCGCGTACTTCTCTTCGGGGAGCTCGGCGGACTCCTCGACGTCGAAGCCGGCCGTCGAGAGCCAGGATTCGACCGACGACGGCTCGAGCCGATGCGCCGTCGGCGGGCCGTACTCGCCCGGCGCGTCGGGGTCGTACTCGACGACGAGAAGCGGTGACCCGGCGGCGAGCGCGCTGCCCACCGAGGCGACGGCCGTCCAGGGCGCCGCCACGTGATGAAGCACGAACGCGGCGAGCGCCGGGGTCGGGTCCGCGAGGTGCAGCGGGAGCCGCTCGGCGTCGCCGACGACGGCGTCGACGTACCCGAGGTCCGCATCCGTCTCCGCCTCGAGGTAATGGAGCGCCCCGACGTGGCGGTCGACCGCGACCACGCGGCCGGGCTTCACCCGGTCGGCCAACCGCTCCGTGGCGTGGCCCGGGCCGCAGCCGAGCTCGACCACGGTGTCGCCGGCCTCGAGGCCGAGCCGGTCGGCGAACTCCTTGACGAGGCCGCCCCGGGCGGCCTGCCGCCCGTAGACCTCGGCCCAGTCCGCGTCGTGCATCGCCCGATCGAACTCATCGTCGCTCATGAGCCGTCCCGGGGATGGGGACGCCCGGCGAGCCGGCCCGCCACGCTCAGTCCTTCCACTTGATGGAGCAGCCCCGGGAGGGCTTGAACTCCTGGGTGACGGGCTCGCCGGCCAGCACGGATTCGATGGCCTCGCGCATCTCGAAGCCCGGCTCGCCGGAGGGCTCCTCGTCCGGGTTCAGCGCGTCGTCGAGCCGGCCGTGGTAGGCCAGGACGAAGTCGCCGTCATCGCGGCGGAACAGGAACGGGTCGGGCGTGCAGGTCGCGTCGAAGGCCCGGGCGACCTCCTGGGACTCGTCGCGGAGGTACGCGTCGTACTGGATGGTGCCAGCCTCGACTTCTTCGACCATCCGCTCGAAGGAGTCCTCGGGGTACTCCTCGGCGTCGTTCGGGTTGATGCCGACCACGGCGACGTCGTCGTAGTCCGCCGCGATGGCGTTCAGTGCCGGGTGCTTGGCCTGGGCGTACGGGCAGTGGTTGCAGGTGATGACGACGAGGAGCGCCTCGTTGTCGGCGAAGTCGGCCGGGGAGTACGTCTGGCCGTCGGTCGCCGGGAGCTCGAAGTCGGGGACCGGGTCGCCGGCTTCGAGCCCCCTGGCGGATTCCATCTCGACCATGCCTGATGGTCGGCCGCGACGGCCGAAAAGGCTTCGCGTCGGGGACGGGACGGGCGATTATCCCTGCCACCGGGCGTCATCGAGGGTCCCCTGGACGACCTCGGCGCCGAGCGCCTCGGCGAGGGCCTCGTACCCGAGCCGCTCGCGGGGGTCGGCGGCGTCGGCGACGAGCCGGGAGACGATGAACTCCGGCGTCGAGCGCCCCACCGTGTGGAAGCGGGGCTGGTAGTCGACGACGAGCTCGAGGTCGGCGTCGAGGCCCTCGGCGAAGATGCCGTCGGTCCGGGCCGTGTCCGGCAGCGGCCGGAGGTCGGCCGCCAGGTGCGTGACGAAGGCCCCGATGGATCCCTGGTCGACCGTCAGCGTCACGAGGCCGTGCAGCAGGTCCGCCGCGCTGCCGGGTTCGGTGATGGCCTCGAACTCGTCGACGAGCATCAGCGTCCGGTCGCCG
>JBDGPL010000240.1:0-7284 GCA_042219705.1 Halobacteriales archaeon | reverse complement strand
CGGAAGACGCTCTGGACCCGGCCGTCGAGCTCCTCGATGGCCTCGAGGTTGGGGTCCGAGGAGACGATGATGACGCCGATGCGGGCCCCGGGCTGGATCTCGTGGGCGCGCAGCAGCGAGTAGAGCGTGTCGGAGGCCTCGTTCTCGTAGAACAGGTAGTTGACGTCGTCGAGCGCGACCACGAGCGTCTCGTCGTCCTCGACGAGCTGCTCGGTGAGCTGGCGGAACAGCTTCTTGAAGGAGATGCCGCTCGACGGGGGCTCGTACTCGAAGACGGCCTCGAACAGCCGGGAGAACACCGCATACCGGGTGCCGTCGACCTGGCAGTTGACGTGGACGGTGCGGACCCCCGACTGCATCGCGAGCTCGTCGAAGATCTTCTTGACCGCGGTGGTCTTGCCGGTGCCCGGCGGGCCCTGGGCGAAGACGTTCAGCGGCCGCGAGCCCCGGACCGCCGGCCGGAGCGCGTACTGCAGCTGCTGCATCTGGGTCTCGCGGTGGAGGAACGCCTCGGGGACGTAGTCGATCTCGAAGACGTGCTCGTCGCGGAACACCGACTCGTCCCACGAGAGCATCCCGTCGTCGGGCCCGTCGGCCATATCACTTTCACCAGGCTCCGCTGGCTACTTAACCCTTCGGCTGCGGCCGGACGCGGCGGCCGTGGCGGGCAGCCGGGTGGCAGTGAAGGTGGGTGGCGGCCCCGGCGTACCGGGCCCCGCGGGGCTTTTGCCCCTCGACGCGGACCCGGGTCCATGGACCTCGCGGACAAGCGCGCGGCGGCCGTCGACGCGCTCGCCGAGCGCGAGGGCGTCGTCGTCGCCTTCTCGGGCGGGGTGGACTCGAGCGTCGTCGCCGCGCTCGCCCACGAGGCGCTCGGCGAGGCCGCCGTCGCGTGCACCGCCAAGAGCGAGACGCTGCCCGCCGCGGAGCTCGCCGACGCCCGACGGGTGGCCGACGAGATCGGCATCCGCCACGACGTCGTCGCCTTCTCCGAGCTCGAGAACCCCGACTTCGTCGCCAACGACGACGACCGGTGCTACCACTGCCGGACCATGCGGCTGGGGGCGATGTACGACCGAGCCCGGGAGCTGGGCTACGACACCGTCTGCGACGGCACCAACGCCTCCGACCCGGGCGAGGGCCACCGCCCGGGGCTGCGCGCGGTGGCGGAGCTCGAGGTCTTCTCGCCGCTCCTGGCCCACGACGTCTCGAAGGCCGAGGTCCGCGAGCTCGCCCGCCGGCTGGAGCTCTCGGTCGCCGACAAGCCGTCGATGGCCTGCCTCTCCTCGCGCATCCCGACGGGACTGGCCGTCACCGAGGCGCGGCTCACCCGCGTCGAGCAGGCCGAGGCCCTGCTGCGTGACTGGGGCTTCTCGCAGTTCCGGGTGCGCGACCACGACGGCCTGGCCCGCATCGAGGTGGGCCCCGACGAGCTGGAGGACGCGCTCGACCCCGACTTCGCCGCGGCAGCCCGCGAGCGGCTGACCGCGGCCGGCTTCGACCACGTGACGCTGGACCTCGAGGGCTACCGCACCGGCAGCGTGAGCCCGGCGAGCGACGCCTGATGCGTCCCCGCGGGTGCCGTGGCCCAGGCGGAACGGTCTTGTGGGAGGCCGGTCTTACCGTCGGTCGACCATGACGCTGCCCGCGGTCGAGCCGCCGCGCGACCGGCTCGCGCAGCTGCTGGTCGCCTCGACCGTGGGCGTGTACCTGCTCATCGCGCTCGGCGTGACGACGGCGCTGACCGACGCCGTCGCCGCGTGTCCGACCTGGCCGGCGTGTGCGGCGGGCCCGCTGGCCGCCCTCGACGACTTCGGCCTCGCGGTGACGCTGCTTCACCGCGCGACGGCGCTGCTCGTCGGCTTCGGCCTGCTCGCGACCGTCGCGATCGCCTGGCGCCGGCGCGCCAGCCGCCGGGTGCGGGCGGCCGTCGGCGTCGCCGCGGTGCTCTATCCGGTCCAGGTCGGCGTGGGGGCGATTACCGCCGTCTCCGGCGCGCCGACGGCCGTGTCGTCGCTCCACCTCGTGACCGCGATGGCGCTGTTCTCGGCCCTGCTGGTCGCCATGCTCTGGCAGCTCGAGGTGGCGGTCGGGTCGACGCCCGACCAGCCGGCGGCCGGGGACGCCCCGCCGTCGTCGATCCCACCCGCCCACGAGCCGGCGACCGAAACCGGACGGTCGTCCGAAGGCCTGCTCGTCCGGGCCCGGGAGACGGCGGCCGCATACGTCGTGCTCACCAAGCCCAAGCTGTGGTGGCTGCTGACCCTCGTCGCGCTCGCCGCGATGGCGCTCGCGGCCGGCCCGGCCCTCGACCTGGGCGTCGCGGTCGCGACCGTCGTCGGCGGGGTGCTCGCCATCGCGGCGAGCGGGACGTTCAACAACGTGCTGGAGCGCGACCGCGACCGGCGGATGGCCCGCACCAGCGGCCGGCCGCTGGTACGCGAGCGCATCCCGACCCGGCGCGCGGTCGCCTTCGGCCTGGTGCTGGCCGCTGGTTCGGTCGCCGTCTTCCTGGCCTTCGTCAACGCGCTGGCGGCGGCGCTCGGTCTGCTCGCCATCCTGTTCTACAGCGTGGTCTACACGCTGCTACTCAAGCCCCACACCGACCAGAACACCGTGCTCGGCGGCGCCGCCGGGGTCTTCCCGGCCCTTATCGGCTGGGCCGCCGTCGAGGAGACCGTCGGGATGCCGGCGCTGGTGCTCGGGGCGGTCGTCTTCCTCTGGACGCCGGCGCACTTCTACAACCTGGCGCTGGTCTACCGTGACGATTACGCCCGCGCCGGCTTCCCGATGCTCCCGGTCGTCCGCGGTGCGGCGACCGCCCGACGTCACGTCACGCTCTACCTCGGCGGCACGATGCTCGCCGCGGTCGCCCTCGCCGCGACGACCCGGCTCGACTGGCTCTACGCCGCGACCGCCGTGGTCGTGGGCGCGGTCTTCCTGTGGGCCGTCGTCCGCCAGCACGCCGAGCGGACCGACCGGGCGGCGGGACGGGCCTTCGTGGCTTCGAACGTCTACCTGGGGCTGCTGCTCGTCGCCGTCCTGGTGGACGCGCTGGCCGTCTGACCCGAATTCCCCCGCCTCGACCCGTCACCGACCGTCGGGGCCCGCCGCCAACGCCCCGGTCTCGTTCTCCCTGACGACCGTGGCCGTCCCGTCCGCGACGCGGACCTCGTTGACGGCCCCGTTGGCCTGGCGGTGTTCGAGGACGCTCTCGACCACCGGGCGGCCCTGGAGGTGGCCCAGCAGGAGATAGAGGGGCCCGCCGTGGGTGACGACGAGGCGGGTCTCGTCCGGACCCGCGGCGGCCACCAGGTCGTCCCAGGCCTCGATGACCCGCCCGCGGAGGTCGGCGAGGCTCTCGCCGCCCGGCGGTCGCGCCTCGACGGCGGCCGCGCCGTCCGCCGAGAGCGAGTACTCGGGGTGGCGCGCGTCGATGGCCTCGTGGGTCAGCCCCTGGAGGTCGCCGAGGTCGCGTTCGCGCCACCGCTCGTCGTGCGACGGGGTCGCCCCGAGCGGCTCGGCGACGAGCGTGGCGGTCTCGGCCGCCCGGGGGAGGTCAGAGGCGGTGACGGCGTCCACGGCGTATCGCTCGGCGAGGGCGGCCCCGACGGCGCGGGCCTGCTCGCGGCCGTGCGCCGTCAGGGGGACCGGCGCCCAGCCCTGCAGGCGGCCGGCCCGGTTCCAGGCGGTCTCGCCGTGGCGGACCAGCAGCACCCGGGTCACGGCCGTCCCGCCCCGACGGCCGGCGGTCGGCGGGAGCGAACGGCCGTCACGACTGGGTCGCGGGCTCGGTGCGCCGGCCCCGGCCGCGCTGGGTCCACTTGGTGAGCAGCAGCGTCCCCTCGAACAGCACGATCATCGTGAGTGCGACGACCACCGGCGCCATGCCCGTCGGGTCGGGGCTGAAGACGAACGAGATGCCGAGGAAGGCGCCCCAGAACAGCAGCCGGCGGTCAGCGAGCCACTGGCGGGTCACGAGCCCCATCATCATCGCGAGCATGATGAACAGCGGGATCTGAAAGACGATCGCCAGGTAGCCCATCAGCAGGAGGATGAGGTCGAAGGTCCGCCCGAGGGCGAACCCGATGGTCGCGACGTCGTCGGAGTAGTACAGGAAGTAGGTGAAGATGACCGGCAGCACGACGAAGTAAGCGAAGGAGACCCCGATCAGGGCCAGCACCAGGCTGGTCGGGACGGCCGCGAGGTAGTACCGCCGCTCGTGGGGGTAGAGGCCGGGCTTCATGAACTGGTAGGTCTCGTAGACCAGAACCGGCAGGGCGAGGATGACGCCGACCAGGCTGGCGACCTTGAGCTCGGTAAGCTTCAGCTCGAGGATGCCGTACAGCCGGGGCCGGGTCACTTCGCCGGCGGGCAGGATGCCGTTCCAGAGGAGGTTGAGCAGGCGCTCGGCGAACGGGAAGGTCACGAGGCTGACCAGCCCGGCGACGGCGACCACGACGGCGAGGCGCTTGAGCATCTCCTCGATGTGGTCGGCCAACGGCATCTCCTGGTCCGCGGCGGGCCCCGCAGCGGGCTCGAAGGCGTCGTAGGTCGACTCCGAGACGGGCTCCTGGGAGACGGGGGTCGCCTGGAGCGCGTCGCCCTCGGCGACGTTCGCCTCGTCCGCGTCCTCCGGGGACTGGTCACGATGGAGGTAGCAGTAGTCGTTCTCCTCGCTCACCCGGCGGCCGCAGGGCTCGCCCTCCTGGGTCGTCCCCGCGCAGGTTTTCGGCCCGTCGTCCGACGGGGCGACGTCGTCCACTGAGACGTCCGCTGTGGAGGCCTCGTCGTCGGCTGTCGGCCCGTCAGCGCCCTCGGCCGGCTCCCCCGCACCGTCGTCGGGCGACCGGGCCCCGTCGCTGTCCGACGGCTCGCCCGCCGACGGCTCATCGGGGTCGCCGGCCATGCCTGGCCGGGGTTACGCTGAGCCGATTATAGGCCTTTTGAGACCGCCCTCGGCGGGCGCCGAACGAAGAAGATTGATAATCGGCAGGCCGGAAGCCGGACCGAGGATGGCCGCGACCGACGACCTGCTGGATTCGGACACCCGGGAGACGCTGGCGGCCGGCCGCCGGACCGCCGGCGAGCTCTGGGGCGCCGCCCAGTCGAAGCTCCGGCGGGTCTTCATCGTCTTCGTCGTCGGCCTCATCGGCACCTTCTACGCGCTGCGGCTCTGGATTTGGCCGGTGCTGAAGCGGGACCTGCTTGCCCGGGGGGCGGACGTCGTCGCCATCACCCCCTTCGACGTCATCCTGCTGCAGGCCAAGTTCGGCATCGCGGTGGGGATCCTCGTGGCCATCCCGCCGTTCCTCTACTACGCCCGCGAGCCGCTGAAGCGCCGCGGGCTCTATCCCGAGGAGGGCATCAACCGGTGGAAGCTCGTTACCGTCGGCCTGCTGGCCACGCTGCTGTTCGCCGGCGGCGTGACCTACTCCTACAACCTCTTCTTCCCCATCATGTTCGACTTCCTGGCGAACAACGCCACGAGCGCCGGCCTCGTGCCGACCTACTCGATCGTCCACTGGACCCAGTTCATCTTCGTCCTCGCGCTGTCGTTCGGGCTGGCCGCCCAGCTTCCGCTGGTGATGACGGCGCTGGCCTACGCGAACATCGTGCCCTACGAGACGTTCCGTGACAGGTGGAAGTACGCCGTCGTCGGGATGTTCGGCTTCGGCGCGCTGTTCAGCCCGCCGGACCCGTTCACCCAGATCATGTGGGCCGGCCCGCTGCTCGTCCTCTACGGGTTCTCCCTGTACCTGACCCGGCTCGCCGTCGCGCTCAAGCGGGGCCGGGAGGCGGTCGACCTCGTCGGCAGCGTCCGGACCAACAGCCACCGCATCGCGGGGGCCGCGGTGCTCGCCGGCGGGGCGGCGTGGTGGTTCCTCACCGAGGGCCTGGCGGTCGTCAACGCCCGCCTGCTCCCCGCGCTCCCGGCCGCCTACCGGCCGGCACCCCTGACGACCGGCGGGCTGCTCCCCGGCGCTGGCGGCCCGGCGACCGTCGCGGCGACCGCCGTCCTCCTCGGCCTGCTCGGGGCGGTCCTCACCGCGCTGTACTACGCCTGGCCGTCGCTCGAGCCGGCCGAACCGTTCGGGGACCCGGCCGCCCTGGACCTCGGCGAGCTGACCGCGGCGGGCGTCAGGGCGGCGCCGACGGAGGCCTTCGCGGCGCTGGACGAGGACGAGGCGCTCGCGCTCGCCCGCGAGGCGATGGATGCCGGCGACGCCGAGAAGGCCCGGGCGCTGCTGGACCGCTACGACGCCGTCGAGGCCGGCGAGGCGGCCGAGGGCGAGGCCGCCGGTCAGGCCGACGAGGAGGTCATCGACGGCACGGTGACTCGCGGCACCACGGGCGTGGTCAACGCCCTCGCCGAGGAGGAGCGCACCGAGGAGGAGATCGGCGGCTACTACTACGACATCGCCTTCGTGTTCGACTCGATGCGGTCGGCGGCCTTCCGCATCTTCCTGGTGTTCATCGCCGTGCTCGTGACGGTCTTCACGGCGCTCTACGCCGGCGGCATCGGCGCCATCAAGCGTGACTTCCTCCGCCGGCTTCCCGAGACGGTCCGGCCCGAGGAGGTCGATGTCATCACGCTACACCCGGTCGAGGCCCTGGTCTTCGAGGTCAAGCTGTCGACGCTGCTGGGCGTCGTTGCGACGCTCCCCTTCATCCTGTACTACGCCTGGCCGGCCCTTCGCGAGCGGGGGCTGGTCACGGGCGACCGGAACGTGTTCTTCGGCTGGGCCGGCGCGCTGGCCGTCGGGCTGCTGGCCGGGTCGGCGCTCGGCTACTTCGTCGTCGCGCCGGCGGTCGTCTCCTACCTGGTCTACGATGCCCTCCAGGCGAACATGGTCATCGCCTACCGGGTCTCGAACTTCTTCTGGCTCATCTTCTTCACCACGGTCGGCATCGGGCTCCTGCTCGACATCCCCGTGACCATGGTGCTGTTCCAGCGGGCCGGCATCGTCAGCTACCGGACGATGCGCGACCGGTGGCGCATCGTCGTCCTCGGGACCATGGTCCTGGCGGCGGTCCTGACCCCGGCGAGCGTCCTATCGATGGTGCTGGTGGCCATCCCCGTCGGGCTCTTCTACGGCCTCGGGCTGCTGGTCCTCTGGGTCGTCACCCTCGGCGGCCGCCGTGAGCGAGATCCGGGTACCGAGCCGGCCGGCAACTGATCGCGCCGAACACTGGGTTGTTTGCAATGGTCTGTACCGCCTTGCTATCGTCGGACAAGCCGTTGTTTGTGCCACCAGAAGGCACTTACCCCGAATCCGGGTA
>JBDGPL010000024.1:0-18748 GCA_042219705.1 Halobacteriales archaeon | reverse complement strand
CGGGCCGCCTCGACGCCGCTGATGTCGAGCAGGTTCACGTCGACGTCGTCCGTCACCCGGACGTGGAGCTCCGAGCCGGCCCCGACGGTCTCGCGCAGCCCCTCCACGCTGTCGACGGCGACCAGCTCGCCGTCGTGGAGGATGCCCACGCGGTCGCAGACCGCCTCGACCTGGCTCAGGATGTGGCTCGAGAAGAAGACCGTCGTGCCATCGGCGGCCTCCTCGCGGACGAGCTCGCGCATCTGGCGGATGCCGTGCGGGTCCAGTCCCGAGGAGGGCTCGTCCAAGATGATCAGTTCCGGGTCGCCGACCAGCGCCATGCCGAGGGCGAGCCGCTGGGCCATGCCCTTCGAGTAGTCGCCGACCGGTCGGCCGGCATCGGCCGCGCTCAGCCCGACGCGCTCCAGGATGGCCCCGAGGTCGTCGTCGGCGTCCTGCCAGTCGCGGGCGAACTCGAGGTGTCGCCGGGCCGAGAGCCGGCCGTAGAGGCCAAAGCCCTCCGGCAGGACGCCGATGCGCCGTCGGATCGCCTCCACCTCGTCCCCGACGTCCATCCCGAGGACCGTGGCGCTCCCGGCGCTCGGGCGAACGTAGTCCAACAGCATGTTGATCGTCGTCGACTTCCCGGCGCCGTTGGGGCCGAGGAACCCGAACACCTCGCCGGCCTCCACCGTGAGGTCGAGGTCCTCGACGGCGAACACCGTGTCGTCGCCGGAGCCGTAGCGTTTCGTCAGGCCGTCCGTTTCGATGACCGTCTGCATGGTACAGCAGCCACCACGCGGATCCGACCCCTCTCGCTTACTCCCCAACTGCTCGGTCCGTTTATGGGCCGCCCGTCCTGGCACCGGCGCGCAGGCCGGCTGGATGGGTGACGGTGCGTCCCGTGGCGGCTGGCAGTCGCGAAGCTCGGGTCGGGCGCTCGTCCCGTCGATCGGGGCACGCGCGCGCCGTCACCAGGTGTAGTCACCCCAGTCCGGCAGCCCGTCCACGTCCGGGAGGGCCCGGGCCCGGTCCCGGTACTCGTCGAACACGTCCAGCGCCCACTCGACGGCCGCGGGCGCGTCCGAGGTGGCCTCGAGGAGGTAGGCCCCCGACTGGGGCTCGTAGGCGCGGAGCTCCGCGAGCGCGTCGTCGTAGATCGAGAGCCCCCACGGGGGGACGTCCTCGTACACCCAGTATCTGGGTCGGGCGCCCGCCTCGAGCAGTTCGTCGTGGAGGTCCGGGAACCGCTCGAGGCGGTCCTGGATCTCGGCCTTCGGATAGATCGACTCCACGCGGGCCTCGTTCTCCGCGAGGCGGCGGAGGATCTTCTCGTGGTAGAGATCCGGGACGGGCGTCCAATCGAGGACCCGGAGGAGCTCGGTGTCCTCGACCCGTTCGAGCCCCTCGTCGATCGAGAACGTCTCGAGGTGGCCGACGGTCCAGTCGCTCACCCCGTCGACGAACGCGCGGTCGTCGAACGGGGCGTCCGACGATTCGAGCAGCTCCAACAGCGACTGCATCCGGGTGGCGGACTCGACGTCGTCGGCGAAGGCTTCGACCCGGTCGGCGACGATCCGGCCGTAGAGCGAGAGCGCATAGCCATCGTCCGTCCGACGGACGAGGTCCCACTCGTCGAACGCCCGGACGATGCGGTGGCAGGTGGTCTTCGAGACCGAGAGCGCCTCCTGGAGCTCGCGTCGATGATGGGGTTCGGCCGCGAGCGCCTCGAGGGCGCCCCGGCGGTCGACGGCCAGCTCCAGCAGTTCGGCGTCGAACTCCATCGGCGGGACGTCACGTGGTTTCGCGGTCCGCGACTAAGGCGTTTCGGGGGCTGAAACCGGCCAGTCCCCGGGACTTCGGGTCCCGTTCCAGAACGTGGAACGGTTTCCGGCCCTGGGAACATTCCCGACGGGTGAATACAAGCCCCATCGGCCGGTATCCCTCATCACTCGACCCCATCGAGTCTGATACCATGCGCGAAGCCGTCGTCACCCTCAACGACCGCGGCCTCGACGCCATCGGTCTGGACGGCGTCATGGGCGTCCTCCGGGAGGCCGGGCTGCGGGACGTCACCGAGCTCGAGCCCGAAGGAATTCAACAGATCCGCGTCGATGAGCCGATCCCGGGCGCCGAGCTCGAGCGGCTCGACGCGGTCGACTGGTGGGAGCGGATCGACGAGTCCTCCGCCGGGGCGACGTACCTCCTGAAGCTCGACGTGCCCGACTGCGAGGAGGCCTGTCCGCTGGGCGAGCACAGCGCCGCCTACCAGGTGTCGGACGTCGGGCAGCGGGGGATCGACCTCTCGATCATCGGCTCGCAGGACGAGATCGGCCGGAGCGTCGAGGGGATGGTCTCCGCGGGGCTGGACGTCGACCTCGAACGGCTGACGGAGTACCGCGGGTCGGGATCGACGATGGACCGGCTGACCGACCGCCAGCGGGAGGTGGTCCGGACGGCCCACTCGCTCGGCTACTACGACGTCCCCCGCGCGGCCTCGACGGAGGAGGTGGCCAGCGAGCTGGATCTCGACCCCTCGACGGTCGCCGAGCACCTCCAGCGGGCCGAACGGAACCTGATGGGCGACGTGTTGGTGTCCGCGGAGTGAGACGCCTGCGGGACGGGCTCCGAGCGGGGCGTCCAGCCGTGACCCCCGGCCGCGATACCCCGGCCCCGGGTAAATACCCGCCCGGCCAGTTGGGCGCAACCGAATCGGGCGAGGCGGTCGTCGTGTCGGTCGGAGGCATCACCCGTGAGCTCTGACGACGGTTCGACGTATCGCGGCCCGGCCATCCCGCGGCCGCTCGGCGAGGGACTGCAGCTGGCGCTCGACCTCGACCAGCGCCCCCGCGACTTCGGCGAGTACGTCGATGAGATGGCGACACTGGTCGAGCGGGAGGGGCTCGAGGTCGACCTGGACACGCTCTGTACGACCGACGAGTCGCCCCACAAAGCGACGTTCGGCGGTGAAACCCAGCACTACCACTGCACGCTGGACGCCGTCATCGTGCCCTTCCTGGCCGAGGACGTCGGACGGGTTGACGTCGAGACCGTGAGTCCGGTCAGCGGCGACCGGATCACCTACACGGTGGCCGGCTCGTCCATCGTGGCGGAGCCGGGCGAGGCGGTGCTCTCGTTCGGGGTGGGGACGGACGTGGAGCGCCCGCCGCCCGATGCCCGAAGCCCCGCGCTCGCCTACCGCCGGGTCTGTCCGTACGGCAAGGCGTTCGTCTCACACGGGGAGTACGAGCGGTGGGCCGAGGCGACCGAGGGCCACACGATGGCGATGTCGCTAGAGGACGCGTTGGCGCTGTCGGAGGCGCTGGCCGACGTCGCGTGAGGCTCGGGCTCGATCGGTCTGATCCGTCCGGGGGCGGAGGCCGGTGGCCGAAAGCCGAGCGAGCGTCGCGGCCGTGTTTCGGGACGTCAACACCGCGTCCCGCCCGTTCGCCCACGGCACGCCGGGGAATTCATCGGCGACCGCCCCCTCGAGCACCGGGGCGGGTAGACGAACCCGACGTTGAAACCCGAGGCGGCGGCCGGCGGCCCGGCCAGCATCGACGTGGGGTAGGGCGCGCAGCCCGACTACCGGTCGCGGGGGAGCACCCGGGTACCAATCGACGGCGAGGCGCGGCTGGTTGCCACGCCTGGCAGCCACCGGCGTGCGCCATCAGACGGGGGCCCGAACGGCTCCGAGCCGGCGGGCAACGGGGAGCATACCGCCCACACCTCGCTCCCGGTTCGTGCTCCGCGTCAGAGGTAGCTGGCGTCCCAACGGGTCGGCTTGCGGAGGTTCCCGCACTCGTTACACTGGATGCGACCCATCGAGTCCATGGCGGTGTCGACGGACCCACACGCCGAGCAGAACCAGCCGTAGCGGCGGGTCCGGTCGGGGTCCAGGTAGACGTCGTGGAACGGCCCGGCGGCCCCCCGGGTGGATTCCTTGCGGTCGACGAACACCTCCGCCCCCTCGGGGGTCTCCAGTCGCTCTAGTTCGTCGAGCTCCGCCCCGGGCTCGCCGTAGATGGTCTCCTGATACTCGTCACCCCCGATCGTGACCGTGCGGGTGTAGAGCGCTTCGAGTCCCTGGCGCCGGTAGAACTCGTTCCCCGCCTCGTTGTCGGTGAGCACGACGCCGGTGACCCGCTCGATGCCCCGGCCTCGAAGCGCCTCCCGGGTTCGTTCGAACAGCGTCGACCCGATGCCCTCGCCCCGGTGCTCGGGATCGATGTGCAGCCAGAGGACGCGGCCCTTGTCCTGCTCCTTGAGGACATGGCTCTGGGAGAACCCGACGACCTCGCCGGCGTCGACGGCGAGGCGGAACACCATCTCGTCGCCGTCGAGGTATTCCTCGAACGCCTCGTCCGAATACCACTCCTCGATGGCCTGCTCGATCGTGTCCCGGCTGAGGACGTCCGCGTACGACGCCTCCAGGGAGGCCCGGGCGATCCGCCTGACCGACGCCGCGTCCTCGGGTGTGAGCCCACGAATTTCCATACCGGAGGATGGGGGAGCCGGCGGTTAAAGTGTTCCCACAGGGCGGGCGCGCGGATCGGTACCGGACGCCGCGTTGGACGGTGAAGCCGGTGGACACGGGATGGTGCTCCAGGCGTCCCGACCCGTCAGACGCCCTCGGCCGTCCGCCGAACCAGCGCCGCCAGCCGGTCGTAGAACCCGGGGTCGTACTTCGTCGCCTCGTCGACGGTCGGTCGGGCGGCCGTCTCGCTCACCACGGCTCCGTCCTCGTTGACCAGCAGATCCACGCCCAGGAACGGGATCCCGAGCCCCCGGGCGGTCGCCTCGGCCAGGTCGCGGAGCGGCTCGGGTAGGTCGACGCCGACGGCCTCGGCATCGCGGTGGACGTTCCTGACCCACCGCCCGTCGTCGGCGTCCCCGGGGAGCCGGCGCTCGACCGCGCCGGCGTAGTCGCCGTCGACGACCATCGCCCGGTAGTCGGTGGCGGCTGGGAGGTACTCCTGGACCAGGAACGACTTGTCGCCGGTCGCCCGGAAGCCGTGGACGAGGTCGAGGTAGTCACACACGCCCAGGAAGTCGTCGAGGTCCGCTGCCCGGGTCACGCCGACGCCGCGGGTGGCCCCGTTGGGCTTCACGACGACCGGCGGTCCGATCCGGTCGAACGCCTCGCGGAGGACGGCCTCGTCGGCGGGGTTCGAGACGAGCACGGTTGCCGGCGTCGGCAGGCCGGCGTCGTCGAGCCGGGCGAGCGTCGCCGCCTTGTTCCGGGAGGCCAGGACGTCGTCGCGGCCGTTGACCCAGGGCAGGCCGAGGTGGGCCTGGGCGACGCCAGCCTCGGCCAGCCGCGGCGGGTAGACGAACCCGACGTCGAACCCGCGCCAGTCGTCGGGGGGCTCGTCGAGGGTGACGAGGCGCTCCTCGGTGTCGAGGTGGGCCGCCTCGATACCGCGTTCGGCCAGCGGCTCGCGGATCCGCGCGAGGGTCTCGGCTGCCGTCGCCACGGCGAGCCGGAGCACGCCTCAGCGCCCCTCGAACGCGGGCTCGCGGTCCTCGAGGAACGCCGCGACACCCTCCTCGTGGTCGGCGGTCGAGAGCGCCACGCCCTGGGCGGCGGCCTCGTCGGCGAGGGCGTCCTCGAACGGCTTGGCCGCGGCGGCGTCGACGAGCCGCATCGCGTGGCGGAGCGCTACCGTCGGGCCGTCGGCGATGGTGGCGACCAGGTCGGCGACGCGGTCGTCGAACGCGTCGGCCGGATAGACGTGGTTCAGCAGGCCGAGCTCGGCCGCCCGCTCGGCGTCGAGGATCTCCCCGGTGAGCAGGAGCTCCTTGGCTTTGTTGGCCCCGACGAGCCGGGGCAGCAGGTAGGAGGTCCCGGCGTCGCAGGACAGCCCGACGTGCCGGAAGACGAAGCCCATCCGGGCGTCCTCGCTGGCCAGCTGGAGGTCGCAGGCCAGCGCGAGTCCGGCGCCGGCGCCGACCGCCGGGCCGTCGATCTTCGCGACCGTCGGGACCGGAAACCGGTAGACCTGTCCCACGACCCCGGCGGTGCGCTGCTCGACGTTCCGGATGGCCTCGTCGACCGGCCGGTCCTCCTCGACCCGACGCCGCATCCGGTCGACGTCGCCGCCGGCCGAGAAGGCACCGCCGGCGCCCGTGATGACCAGGCACCGGGCGCCGCCCTCGGCGACCTCCCGGAGGGTCGTTTCGAGGGCGACGGAGACCTCGTCGGAGAGCGCGTTTCGCTTCTCGGGGCGGTTCAGGGTCACGGTGGCGACGCCGTCCTCGACGTCCAGCCGAACCGGCTCCTCAGCCATGGCGGCCTCCCGATGACAGCCAGTACGCGGGCATGTCCCCGCAGTCCGCCGACACGGTTGTAAGCGTTCCTCCCGTCCGGCCGCCGCTGCTCGACCGGTGGGCGGTGGAGACAGGCGACCCGCGTTTACGCGATGAGCAGCTCCTCGCCGCGCTCGACGACGACGCGGCACGGCGGCGAGAGCTTGTTGTAGGCCCGTCGAAGGGCGTCCTTGGCGACGTCGGCCTGCTCGACGTCACACCAGATGGTGAAGATGCGGTCGCCGGCGTCGACGCGGGCGGCGGTGCCGACGGGCTTGCCGAACGACTGGCGCATGCCGTCGGAGACCCGGTCGGCGCCGGCGCCGGTGGCCTGCTTGTTTTCCCGGAGGACGTGGTGGGGGAACTTCCGGAGCGTCATCTTGTAGTTCCCCTCGCCGAGCGACTTGATGAGGTGGCGGTTCGCCGACAGCCGGGCGGCCTCGAGCGCGCCGTGTCGGAGCTGGCAGGCCTCGTCGGTCACCAGCGAGACCTGGACCGGGTAGTCGTCGGCGTCGGCCTCGAGGTCACCCATCTGATGCTGGGCGATCTTCGAGCCGGGGACGCCGGTGATGTACTCGCGACGGGTGTACGGCGGCTTCGACACCGCCCGATACATGGAGGCGGGCTTCTCGGGCATGGTCAGTTACCGGAACGGTCGGCCCGAGCCGGCCATAAGGGCTTCGAAGCGCCCCGGGACGCCGACGCCGGCTGGTTCGATCGTGGGCCCGTGGCCGGCTCAGGGCGGCGGCCGCGCCCCGAGCGTCACCGCGACCGTCCGCTCGCGGCCCTCTCGGACGATGGTCAGCTCGACCGTTCGGCCGGGCCGGGTTTCGAGGGCGAGGTACTGCCCGAGCGCGCCGGGAGTGGGGACGGGCTCGCCCTCGATTCCCACGATGACGTCGCCGCCGACCGGCACGGCGATGCCGTCGACGAGTTCCGTCCCCTCGACGCCGCGGAGGACGCCGTCCGACGGCCCGCCCTCGACGACATCGGTGACCATGACGCCGGCGACCCGGTCGAGGTCGTTGGCCTCGGCGACCGGCGGCGTGACCGGCTGGAGGCTGATCCCGAGGTAGGGGTGACGGTAACGGCGGCCCTCGACCAGTGCCGGGGTGACGCGGCGGACCAGCGCGGCCGAGATGGCGAACCCGATGTTCTCGCCGCCGCCCGACCGGATGACGCCGACGACCGTCCCGTCGAGGGTGACGAGGGGCCCGCCGCTGTTGCCCGGATTGACCGCCGCGTCGGTCTGGACCGCGTCGGGGATGGAGAAGCCCCCGCTCGTCGGGATGGCCCGGTTCGCGCCCGAGATGACCCCGACGGAGAGCGACCCCTCGAGGCCGTACGGGCTACCGATAGCGACGACCTCGGTCCCGATGGGCGGGGTCGCCTCGACGAACGGCAGCGCCGGGATGCCGACGCCCGCCCCCTGGACCTCGAGCACGGCGAGGTCGCTGTACACGTCGGTGCCGAGCACGCTCGCCCGGCGCCACCGGCCGTCCGCAAAGCGCAGGTCGATGCGCTCGGCGTCGGCCACGACGTGCTGGTTGGTCAGCACCCGGCCGGCATCGTCGAACACGAACCCCGAACCCTGGCTGCCGAAGGTCGGCCCCGTGACCTGGACGAGGACGACGGAGTCGACGGCCTCCCGGTAGACCCGAGTGTACGGGCTCGTCGCGGGCGGGGTGCCGGCCGCCGTCGCGTCCACCTGGGACCCGACGGGCACCGAGCACCCGGCGAGCAGGCCGGCGCCGACCGCCCCGACGGTCCCGAGGAACGCCCGCCTGGAGCGCTCGCGTCCGGTCATCGACGAGGGTGGGTTGGCCACGGACAAGAACCCCCCGACCGCCGGATCGCCCACACGCTTAACCCGCCGGTCGGCGGTGTGGGGCCATGGTCGACTCGGGCGAGCTCGAGATCTTCCGCCACGCCCTCACCAGCGTCGTCGAGGAGATGGGCGTGACGCTGCAGCGGACGGCCTACTCGACCAACATCAAGATCCGTCGGGACCACACCTGCGCGCTGTTCGACGCCGACCTGCGCCACGTCGCCCAGCACGACGTCGCGCCACAGCACGTCGGCTCGCTGGTCTCGGTCGTGCCGCGGGTCATGCGCGGCCGGACCGAGCTCGAGCCCGGCGACGGGGTGCTGGTCAACGACCCGTACGAGGGCGCCGTCCACCTCCCCGACGTCATGCTGATCTCCCCGCTGTTCGTCGACGAGGAGCTGGTGGGCTACGCCGCCAACTCCGCCCACCACGTCGACATCGGCGGACCGACCCCGGGCGGCATCCCCAACGACAGCACGGCGCTCTACGGCGAGGGCCTCATCCTCCCGGGCGTCAAGGCCGTCCGGGAGTGGGACTACGACGACGAGCTGCTCGAGCTCGTCCTGCGGAACGTCCGGGAGCCGGCGATGCGCCGCGGCGACTTCCGGGCCCAGCTCGGGGCCAACCGCATCGGCGAACGGCGGTACGCCGACCTCCACGAGCGACACGGGGCCGAGGCGGTCCGGGAGCGCCTCGACGCCCTCCTCGACTACACCGAGCGGCGGGTCCGGGCCGCCATCGGGGAGCTGCCCGACGGCACCTTCGCGGCCACCGACACCATGGACGGCGACGGCGTCGAGGACGAGCCGGTCGAGATCGCGCTGGCCATCACGGTCGACGGCGACGAGATGACGCTCGACTTCACCGGCACGGCCGAGGAGAACGAGGGGCCGCTGAACTGCACGCCGGCGATGGCGTTCGCCGGGGCGATGGCCCACGTCATGGCGCTGCTCGGGGGCGAGCTGCCGAAGAACGACGGCTTCTACCGCCCCTTCGAGTTCGTGACGCCGGCGGGAACGATGGTCAATCCCTCGCGGGACCGCCCGGTGGCGGCGGGGTGGGAGGTCGCGATGCGGGCCGGCGAGCTCGTCACCAAGGCCATGGCCGAGGCCGTCCCCGAGCGCACCATCGCCGGGACCAAGGGCGTCGTCGCCAACGTGGCGTACGGCGGCCACGACCCCCGCGACGACGAGCCGTACGTGTTCTACGAGACGGTCGCCGGCGGCTATGGCGCCCGGGCGACCAAGGACGGGATGGACGCGGTCCAGGCGGGGTTTCAGAACACCGCCAACAGTCCCATCGAGGAGCTCGAGACCGAGCTGCCCGTCTACGTCCGGCGGTACGAGCTCATCGAGGACTCGGCGGGGGCGGGCCGGCAGCGGGGTGGGCTCGGGGTTCGACGCGACGTCGAGTTCTACGGCGAGCGCGCGACCTTCTCCCTGCTCGCCGACCGCGCCACCACGCGGCCCTGGGGACTGTTCGGCGGGCGGCCGGGCAGCGCGGCGCGCTACCTCGTCAACCCGGAGACCGACCCCGTCGAGGTCGGCTCGAAGTCGACGACCACGCTCGCGCCGGGCGAGGTCGGCTCGGTCCAGACGCCGGGCGGGGGCGGGTACGGCGACCCGCTGGAGCGCGACCCCGGGGCCGTCCTGGCGGACGTCAGGGACGGCAAGGTCTCGGTGGAGGCGGCGGCCGAGGAGTACGGCGTGGTCGTCGAGGTGGGGGACGCCGACGGCGCCGCGACCGTCGACGAGGATGCCACGGACCTGCGGCGGGACGCCATCCGGGAACGCCGCGGCCGCGAGTCGTCGGCCGCGCCCGACGGGACGGGGGCCGCCGACGGATGACGGTCCGCGTGGGCGTCGACACCGGCGGGACGTTCACGGACGTGGTGTGCTACGACGCGTCGACGGGCGAAGTCCACACGGCGAAGACGCCCTCGACCCCGTCGGCGTTCGACCGTGGGGTGCTGGCCGGCATGGAAGCGGTCCTCGACCGGGCCGGCGTCGCTCCCGACGAGGTGACCTTCCTCTCCCACGGCACGACGGTCGGGACCAACGCCGTGCTCGAGGGCGACCTCCCGTCGCTGGGGCTCGTCACCAACGCCGGCCTGCGGGACGTCCTCGAGATCGGCGACCAGACCCGACCCGAGCTCTACGATCTGCAGTGCGAGAAGCCGCCCCACCTGATCCCGCGTCGGCACCGGAAGGGCGTCCCCGGGCGGCTGGACTCCGCCGGCGAGGAGGTCGAGCCCCTCGACGAGGACGCCGTCCGGACGGCGGTCCGCGAGCTGGCCGACGCGGGCGTCGAGGCCGTCGTCGTGTCGATGCTCTTCGCCCACCTGAACGACGCCCACGAGCGCCGGGTCGAGGCGATCGTCGAAGCCGAGGCCCCGGACCTGGCGTGCGCCCGTTCGTCGGCGGTCGACCCCGAGCCCCGCGAATACGAACGGACCGTCACCACCGTCCTCAACGAGGCCGTCAAGACCCGCACGGCCGCCTACTTCGCCCGGCTGCAGGAGGGGGTGGCGGCGCGGGGCATCACGGCCCCGTTGTACGTCATGCACGCGGGCGGGGGCGTGTTCGGGGTCGAGGAAGCGATCCGGCACGCCCTCCGGACCGTGCTCTCGGGGCCGGCCGCCGGCGCCGTCGCGGCACGCGACGCGGCGGTCCGCGCCGGGTTCGAGCGGGCCATCGGCCTCGACATGGGCGGCACCAGTGCCGACGTGAGCCTCGTCGAGGAGGGGGAGGTGGTTCGGACCACCGAGGGCGAGATCGCGGGCCTCCCCCTGTCGGTCCCCCACCTGGACGTCAACACCGTGGGGGCCGGGGGCGGCTCCGTCGCCTGGGTCGACGCCGGCGGCGGGCTCCGGGTCGGGCCGGATTCGGCCGGTGCCGACCCGGGGCCCATCTGCTACGACCGCGGCGGCGACCGGCCGACGGTCACCGACGCCCAGGTCGTCCTGGGGCGCGTCGACCCGGCGGCGTTCCGCGGCGACGACCCCACGGGTGCGGCCGAGCGGGCCCGCGAGACGTTCGAGCGCGAGCTCGCCGATCCCCTCGGCGAGTCCGTCGAGGCGGCCGCGCTCGCCGTGCTCCGGGTCGCGGACGCGAAGATGGCCCGCGAGCTCCGCCGGGTCACCGTCGAGCGCGGCCGCGACCCGGCGGAGTTCGCCCTGGTCGCGTTCGGCGGCGCCGGACCGCTTCACGCGCCGGACGTCGCTGACCACGCCGACGTGGGTGCCGTCGTCGTGCCACGGTCGCCGGGAGTACTCTCCGCACGGGGGCTGCTGCTTGCTGACATCCGAATGGACGAGTCGGCGGCCTACCGCGGGGACGGCCTCGCCCCCGGCCCCGTCGGCGACCAGTTCGGGGCCCTCGAGGCCGCGGTCCGCGACCGGCTGCGCGAGGGCGGGTTCGAGGCAGGGGCGGCGGAGCTCGAACGTACCGTCGATCTCCGGTACCGGGGCCAGTCCTACGAGCTCCGGGTGCCGGTCGACCCCGGGCCCGTGGACGACGCCGCGCTGGAGGCGGCCCGCGAGCGGTTCCACGGCCGGCACGCCCGGCTGTACGGCCACGCGATGCCCGACGAGCCGGTCGAGGCCGTGACGCTCCGGGTGGCGGGGACCATCGCCACGCCCGACATCGATCCGCCGGCTGCCGCCGAGGGCGGCAGTTCGAGGCGGGAACGCGAGGTCTACTTCCAGGCCGGCGGCTGGCGGTCGACGCCGGTGGTCGACCGGGACGCCCTGGGGCCCGGGGACGCCGTCGATGGACCGACCGTCGTCGAGGACGCCGGGAGCACCGCCCTCGTGCCGCCCGACGCCGCCGGACGGGTGGCCGAGAGCGGGGCGATCGTGCTCGAACGCTGAGGCGGCTGCCGCGTGTCTGACGTAGGTTTAAGCGGCGACGGCCGCAAGCTCCGTCCGCTCCCGCCGACCCCCTCCAGCGCTTTCTCCCCATCCGAGCGGCTGCGGGAGCGCGGCGGGCCCACCCTCCCGGCCCGCCGGTTCTGTTTCGCCGAGCGGGCGCCGGGTCTCTCGACACCGGCGGCCGTGGTTCGCTGCCAGCCGGCCTATTCGTCGCCGTCGTCCGTGCCGTCTTCCGTCGACTCGGGGGCCGGCTCCGCATCGGAGTCGCGGCCGCCGCGCGACAGCCGCCGCCGGAGCCCGCCGCCCCGCCGGCCGCGGTACCGCCGGAGGACGTATCCCACGGCGGCCAGCGGCACCCCGAAGGCGACGAGGTACGGGGCGGCGTAGGCGGCGGCGACGGCGACGGCCCGGAGCGTCACCACGACGCCGTTGACGGACTCCAGGAACGCGGCCAGGAGCGGGACGTCGTACCAGCGATCGGGAACCGGCCGGTCGGGCTCCGGTCGGGGCTCCTCGATCCGGACCGTGATGGTCGAGAGCGCGACCCGCTGGCGGAGCGCCTGCTGGCGGGCCTCGAGCCGCTCGATCTGGCCCTGGACGTCCGAGAGGCGCTCCTGGACGTCGAGGATGGCCTCGGTCGTGTTGGCCCGCTCGTAGAGCTCGCGCAGCTGGTCGCGCTCCGCCCGGAGGTTCTCGAGTCGGGCCTGGATGTCCACCAGCTGGTCGGTCACGTCCCGGCTGTTCCGCTGGGCGGTGATGAGCTCGCCCTCCGCTTTGGCGCGCTCGTAGAGTGCGGTGAAGTTCTCCCGCGGTACCCGCAGGACGACCATCCCCTCGGTCCAGGTCTGGTTGTCGATGCGATTGACCTCCTGGCGGGTGTCGCTGACGAAGCCGCCGTAGCGCTCGGTGGCCCGGGTGAGGTTCCGCCGGGCCGCCTCGAAGTCCTCGACCTCGATGGCGACCTCGCCGGTCAGGATGAGCTGGCGCTGGGCGAACCGCGCGGCGCTGGATTCGGCCGCGCCCCCGGCCCCGTCGCCGCTGCCGCCGCGTTCGGCGACGGCGGTCGCTTCGGCGACTGGCGTCCCGGTCGGCATGGGTGTGTCCGCCTCGCGTTCGGCCGCCAGGGACTGGCCATCGCCACCGACTTGCGCGCCGGTGTCGGCGCCGCCGCCGGCGCCAGTACAGCCGGCCGTGAGCGCCAGTACCGCCACCAGGAGGGCCGCCACCCGCCGGTTCGTCTCGATCATGAGCTCCGGTTCGACCCTCGGTCAAAAAGGGGTTGGGAAGGGTGAAGCGGCGATTTCACCAACGCCGGCGAGCATCGACGGTGCCGGGCCACCGGGGCTATCCCCGCAGCAGGTTCATGACCTCGTCGGCCACGTCTGACTCGACGGCGACGATGAACCGATTCCCGGCCGCCAGCTCCATCTCCGGGCCGCCGATGCGGCCGCCGGCGGCGTCGGAGATGATGAGGCTGCCCCGGGGAAGCCGGACCTGGTCCAGGCGTTTGCCGGCCGCCGGGGCGTCATCGCCCACCTCGACCTCCATGATCTCGAGGTCGCCGGTGACCTCCTCGATGGTTCGAACCCCGACCCCGCCGACGATCTCGTTGGCGGCGACCCGGGCACCGTGGTGCTCCGGGAAGACGACGCCGTCGACGTAGTCGACGTAGTGCTCGTCGGGGTCCTGCTCGACGCGCATGACCGTCCGGATGTCGGCGATCGAGGTGGCCGCCTGACAGACGGCGAAGTTCGCCGCCTCGTTGTGGGTCAGCGCCGCGACGACGTCGCTGGCCTCGAGGTCGGCCTGGCGGAGCACGCCCGGCCGGGCGGCGTCGCCCTCGATGACGGTCGCCACGTACTCCTCGGTGAGCTCCTCACACCGGTAGCGGTCCTTCTCGATGATGACGACCGAACAGCCCCGGTCGTCGAGCAGGTGGGCCGTCCGGAGGCCCACCTCTCCGCCGCCGGCGATGACGACGCGCAGGTTCGTTGGCATGGGTGGATGGATCGGTTAGTCGGTCTCGGTTGGGTTCGCGGCCTCTTCTACCCCCTGGTCGGGAGACGCGCGGGCGGGCAGGTCCGAGGCGGCGTCGGGGTCCCGACGCTTGCGGCGCTCGAGCAACCAGTAGACGGCGCCGCCGACGGCCAGCCAGCCCAGCGCCAGCGCCCAGGTCACCGGGGAGATGAACAGCCCGAGCAGCAGGTTGAGCCCGATGCCAAGGATCGGCGGCAGCGGGTAGTACGGGATCTCAAAGGGGCGCCGGAGGTCAGGCTGACGCCGGCGCAGCCGGATGACGGCGAGGTTCACGACGATGAAGCCCAGCAGGCTGAACAGGCTCGCCAGGTTCCCGACGGTCCGGATGGGCACCACCAGCACCGAGATGAGCATCACGACGGCGCTGGCCATGATGGCGACGAACGGGGTCCCATAGCGGTGGTGCAGCCGTCCGAGCGCCGCTGGGAGCTGGCGCTCCCGGCCCATCGCGAAGGCGACCCGGCTCGAGCCGATGACGACGGCGTTGAGCGCACTGACGGTGGAGAAGACGGCGCCGAAGGCGATGAGTGCCGCGCCGGTCCCGATGACCGGCAACGGGGGCATGAACCCCTCGGCGGCCTCGGCGACGGCCGTCTCGCCCGCCGCGCCGAGGGCCTCCGCGCCGAGCGTGCCGATGGCGACGAAGACGACCAGCAGGTAGATGACGACCGTCGCGACGACCGACAGAACGATGGCCCGGGGGATGTTCTTTCGGGGGTTCTCGACCTCCTCGGTGACCGTGGCGATGAGGTCGTAGCCCTGGAAGGCGATGAAGGTCAGTCCCATGGCTGGTAGCATCGCGACTGGCCCACGCTGGGGGAACAGCGGCTCGAACTCGCCGAGGTCGACGACGGTGAGACCGAACGCGATGAAGACCAGCAGGATGGCCACCTTGACGAGCGTGACGAGGGTCTCGGCGCCGCCGGAGGCCTCCGTCGAGAGGGCGTTGAGCGCGACCAGCAGCACGACCGCGGCGAGGGCGTAGAAGACCGTCGGGCCCGGGAGCGCGAAGCCGTAGAGATGGACGAACTCGACGAAGTTCGAGGCGAACCCCAGCGCGTACAGCGCGCCGGCGACCGTGTAGGTGAACCACCGGGTCCAGCCCATCACGAACGAGACCGGCGCCGAGAAGGCCTCCCGGACGTAGGCGTAGCCGCCCCCGTTCCGCGGGATGGCGCTCGCCAGCTCGGCGTATGACAGCGCCGTGAAGGCGGTGACACCGCCATTGAGCGCGAAGACCAGCAGAGCGCTCGGGCCCGCGGTCTCGGCGGCCAGCCCGGTGAGCACGAAGATGCCGGCACCGATCATCGCGCCGACCCCGACCATGGTCGCGTCGAGCAGCGTCAGGCTGGCGGCCGGGGAGCGTTCGCCCGCGTAGCTCATCGCTGAGTGGCCGTCTAGGCGCGTCCGGGATAAGTGGTAGTGGGGACCTTCGGGCGGACACCGACACCGCCGTCCGTGGTGGTGGCTCACCACCGCCGGATTAGCTCTTGAGCAGCTGTTCGGCCGCTTCGATGTCGTCTGGCGTGTTCACGTTCACGCACTGCCCTTCGAGGCGCACCGTCTCGACCGGCGCGCCTGCGTGGACGAGCAGGTCGATAGCGGCCGAGAGCTCGTACTCGCCCGTCGGCGACGGCGTGACCAGGTGACACGCGTGGAAGACGGCGGGCGAGAACACGTGGAAGCCCCGGGTCACCGTCGTCGACGGCGGATCGGCCGGCTTCTCGACGACGCCCGCCAGTTCGCCCTCGTCGAACCGGAGGACGCCGCCCTCGGCCGCCCGCTCTGGGTCGACCGCATCGACGAGGAGCGTCGCGTCGGCGGCCGCCGCACGGTGGCGTTCGACCACGCGGCCGAGCGCCGCGTCGACGACGTTGTCGCCGTTCAACACGACGAAGTCGCCATCGACGTGGTCCTCGGCGGCCAGGACCGCGCGCGCCAGGCCGGCCGGTCCGGCCTGCTCGACATAGCGCACGGGGACGCCATCGTATGCCCGGCCGAAGTGCTCGCGGAGCTGGTCGCCCCGGTAGCCGACGATGACGAGCAGCTCCTGGACCTCGAGCTCGACGAGGGCGTCGAAGACGTGGGCGAGGAGCGGCCGGCCGGCGACCTCGACGAGTCCCTTGGGGCGGTCCGCCGTCAGCGGCCGGAGCCGGGTGCCCTCGCCCGCGGCCGGTACGACGCCCTGCATGGATCCGAGGGAGGCGACCGCGCCGGAAGTATCCTGCCGTCCGCGGCCCGAAGGGGGACGCTTTAGGCGTCCCTCGCCGTCCCGGCGCCCATGCAGGTGACCGTACTCGGCGCCGGCACCATGGGCCACGGCATCGCCCAGGTCAGCGCCATGGCGGGCCACGACGTCACCCTCCGGGACGTCGAGGCCGAGCTGGTCGAGGAGGGGCTCGAGCAGATCCGAACGAACCTCGAGGGGGGCGTCGAGCGGGACAAGGTCACGCCCGAGGAGCGCGACGCGGCCCTGGCCCGCATCGAGACGACGACCGACCTCGCGGCCGCGGTCGACGATGCGGACCTCGTCGTCGAGGCCGTCCCCGAGGACCTCGAGCTGAAGCAGTCGGTGTTCGCCGACGTCGAGGCCCACGCGCCGGCCGACGCGCTGCTGGCCTCGAACACGTCGTCGCTGTCGGTGACGGCCATCGCGAGCGAGCTCGAGCACCCCGGCCGGTGCATCGGGCTGCACTTCTTCAACCCGGTCCACCTGATGGCCCTCGTCGAGGTCGTCGTCGGCGAGCGCACGACCGACGCCACGCTGGACGCCGTGGAGGCCTACGTGGAAGGCCTCGACAAGACGCCGGTCGTGGTCGAGGACTCGCCGGGCTTTGCGACGTCGCGGCTGGGGGTCGCCCTCGGCGTCGAGGCGATGCGGATGGTCCAGGAGGGGGTCGCGAGCCCGCGGGACATCGACCGGGCCATGGAGCTGGGCTACAACCACCCGATGGGCCCCATCGAGCTCGGCGACGTCGTCGGCCTCGACGTCCGGCTCGACATCCTCGAGCACCTCGCCGAGGAGCTCGGCGAGCGCTTCCGGCCGCCGCCCGTCCTCCGGCGGAAGGTCCGCGCGGGCAAGCTCGGCCGGAAGACGGGCGAGGGCTTCTACGTCTGGGAGGACGGCGAGATCGTCGGCGAGAGCGGGGGTGGCCGGGCGTGAGCGACGGGCCCGACCCCGTCGCGGTCGCCGCCGAGAGCGAATTCGTCGACGTCCGGGTCGACGACCGGGTCGCGGGCGTTACCACGGTCGTCATGGACCGCCCGGCGAAGCGAAACGCGCTCAACGCCCAGCTCCGCGAGGAACTCATCGCCGTCCTCGAGGCGGTCGACGCGTCCGACGCCCGGGTGGTCGTGCTCACGGGGGCCGACGAGGCGAAGGCCTTCGTCGCGGGCGCCGACACCGACGAGCTCCGCGAGCGGGACACCGCGACCCAGCGCGAGCACATGGCCGCCCCCCGGATTTACGACGCCATCACCGGCTGCTCCCAGCCGGTCATCGGGCGGCTCAACGGCCACGCCCTGGGCGGCGGCTGCGAGGTCGCACTGGCTTGCGACGTCCGCATCGCTCGGGAGGACGCCCGGCTCGGCCAGCCCGAGATCTCCCTCGGGCTCATCCCCGGCGGCGGGGCCACCCAGCGGCTGCCCCGGCTCATGGGCGACGACCGGGCGCTCGAGCTCGTCCTGACCGGCCGGCTGGTCGACGGCGCCGAGGCGGCCGAGCTCGGGCTCGTCACCGAGGCGGTGCCGGCCGAGGAGCTCGACGACCGCGTTTACGACCTCGCCGGGTCGATGGCCGCCCATCACCCGACGGCCCTCGCGTCCGCCAAGCGGGCGGTCCGCGCGGCGGCCGAGCGACCGCTCGCCGAGGGGATCGACCACGAGCGGGAGCTCTTCCTCGAGCTGTTCGAGACGGGCGTGAAGAACGAGGGCATCGACGCCTTCAACGAGGACCGCGACCCCGACTGGCGGCTGGAGTAGCCGGCCGCCCGGCGTCCGGACGGCGGCGACCACAAAACCCATTACGCGTATCGCTGAGGGTGGCCCGCCGGCGGACGGCGGGCCGATAGGAGGCTGCCCCGGTATGTCCGCCCCGGCGGCGGGCGAGCCGGGTACTTCTCCGTTCACGCGGGGTGCGTGAGGCGCCCCCGGGCCGGGCGCATATCGTGTTGGGACTGAGAGGACAAAAGCTGCCCGCCCTCACAACCCGCCCCAGCGCAGGTAGACCATGAGCGCGACGATGACCAGCTGGAACGCCCCCTGGACGCCGCTGAGACGGGCGTTCCGCAGCCCGAGCCGGGAAATGCGCTCCCGATCGGGTTCGTCGGTCATCATCTCGAGGTAGACCAGTACCTCGTTGGGCATGAGGAAGCCGAAGCCCTGGACGGTGAGCACGACCATGACCGCCAGGACGAGGACGATGATGGGGCTCGTGGCGGGCACTCGCATCCCGGCCGAGGCGACCTCCGCCGCCAGGTAGGCCCCGTTCCCCAGGAGTACGAGGGCGAAGAACGCCTGCCAGCGGCGGTCGCCGAAGGCGTCGAACACCCACCCGAGCACCAGCGTGGCAGAGCCGAACGCAACGAAGGCGAACAGCCCGATCCAGGGGCCGGGGTTCGGGAACGCGCCGATGCGGATGGCGAGGGTGATGCCCCCGAAGATCGTGACCGTCGCCAGCGTCGGCATCAGGAAGGCCATCTTCGGGGTGAAGCGCTCGAACCAGC
>JBDGPL010000239.1:0-4474 GCA_042219705.1 Halobacteriales archaeon | reverse complement strand
ACGGTGCTGTACGCCCGCGCGGCGGACATCCCCGAGTACGTCGCCGACGGCGCCGCCGACCTCGGCGTCACCGGCCTCGACCAGGTCCGGGAGGCCGGCCACCCGAACGTCGCGGAGCTGCTGGACCTCGAGTACGGCCGCTGCCGGCTCGTCGTCGCCGCCCCCGAGGCCGACGGGGTCGACTCGCTGGCCGACCTCGAGGGCAAGACCATCGCGACGGAGTTCCCGAACCTCGCCTACCAGTTCTTCGCCGACCGCGGCGTCGAGGTCGACGTCGTCGAGGTGACCGGCGCCACCGAGCTGACGCCCCACGTCGACATGGCCGACGCCATCGTCGACATCACGAGCACGGGCACGACGCTGGCGATGAACCGGCTCGCCGTCGTCGAGGAGGTCCTCGAGAGCTCGGTCCGGCTGTTCGCCCGCGATGACGTCGTCGACGACGAGAAGACCCAGCAGCTCGCCATGGCGCTGGGCTCGGTCATCACCGCCGAGGGCAAGCGCTATCTCATGATGAACGCGCCCCGCGGGAGGCTCGACGCCATCCGGGCGGAGCTGCCTGGGCTCGGCGGCCCGACGGTCATGGACATCGCCGGCGACGACATGGTCGCCGTCCACGCGGTCGTCGACGAGCGGGACGTCTTCGAGACCATCAACGCCGTCAAGCAGGCCGGCGCCAGCGGCATCCTGGTCACCGAGATCGAGCGGCTGGTGGAGTAGCTACTGTCGGGAAGCTACGCGATGGTCCCGTCGCCGGCGACCGTCGCCAGGCCGTAGATCGCGAGGCCGAGGAGGACGAGGCCCAGGTTCCCGACGAGCAGCCACCGGAGCCGAAAGCCCGTGATACGGGCCGGCAGGAGACCCACGAACCGGTCGAGGAAGCGCAGGAGACCGATCCCCGCCGTCAGCCAGAGAGACAGGACCCCGAGGGCGGCCGTGACCGCGCCAACGGCTTCAACCGTTCCCCAGACTGTCGGAGTCGCCGGCTGGTCGTCGACGCTGTCGCTCAATCCATCGCCGTCGGTGTCGCGCTGGGTCGGATCGGATGGGCCCCGCACCTCTCGAGCATCGACGAGCTCGTCCCCGTCCGTATCCCTCGCGTACGGGTCCGTAGCGTGGTCTGACTCGGCAGCGTTGGAGAGGCCGTCTCGATCGAAGTCGAGCCCCGGACGAGACGCCGCCAGGATGGACCGGGTCTCGGACGGTTCCGGGAGAGCCGGGACGCGGCCTCCCTCGACGACCCTCAGGAGCCAGGCAGCGTCCGCCGGTCCGGCGAGGGATTCGACGGCATCGGCGACCTCGGCCAGGGTCACGGTCTCGCCGGCGTGGCGATTGAGGAAGCGGATGACGTCGGCCACCGTTGTCGTCCCGTTCGAGGACCGCCGAAGCCGGAGGTCCAACGCGCCCACGACCCGCTCCCCGACCGTGTAGACCCCGCGTTCGTCCCCGAGCCGGTGGGATGCGTTCGCCGAGGAGACGTTCACATGGGCGTAGAAGGCGTCGAACCCGGCGTTCGCGTGGTAGAACCCAGCCAAATGGGCGAGATAATCGGCGCTCCCCTCGACGAACCAGGTCGCGTTCGCCGCGTGGTCACCGCGCTGGGTCACATGGACGTACTCGTGCCGGACCGTCTCGGCGGTCGCCGCCGTCTCCAGGTCGATGGTGTCGTACCCGCCGGTGCCGACCACCTCATCGGTGTACTCGGGTGTCTCCGTGATTCGTCGCCGATACCAGACGGAGAGCGTCGCCGGCGGAGCCGGCAGGCCGGGAAGCCGGCGGGTTCGGTTCATCGCGCGGCCGACGAGGTCGGCCGAAAGCGCCGGTTCGACCCCGTCCGGCACCACCACCGGCACGCGCCTGCCGCCGGCGGCGACCGGGTGGATCGAGGCCTCCCCGAGGTAGGCCCACGTCCCCGCCGTGACGCCCGGGCCGGCGAGGCGAACCGACCGGTTCGCCACAACGGAGCCGTTCCGGCGCGTCAGCACGACGACGTCGAGGACAGCCAGCCGGACCCGCGGCTGGTCGGCAATGACGTCGGTCCGGTTCGTGGTGAACACGAGGCGCATCGAGGCCGAATCGACCGGCCCGGTGAGTCGCCAGTACCGCCGGCCCGACCGGGTCGTCTCCTTCGCGAGCCCCTGCGTCGAACGGACTCGCAGGGCCCGAGCCTCGTCGAGGAAGAGTCGATGGGCGGCTGACGCGTGTAGTCCGGCGAAACGGACCGCAAGGCCGAACGTCGACCCTCCCTTAGAGCGGTTCAGGAGCCGGACCGTGTAAACCGTGGTCGGTCGGGCGGTCTCGTTCGACCGAGCGGCGGCCAGGCCGCCGCCGTCAGGGCCGGGCGTCTGGCCCACCTGTGGTCCCTGGCCGACCGGAGCCTGGGCCCCGCCGACGGTTGGAGCTGTCCCGATCGCCAGAACCAGACAGACGAAGGTGGCCAGCCGGGGCACGGGTCGTCTGCCGCGTGTGGGCTCCGACGGATAAGTGCTCGGGGGGTGACCCGCGGCTGCCGAATGCTGGGCCGAGCGCTGTCGGATTGACGGGACCGCCGCCCACGCTTTGGACAGCTTGATGTGCCGGTCGGCCGACGCGCCGATGGTGACCGAACCGGACGACGGGACCGAGACTGAGTCGACGGAGCGGCCGGCCACCAGTGACGGCCCGCCGGCGGCCCGGAGCGACCGGGCGATGTGGGGTCTCGTGGCGGGTGCGAGCCTCATCGCCGCCGCGCTCGGCGCCTACGAGATCGCGCCGGCGAGCGTCACCCCGCTCATCCGCGAGTCGCTGGGCATCGGGGCGACGGCCGCCGGCCTCCTCGTCGGGGTGATGTTCGCCGTCGCCGTGGTGGCCAGCGTGCCCGTCGGGGTCGTCCTCGACCGGACGGACACCCGGCTCGCCATGGCCCTCTCCGTCGTCGCCGTCTTCGTCGTCGGCCTCTGGGGCTGGTGGGCCGCCCGGGCCGGGGCGTACGGCTCGCTGCTGGCCTCGCGGGTCGTCGGCGGCACCGCCTTCATCGTCGTGTGGAACGCCGGCATCGACATCGTGGGCGAGGCCGCCAGCGAGTCCCGGCGGGCGACGGTGGTCGCCCTGTTCACCGCCAGCGCGCCGCTCGGGTTCGCGCTCGGCCAGGGGTTGAGCCCCGCCATCGCGGCCCGGTGGGGCTGGCCGGCCATCTTCGTCGCGTTCAACGGCCTCGCGCTCCTCGGGCTGGTGCTGTTCTGGCCGGCGAGCCGGGGTCTGGGAGCCGCTGGTGGCGAGACGCCGACCCTGGCCGAGTTCGGACGCGTCCTCCGGAGCCGACGCGTCTGGATCGTTGGCGGCCTCGGCTTCCTCGGGTACGGCCTCTACCTGTTCGTCAACAGCTGGGGACCGTCGTACCTGACGACCGAGGTCGGCATCTCGCTGGGATTGAGCGGCCTGCTCATCGCGCTGTTTCCGGCGGTGGGCGTGGTCTCCCGGGCGAGCGGCGGCCTGCTCTCCGACCGGCTCTTCGACGGCCGGCGCCGACCGGTCGCGCTCGTCACCTTTCTGGTCGCCGCCCCGCTGCTCGTGGCCTTTCCGCTCCTGCGCTCGGTCGCCGCCCTCGTCGTCGGGCTGCTCGTCGCCGGCTTCGCCATCCAGCTCGTCGTCGGCCTGTCGTTCGCCTACGTCCGGGAGCTGGTCGACCCACGGGTGGCCGCGACCGCCGTGGCGTTCCAGGCCGCCCTCGGGATGGGCGGGGCCACCGTCTCGCCCATCGTCGGCGGCGCCGTCATCGACGCGGCGGGCTATCCCGCGGCGTTCGTCGGCGCCGGCGCCATGGCGGCGGTCGGCGTCGGCCTCGCCTGGGTGGCGCCGGAGTCCGGAGGCCGCCGGCGGGAGCACCGGTAACCGGCCGTTATCCCGGCGCCGTGGCGAGCAGACGGACCAGGTTGAACAGCGTGATGCCGAGGATGGCGCTCACCGTGTAGTGGGTGACGGCGACCAGCGCCGTGGCCCGCCACCCGACGCGGTAGAAGCCCTTGATGGCCGCCACGTCGATGGCAAGCGAGGTGGCGATGACCGGTGCCGGGCCGAACGGGCGGAGCAGCAGGGCGACGACGGCGAGAACAACCCCGACGCCGACGGCCGGCCGGACCGGGACCGACCCGAGGACGTACCGGGCGGCGAGGTGGGCCGTCAGCGCGTAGAAGCCGGCCGCCAGCAGGACCGTCCCGGCGATTGCCGCCGCCGGCCCGGACGCCGGCGCGAGCTGGCCGACGGCGATGACGACCACGGGACGGCCGCTACTCGAGCAGGCCGAGCTCCTCGAGCCGGCTGACGATCTTGTCGACGGCGTGCTCGGCGTCCTCGGGCTTCTTGCCGCCGGTGATGACGAGCTTGCCCGAGCCGAACAGCAGCGCGACGACGTTGGGCTCGTCGAGCCGGTAGACGAGGCCCGGGAACTGCTCGGGCTCGTACTCGATGTTCTCGAGGCCCAGCCCGATGGCGATGG
>JBDGPL010000238.1:0-12893 GCA_042219705.1 Halobacteriales archaeon | reverse complement strand
TCGCCGTCGACGCGGATCAGCGTCTCGACGAGCAGGGTCCGGATACCGTCGGTGGCCATGGCGCCGACGGTATCCGGACCCTGCTCGTCGAGGACGGCGGCGACCTCGTCGGCTCGGTGTCGGAGCACGACGTGGTCACGGCCCACGCCCTGTTCGAAAGCCGCTCGCGGCCGTCGCCCGCGGCGGCCCGGACAGAAGCACCGGCGGATACCGCCGCGGAGCTCGATCGGGAGGTCTACTCGACCCAGGGCGTCTGCGAAAGCTGCGGTGCGCTGACGCGAGACCTGGCGAGCCACAACGGCCAGCTGCTCTGCACGGACTGCCTGGCGCTGTAGGTCGATTTTGACGGTTCGCTGGGCCGCGTCGGCCCTCCCCAGCGGACGGAACTGGTTACCGCTCCGGCCCACCGAGCGTCGTCCGTGGGGCGATGGTCCGGCCGACGGCCGTCGCCGCCAACAGCTTGACCACGTCACCCGGGACGAACGGGAGGAGCCCGAGTGCCAGCAGCCGGCCGACGTCGACGGCCGTCCCCTCGACGAGCGTCAACCAGGCGTAGAGCCACGGCAGCCCGAACCCGTAGATGACGACGAAGTCGGCAACGGCCAGGACCACGAGGAGCGCCGGAAGCCGCCGGGCTCCCGCGTAGCGGTCGGTGACGGAGCCGACCAGTCCGGCGGCCGCGACGAAGCCGACGATGTAGCCACCCGTGGGGCCGAGCAGGTGGCCGATGCCCGCGCCCCCGCCTCGGAACCACGGCACGCCAGCCAGGCCGAGCCCGACGTAGAGCGCCTGGCTCAGGCCCCCGTAGCCGGCGCCCAGGACGATACCGGCGAGGAGGACGGCGAACGTCTGCAGGGTGATGGGCACCGGCGTGAACGGAAGCGGGACGCGGAGCTGGGCCGCGACGCCCGTCAGCCCGGCGAACCCGATGGCGAGCGCGACCATCCTGCCCGTGGTCGCCCGCTCGCGGTAGGCGTAGAATCGGCCCCGGACCGCCCGGTACCGGGCCAACGGTCCCCCGACCGGGACGGCTGGAGCGTCGGTGGACATGACGGTCCGGGGTACGCCCGTCGGCGAGTTAAACCGCCTGGCCGCCGGGTCGCCGGCAAAATCCGCCGGCTCAATGGGGCGAGACGGCGGTCGACCAGTGGTGTCGGTACGTTTAAGTTTCCATGAGGTAGAACACCAATGACCATGTCCCTGAAGACCGATCGACGACGATACCTGCAAGGCATCGGGCTGGCTGGCGTAACCGGGCTCGCCGGTTGTCTGGGCAACCTCGGCGGGGGCGGCGGCCGGGGCGACATCATGCTCGGCATCCTGATGGGTGTCACCGGCGGCCTCGAGCAGCTCGGCCCGCCCATCCGCGACTCAGCCCAGCTCGCCGTCCAGCAGGTCAACGACGCCGACGTCGACTTCACCATCGACAGCCAGTTCGAGGACACCCAGACCGACCCGAACGCGGGCATCTCCGCCGCCGAGTCGCTGTCCTCCTCGGGCTACCCGATGATCGCTGGGGCGCTCTCCTCGACCGTCACCATCCAGGTGGCGAAGAACGTCACCATCCCGAACGAGATCGTGCAGATGTCGCCGGCCAGCACGTCGCCGGCGATCACCGACCTCGACGACAACGACTTCGTCTGGCGGACGACGCCCACCGACGCGCTGCAGGCCCAGGTCATGGCCAACATCGCGATCAACCGGCTCGGCGCCTCGACCACGTCGACCTTCGCGCTCAACAACGACTACGGCCAGGGGCTCGCCCAGGCGTACGCGAAGGCCTTCAAGAACAAGGGCGGGCAGGTCCTCGCGGAGGTCTCCTTCGAGCCCGAGCAGGGGTCGTATACGGCGCCGCTCAGCCAGGCGATGGCGGACAACCCCGACGTCCTGATGATCGTCGGCTATCCGGCCAGCGGCGTGCAGATCTTCCGGGATTTCTATGCCAACTACGACCCGTCGGCGACCGACATCCTCGTGCCGGACGGGCTCAAGGACTCCGAGCTGCCGGGCAACGTCGGCAACCCCATGAGCAACGTCACGGGCACCGCGCCGCTGTCGACCGGCCCCGGCCGGGACGCCTTCGAGTCGATGTACAAGGAGGCCTACGGCGCCTCCAAGGTGCCGTTCCGGGCGCAGTCCTACGACGCGGCCGCCGTCCTCATGCTGGCCAACGCCGCCGCCGGCGAGAACGACGGCCCGACCGTTCGGGACCAGGTCACGAGCGTCGCCCAGGACGGCGGGACCAAGGTCACGGCGAGCAACCTGCCCGAGGGGCTCGAGATGGCCGCCAACGGCGACAACATCAACTACCAGGGCGCCGCGGGGTCCATCACCTTCGACGACGCGGGCGACATCGCCGCGGCCACCTACGAGTACTACGGCTACGGCGAGCAGGGGCTGCACACGATCGACACCATCCGGTACAGCAAGTAAGACGGCACGCGGCCCGCGTGGGGCGCCGGCCGGCTCAGCCGCCCAGGAACTCCCGGCGGACCTCCTCGTTCGCGAGCAGCGCCTCGCCGGTATCCGTAAACCGGTTCTCCCCCTGGACGAGCACGTAGCCCCGGTCGCACCGGCTGAGGGCTTCCTTCGCGTTCTGCTCGACCATGAGTACCGCCGTGCCAGCCTCGTTGATGCCGTCGATGCGGTCGAACATGTCGTCGACGAGGTCGGGAGCCAGCCCGGCGCTTGGCTCGTCGAGCATGAGCAGGTCGGGGTCGAGCATCAGCGCCCGGCCCATGGCCAGCATCTGCTGCTCGCCGCCGGAGAGCGTCCCGGCCCGCTGGCCGGTCCGCTCGGCCAGGCGCGGAAATCGGTCGAAGACGGCCTGTAGCCGGTCCTCGGGCACCGTGTCCAGGATGTAGGCCCCCATCTCGAGGTTCTCCCGGACCGTCAGGCCGGTGAACACGTTGTCGGACTGGGGGACGTACCCGATGCCGTAGTGGATGATGTCCTCGGGTCGGTCCCCCGCGATGGAGCGGTCCTTGAACCGGATCTCCCCGCCCATCACGGTGGCCAACCCGAAGATGGACTTCATCACGGTCGACTTGCCCGCCCCGTTGGGTCCAACGATGGTGACGTACTCGCCGTCGGCGACGTCCAGCCGGACGCCGTCGAGGATCTGCAGGTCGCCGTAGCCCGCGTCGAGGTCCCGGACCGCGAGCAGCCCGTCGTCGGCCCCCGCGGCGCTCACACGTCCCCTCCGAGGTAGGCGTCGATGACGCGCTCGTCGTTCCTGATGGCCTCGGCGTCGCCCTCGGCCAGGACCTTGCCCTGGTGCATGACGACGATGTGCTCGCAGTGCTCCATCACGAGGTCCATGTCGTGCTCCACGATGAGGAAGGTCATGCCGTCGGCCTGGAGCTGGTGGATGCGGTCGAGGAGCTTGGCCTCGAGCGTCGGGTTCACCCCGGCGAACGGCTCGTCGAGGAGCAGCATTCCGGGGTCGGTCATCAGCGCCCGAGCGAGCTCCAGCAGCTTCCGCTGGCCGCCGCTGAGATTGCCGGCGTAGTCGCCGGCGAGGTGGGCGATCTCGAAGAACTCGAGGGTCTCCCAGACCGCCTCGCGGTGGCGCTCCTCCTGCTCGACCACCCGCTCGCGGAGCGACGGCAGGACCGCGTAGGCCAGCCGCTCGCCGACCTGGTCCCGCGGGGCAAGCATCAGGTTCTCGAGCACCGTCATCTCCCGGAGCTCGCGGGCGATCTGGAACGTCCTGACCAGGCCCCGGTTGGCCACCTCGTGGGGTCGCAGCCCGGTGACGTCCTCGTCCTGAAACCGCACGTGGCCGGCGTCGGGCCGGTGGACCCCGGTGATGCAGTTGAACGTCGTCGTCTTGCCGGCCCCGTTCGGGCCGATGAGCCCGGTGAGCGAGCCCTCGTCGACCGAGAACGTGGCGCCGTCGACCGCGGCGATGCCCCCGAAGTGCTTCCGGAGGTCCTCGACCCGCAGGGCGTAGCCACCCCTCGACGCGTCGGCCGTCGGCTGGGCCGACTCGTCCGGCGCTCCCGAGGCGTCACTCATCGCCGCCACCGCCCGCGGCATCCCGGCGCGCGCTCAAGTCGACGCTCGCCGCCTCCTCCTTGCGATGGCCGAGCAGCCCGTCCGGGCGGCGCTGCATCATGAACACGAGCAGCACGCCCAGGAGGACGAACCGGAGCGAGCTGATGTGCTCGAGGCCGTACGCCAGGAGCGGGACCGGATCGAGGCCGAACAGGTCGCCTAACGCTCGGGCGAACGTCGCCGGCGGCGTGCCGAGCTCGAGATACTCGCTGATGACCCGGGCCACGAAGGTCGGGCCCTCGAACAGCAGGCTCGCGAACAGGGCGCCGCCGAGCACGCTCCCGGTGTTCGAGCCCGCGCCACCGATGATGAGCGCGATGAAGATATAGAAGGTCTGAAGCGGGAGGAACGTCGTCGAGGTCGGGTCTGTGAAGCCCTTCGAGCCCTCCCAGAGGATGCCCGCCAGCCCCATCAGGGCGCAGCCCACCATGAACACCTTGACCTTCACGACCCGGGTGTCCTTGCCGAGCGACTGGGCCACCTCCTCGTCCTCGCGGATGGCCTTGAGCACCCGGCCGAACGGCGAGTTGCCGATGCGGACGAGCAGCCAGTAAAAGGCCGCGACGACGCCGATGATGAACCACGTGTACGTCCAGGAGATGACGACGCTGCTGCTGATGCCGATGGTTTCGAAGAGGCCGAACAGGACGTCGCCGACGGCGGTCAGGCCGGCGGTCGTGTCGGTCGGGTCGACGTAGTAGATGGCCCGGACCGGGTTCGTCGGCAGGCCGATACCGCGGCCGGCGCCCGTGCCCAGCTCGACGCCGAACACCGTGAACGTCTGCAGCGTCGTCGAGAGCAGCGACAGCCGGATGATCTCCGAAAGCGCGATGGTGACGATGGCGAGGTAGTCGGCCTTGAGCCGGAGCGCCGGCAGCGCCGCGAGCGCGCCGACGACGCCGGCCGCGACCATGCCGAGGACGACGGCGAGGAGCAGCCCGAGGAAGTGGCCGACGCCCGGCGCGACCGGCAGGGCGGCCGCGACGGCCCCCGGGACGCCCAGCCCCGGCGGGGACGCCGACGGCGGGTTCGTCAGGATGGCCATGGTGTAGACCCCGACGGCCATGAAGCCGGCCACGCCGATGTTGAACAGCCCCGTATAGCCCCAGTGGAGGTTGAGCGCGAGCACCAGCATCGCGTAGACGGCCGTCAGGAACGTCACCCGCTGGAGGGTGTTCGCGAGGCCGCCCGCGAGCTGGGGCAGCGGGATGAGGAGCACGCCGAAGCCGACGAAGAGGAGGTAGATGCCGGCCATCGTCGCGAGGACCATGTTCCGGTCCGAGGCCACGACCCACGCGGCGAGGGGTTCGAGCCGCCCGGGGACCTGCAGCCACCGGCGGCTCACGCGGTCGTCACCCCCCCGAACAGCCCGTCGGGCTTGAACAGGAGCATGAGGATCATGATGGCGAAGGCCGCGGCGGTCGCGAAGCTCGACGGGATCCACACGAGCGAGACGGTGTTCGTCAGCCCGATGACGACGCCGCCGGCCATGGCGCCGTAGACCGACCCGATGCCGCCCAGGATGACCGCCGCGAAGATGAGCAGGAGCAGCACCCAGCCGAGGTTGAAGCTCAGCGTGCCGCGCTCCAGGGCGATGAGGTAGCCCGCCGCGCCAGTGAGCCCACCGCCGATGACCCAGGTGGCCCGGATGACCCGCTCGGTCGGGATGCCCGTCACCAGGGCGAGGTCCTCGTTGTCGGCCATGGCCCGCATCGACGTGCCCAGTTTCGTCCGCTGCAGCAGCAGATGGAGCCCGGCCATCAACACGAGCGCCGTCACGACGAGGGTCAGCTCGTTGCTCGTGACCGAGAGCACCTCCGCCGTGTAGTCGCCGAACCGGCCAGGCAGTCCCCAGGCGAACAGCACCTGCCGGGGGGCGTCCGGCGGGTTGAACACCCCTTCGAAGACGAGGCGACCGCCACGACCGACCAGCCGGAGCCGCCCGCCGCCCGCGGTCAGCCCGCGGTTGGTGCCCGTGAACACGAAGACGATGGCGTACCGGAGCGCGAGCGCGACGCCGATGCTCGCGATGAGCAGCGAGATGGCCCCGGCGTCGCGCATCGGCCGGTAGACCAGCCGGTCGACGAGGAGGGTCAGGCCGACGGTCGCCAGGATGGCCACCACGAGCCCGGCCACGATGGCCAGCGGCGTCGAGATCACGTTGATGCCCAGCTCCGTGGCGCTCGGGCCCTGTCCCGACCCGACCGACAGCAGGAACCCGGGGTCGCCCTGGCCGCTCGCGAGGCCCGCCAAGAGGAAGGTAACCGCCCACCCGGCGAACGCGCCACTGGTGACGTAGTCGCCGTGGGCGAAGTTCGCGAACGAGAGGATGCTGTAGGTCATCGAGAGGCCGATGCCCGCCAGGCCGATGGCCAGGCCGATGACCAGGCCGTCCCACACCAGCGTCAGCAGCCGGGAGATGGGAAGCCGGCCGCCGAGCAGCTTCACGGAGCCGACGGCCAGCTCGACGCCCGCGAGTTTCAGGAGGAAGTCCAGCGCCAGGAGGCCGCCGAGGAGGACGAGCGCGGCCAATCCGGGCCGGCGCTGGAGCAGCCCGCGACTGGCGTCGAGTACGTCTTCGGCTGCCATAGGAGTCGGTGCTCAGGCGGACCGTGGCGGGTTCATACAAAAAAGGTTGTCACCCCCGGCGGCTGCACCAGGCCCCCGCGGCCGGGGCCGAACCCGCCGGCGCCGGACGGAAACCCCTATGGCACGAGGGCGCACCAGGACGCCATATGGACGTCCCGACCCTCGACGACCTCGCCGCCGGCGGCCGGCGGCTGGGCGTCCGCGTCGACGTCAACAGCCCGCTGGCCGAACATGGCCTGGCGGACGACGCGCGGCTCCGGGCCCACCTCGAGACGCTCTCGGAGCTGGCCGCGGCCGGGGCTCGGGTGGCCGTCCTCGCCCATCAGGGCCGGCCCGGCCGGGACGACTTCGGCGACCTCGCCCCCCACGCGGCCCGGTTCGACGAGCTGCTCGACGCCGCCGTGGACTACGTCGACGGGACCTTCTGCCGGACCGCCCGGGACCGCATCGACGCCCTCGGCGACGGCGAGCTGGTCGTCCTCGAGAACACCCGCTTCTACAGCGAGGAGCTCCTCGAGTTCTCGCCCGGACGGGCGGCGGAGACCCACCTGGTGGCGAAGCTGAGCCCCGTGCTCGACGCGTTCGTCAACGACGCCTTCGCCGCCGCCCACCGCCCACAGCCGTCCCTGGTGGGCTTCTCGGCCGCGCTGCCGGCTTTCGCCGGTCGGGTCATGGAGCGCGAGCTCGAGGTCCTCGGGGCCATCGACGAGACCGCCCGCCCGCGGGTGTACGTCCTCGGTGGCGCGAAGGCCGCCGACTCGCTCCGGGTCGCCGAGCGGGTGCTCGAACGGGAACTCGCCGACGAGGTCCTGACCATGGGGCTCGTCGGGAACCTCTTCCTCTCGGCGAGCGGGACGTACATCGGCGACGGGACCGCGGCGGTCTTCGACGATCGGGGGGTGACCGGCTGCATCGACCGGGCCGCCGAACTCCTCGAGGCGTACCCGGAGCGCATCCGGGTCCCGTCGGACCTCGCCGTCTCGCGCGGGGACGCCCGGACGGTCGTATCCGTCGAGGAACTCCCCGTCGCGGAGCCCGCGTTCGACATCGGGCCGGCGACCGCCGCCGCGTTCGCCGAGACCATCGAGGCCGCGGGCACGGTCATCCTCAACGGGCCGGCTGGCGTCGCCGAACGCGACCGGTTCGCCGCGGGCACCCGGACGGTGTACGAGGCCGCGACCCGGGCCGGGACCAGCATCGTCGGCGGCGGCGACACGGCGGCGGCCCTCCGCCGGCTCGGCATCTCCGGCTTCACCCACCTCTCGACCGGCGGCGGGGCGACGCTCCGGATGCTGGCCGGCGACTCGCTGCCCGCCGTCGAGGCGCTCCGGGATGCGGATTGAGCCGGCGAGGCTCGCCGATCTCGACCGTGTCGTGGACCTCTGGGTCGCGCTGGCGGCCGAGCAGCGCGACCACGGGGCCCATCTGACGGCCGAGCCGAACCGGTCCGTCCTCCGCGAGACGCTGGCCCAGCGCGTGGTGGACCATACCTGTCTGGTCGCGCGGGATGATCACGCGGCGTCGGCCGGGAAGTCTCCGGCCGAGGAGCCGCCCATCGTCGGGTTCGTCGCGTTCGCCCTCGAGCGGGACGGCCTCGACCGCGACGTGGACCGGGGTGTCGTCGAGAACCTCTACGTGGTGCCCGAATGCCGGGGCCAGGGGATCGGCGGCGAGCTGGTCACCGCCGCCGAGGACGCCCTGACCGCCGCCGGCGCCGACCGCGTCGCCCTGGAGGTCATGGCGGCCAACGACGCCGCCCGCCGGTTCTACGAGCGCCAGGGGTACGGCCCCCATCGGGTGACCTACGAGCGGCCGACGGGGGACGGAAAGGATACAAAGGAGGGGGGCTAACCCTCGCCCGCGCCAGGGGAGCGTGGGCCCGGCACACGCACCCGACTTGTACGCGCGACAGACGCCCCGGTCCGGCGACGAGTCTCGGTCCGCGCCGACGGGCGTCCCGTCTGTTGGGCCAAGTCATCGGGACTTCGTGGGTTCAAATCCCACCCCTGGCTTGCAAGTCCGACTCGCCGCACCCAGCCGGCGACCCATACCGATCCGTCGACTCACGGGACCGACACGCCGGCGTCGCGCCAGTGGACGGGCGACGGACTGGGCCGGTGCGCCGAGACGGAGAAGGGCGGACGAACGACCGGGCTGCACGGCGTTATCAGCGGTCACCCGCATCCATCTCCGGTAATCGTCGGGGTCGTCGGTCGTGCCGTCGTCCCGGTGTCGCCATCGGTCGCATAGACCATGTAGCTGGAGCCCGAGGTCCGCCCATGCCGACCGAAGCGGAGCTCCAATCCGCGCTTCGCCGCGTCGTGGAGTACACGGAGGCGATGGGGAACACGGTGCAGGGCGAGGCGGAGGGCCAGACGGACGACGGGCGGGCGATCGAGGGCTACCAAATCCAGCACGGCGACCACTCGCTGGCGGTGGTCACCGCGCCCGGCTGGGACTACTTCAACGTCACGTACCAGGTCGACCTCGTGCGACAGCTCGCGGTCCAGCGGGCGGTCAGCGAGACGTCGCAGTCCGCCCAATCGGGCCAGGTCAGCGTCGAGCTCGAGCAGCGCGACCTCCAGCGGGCCGCCGACCGGCTCGCCGAGGAGACCGACTCGATGGACCGCCGCGGGGTCCGGGTCGGGTTCGCCCGGGCAGTCGCCCAGGTGACCGGCGAGGGCGCGGTGAACGTCCAGAACGACGGCGACCTCGTCACCGGCTTTCAGATCAACACCAAGTTCTTCCCCTACCGCGATGGGTTCGACCTCGAGGAGTACGCCACCAAGGTCCAGCGGACGGTGACCGCCGGGTGGGTCGCGAACGAGTACCTCGTGGACGCCTACGGGCTCGACGGCCTCGGCGAACGGGAACTCTCATCGGAGTCCCCGGGCGGCGACATGTTCCAGTGACCGACCGGCCCGGGTCCGTCGGCCGGTGGGGCGGCGGGATCCGGGCGCGGGCCGGACAGCGGCCCATCGGTGACGGGGCCCCACCCGCGAGCCGTCAACCTACCGTTCGGCGAGGAGCTGCCGGTCAAGCGGGGGCTCGAAGACGCCCCGCTCGGTCACCAGTGCGTCAACGAGCGACAGCGGGGTGGCGTCGAACGCCGGGTTGTAGACCGGGACGTCGGCCGGCGCGTTCGGGTGGCCGTCGATCTTCCGGAGCTCCTCGGGGTCGCGCTCCTCGATCTCGACCGCGCCGGCGGGCGTCTCGGGGTCGACCGTCGACGTGGGCGCCGCGACGACGAACGGCACGTCGTGGCGGTCGGCGAGCACCGCGTGGGTGTAGGTGCCGATCTTGTTGAACACCGCGCCGTCGGCGAACGGCCCCTCGCCGTCGAGCACGATCCGGTCGGCCCCGACGACCACGGCGTCGACCCGACCCTGCTGCAGACACAGCCCGCTGGCGTTGTCGGGGATGAGCGTCACCGCGACGTCGCGCTCCATGAGCTCCCAGGTCGTCAGCCGGGAGCCCTGGTTCAGCGGCCGGGTCTCGTTGGCGACGACGTCGACGGCCTTGCCCGCCGCCTGGGCCGAGTAGACCACCCCGAGCGCGGTCCCCCAGTCGACGGTCGCCAGCGCCCCCGCGTTGCAGTGGGTCATCACCGTGTCGCCGTCGGCCAGCAGCGCCGCGCCGTGCTCGCCGAGCTGCTTGTTCCGTTCGACGTCGCGGTCGGCGTAGTCCTTGGCCGTCCGGAGGCTGGCCGCCCGCATCGCCTCGACGCTCCCGGCCGCCTCGACGGCCGCCAGGGCTTCGTCTACGCCGTGCTGGAGGTTGACGGCCGTTGGCCGGGCCTCGGCCACCCGGCGGGCCAGGTCGTGGACTGCCGCCCGCTGGGCCGCGGGGTCGGGCTCGTCGGCCTCCCGGGTCGCGAGCGCGACGCCGTAGGCGCCCGCCGCCCCGAGGGCGGGCGCGCCGCGGACCCGGAGCCGGCGGATGGCGTCGACCAGCTCGGCCACCGTCTCGGCGCGGTAGACGGTGTACTCGGCCGGCAGGCGGGTCTGGTCGACCATTGCCACGCACCCGCGCTCGCCGTCCCACTCGATAGTCCGCATGGCGGTGGTTCGGGCCGGCGCGAGGAAAACGGTTGTTGCGGGGCGGTCTCGGCGGGGGACCGACCCGCGCCGGGAGCGAACGGCCGTCATCGCGACGCCGAGCCGGAAACGCCTTCACGGCCGCCGGGCCGGTCGGTCGTATGCCCGAACGCCTCTACACCGAGCACCCCGAGGTGTACGACGCCATCCAGGCCGACTGGGACTACGACCGGGACGTGGCCTTCGTCCGCGACGCCCTGACCCGACACGATGTCGACGGTCGCCGCCTGCTCGACATCGGCTGTGGCACCGGCGAGCACACCCGCCGGTTCCTTGACGCCGGCTTCGACGTGACGGCGGTCGACCCTTACGAAGGGATGCGCTCGGCGGCCCGGTCGAAAGGTGACGCCGACGTCCGCCGGGGGGCACTGCCCGACCTGCCGGTCGACGGCCCCTACGACGCCGCGGTCGCGATTCGGGGGGTCATCAACCACCTCGCGCCGGGGGAGCTATCCCCCGCGATCGAGGCCGTCCGGGCCCGCCTCGTCGACGGCGGTGTCCTCGTCTTCGACAACGCGCCGCTGCCGGCCGAGGGGAACCACCCGGCGCTCGCGGTCGGGTCGACCGACCGGGGCGACCTCGCCCGCATCGCCCAGCACGTGCCGACCGGCGACGGCCGGCTCGACTGGCGGTCGATCACCTTCACGCCGAGCGGCGAGTGGATCGCCAACAGCCGGCTGATGACGCCGTTTGGGGACGGGACCGTCCGGGCGGCACTGCGCGAGGCGGGATTCGACGTCGCGACGCACGACGGGTACGGGCCCGACGACGACCGGACGGTCTTCGTCGCGGCCGCGTAGCCGCCGCGGTCGCCGGCCGGGCTCAGTCCTGCCCGTAGCTCGCGAAGCGCTCGGCGACCCGGTCGAGCTCGTCGGCCGGCAGCTCGACCGGCTCGCCGACCGACGCCGCCCGGGCGAACACCTGGGCGGTGAACTCGACCGCGTCGAGGGTCCCGATGGCCGCGTCGAGGTCGTCGCCGGTGGCCACCACGCCGTGGTTCGCGAGCAGACAGGCGGTCGTGTCCGCCCCGGCCATCGCCGACACGACGTTCGCCGCGAGCGCGTCGCTGCCGTAGGTCGCGTAGTCGGCGACGGGCACCCGGCCGCCGGCTCGCGCGAGGGCGTAATGGACCGGCGGGACCGGCCGCCGCAGCGCGGCCAACGCGGTCGCCCACGGGGCGTGAGCGTGGACCACGGCACCGGGGCCCAGCTCCCGGTAGATGGCGGCGTGCATCGGCGTCTCGCTGGAGGGCGCCAGCGCCCCGGCGAGCCGCTCGCCGTCGAGGCCGACCACCGGGACGTCGTCGGACTCCAGGCCGGCGTAGGCCACGCCGGTGGGCGTGACGGCGAACCGGTCGCCGGACCGGACGCTCAGGTTGCCCGAGCGCCCGGGCGTCCGGTCGGCGAGGTCGGCCGCCCGCCGGGCCACCGCCCGACGCTCGTCGTCGAGCATGGCCGCCCGGTCGGGGGGCCGGCCCTTGAGTCTGCGGGGCCCGGGAGAACGGCGGGAACGAGGACCGGCGTCGTCGGGACCGAAAATCACGCCGACCAGCCGGTCAGCTCCTCGACGACCGACCGGAACGCCCGGGCGCGGCCGGTCGCCGGCTCGGCCGGCGGCCCGTCCCGCTCGCCGAGCTCGACCGGTCGGAGATAGCCGCTCTCGAGCAGGGCGTGGATCTCGAGGGACGGGTGGACCGCGAGGGCGTGGCGCTCACAGACGGGCACCCACTCGGCCGCGTCGCCGTCGTAGAGCCGGAAGTCGGCCCCGGCCGAACACGCCGGCCGGCCGCAGGTCGGGACCTCGCCGTTCACGCCCCGGCGGTGCCCGTGAGCATCGGCACGACCCCCGCGACGGCCACGAGCACGCCGACGACCGCGACGCCGACGCCGAGGGCCGAGCCCGACAGGGGCTGGCCGACGAGCATGAGGAGGAACCCGGCGACGTAGGCGTGCCGTCCGCGCAGCTCGACGACCCCCCAGACCGCGACGGCGAGGGCCGCCATCCAGACGGCCCCGAGCCCGGCGACGAACGCGCTCACCATGGGTCAGTCGCCCCTGAGCTTGGCGGCGAGCCAGCCCAGCGGGTCGTAGTAGTCGTCGACGACGCGCTCCTTCTGGGGGATGATGGCGTTGTCGGTGATCTCGATGT
>JBDGPL010000237.1:0-3544 GCA_042219705.1 Halobacteriales archaeon | reverse complement strand
TCGAGAACCCCGAGAGCCAGCGCGTCGAGGACTACATCACCGGGAAGTTCGGGTAGACCATGCCACGAGAGAGCTACCGCGAGCAGCTGACCGCCCTGCGGGAGAACGTGCTGTACATGAGCGAGCTGGTGCTCGAGCGGCTCCGGCTCGGCCTCGACGCCCTCGAGCAGAAGGACGACGAGCTGGCCTGGCAGGTCATCGAGGGCGACGACGAGATCAACGAGCTCTACCTCGAACTCGAACAGGACTGCATCGACCTGCTGGCGCTGCAGCAGCCCGTCGCCGGCGACCTGCGGTTCATCGCGGCGTCGTTCAAGATCATCACCGACCTCGAGCGCATCGCGGACCTGGCGGTGAACCTCGGGGACTACGCCCTCGACGCCCGGCGCGACGTCTTCCCGGACGTCGACATCCAGGGGGTCGGCGACGTGGTCCTCGAGATGGTCGAGGACTCGATGACGGCCTACGACGAGGAGGACACCGAGGCCTGCTTCGACATCGCCGCCCGCGACGACGACGTCGACGCCGAGTGCACCCGGGCGAGCCAGGTCGTCGTCCGGGACCTCATCGAGACCCAGCTCGAGGACGGCCACGACGAGGACACCGTCGAGGAGCTCATGACCGACGTCCAGCGGCTGCTGCTGACGATTCGCGACCTCGAGCGCATCGGCGACCACGCGGTAAACATCGCCGCGCGGACGCTCTACATGGTGGAGAACAGCGACGAGCTCATCTACTGAGACCGGTCCCGACCACCCGATGTCGGGTCGCCAAGAGGGGTACTGAGCCCGCCGCGTCCAGCTCGAGACCGGCGAGGGTGACCAGGCTCGGGGGCGTGACCGTCAGTGGTACCGCCAGCGGAGCGGCCCACCCCCCACATCGGATCTGGACCGGCGGGAGCTATCCGGGACGATAACCTGGTGACCGGCGGTGGACCCGGGGAGAAACATGTATCGCGGACGTTAAGTTGAGTATGCAACTATCGCCGGTATGACCGCCCGATCCTCGCTCGCGTGGCACGTCTCCCTCGCCGGGCGGGCGTTGAGCCGGACCATCACGGCCGAACTCGACGAGCACGACCTCGGCCGGGGCGAGTACCGGGTCCTCTTCGCGTTGACGGAACAGGAGGGAATCACCCAATCCCAGCTCGTCGACCGGTTCCACCTCGACAAGAGCGCCATCGCCCGGGTGGTGGCCCAACTCGCCGATCGCGGCTACGTCGAGGTCCGGCCCGATCCTGAGGACAGCCGTCGCAATCGGCTCTATCTCACGGCTGCCGGGCGCCGGCTCCAGTCCGACATCGCGAGGGTGAAAGAGCGGGTGGAGACCCGGATGGCCCGGGGGTTGACGACCGAGCAGCGGGACGCGCTCGTCGAGGGGCTCAGGACGGTCGTGCGGAATCTGGGCGTCGAAATCCCGGCGCGGCCGGAATGACCGGTCCGGCCGGCCTGGACGGGGTGCTCGGGGAGTGGACATCGCCCTCGAGAGAGACGCGGGCGACGCTCTGGGTCATCGTCGCCGCGGGGACGGTGACCGTGATGGCCGGGGCCATCCTGGGCCCGGTCGTCAACCAGATCCAGGCGGGTCTCGACGTCAGCCAATCCCGGGCCGGGCTCATCATCACGACCCACAGCCTGTTCATCGTGGTGACGAGCCCCGTCGCCGGGGTCCTCGTCGATCGGATCGGCCCCCGGAAACCGTTCGTCGGCGGCCTGCTCCTGTACGCGGCCGCCGGCGGCGCCGGACTCGTCGTCGAGTCGTTCCCGGCCCTCCTCGCGACGAGGGTCGGGTTGGGCGTCGCCGTCGCGTTCGTCTACACCGGGACGACGGTGCTCATCTACCGGCTCTACGAGGGTCGGCGGAAGGACCGGGCGATGGGACTGCGGGGCAGCGCGAACAGCTTCGGAGCGGCGGTGTGGCCCCTCGTCGGCGGGGCCCTCGGGACGCTCTCGTGGCACGCGCCGTTCGGAGTCTACCTCATCGGCCTGCCGCTGGGGCTCCTCGCCGCCATCTTCGTGCCCGAACCGGCCGTCGACGCGGCCGAGCGCGAGACCGACAGCAGCCTGCTCGCCCTGGTGGAAGTCGTGCGGTCGACGCCGTTCCTGCTGCTCGTCTACGGCCTCTACTTCGTGGCGAACGTCCTCGTCTACACGGTCGTCGTGTTCTATCCCGCGGTGCTCGCCACCATCGGCATCGAGTCCTCGTTCACCGTCGGTCTCTACCTGGCGGCTCAGGGGACCGCCGGGGCGGTGAGCGCGTACTTCTACGACCGGTTCCGTCGGTGGGCGAGCTACGCGCGGCTCGTCCAGCTCGCCCTGGTCCTCTGGACCGTCGGCTTCGGCCTCGTGCTCGTCTCGGCATCACCGACGATCGCCTTCGCCCCGGTCGTCCTGTTCGGGCTGGGGCTGGGCCTCGTCTTTCCCACGGCCCTGCTGTGGGTGGAGGAGCTCGTTCCGACGGCCCGGCAGGGGCAGTTCAGTTCGTACGTCGCGATGGCCGGCTACGTCGGGCAGTTCCTGGCCCCCATCCTGTTCGGCCCCGTCGCCGCGGTCGTCGGGGCAGTTGGCGTCTTCGTGACGGCCGCCGCGGTCGTCGCCGCGGCGCTCGTCGGGACGGTCCTGCGACGAGCGGCCGGCGGGTGAGGCTCGACCGGGCGCCGGGCCATCCCGGCCGAGCGTCGGGGGACCGCCTCGTGGTTACGATGGGTACCGTCGGGGTCGGCAGCGCCGGGCTCGCCCGGCGACGGTCCCGCCTTGTCTGACAGCCCCGATTGCCGAACGGCATCGACCGGAAGCCGGGAATCCCACTCGAGCCCCGTGCCCCGTGTCGACGCCCACGGCGGTGAGCGGAATCGGAACTGGCGGCCCTCGAGGGCGGGCCCGGTCGGGGGCGATAGCGGCAACGCCCGAGAAGGGAGCGATGCCCGTCCTACTGGAAGCCGATCCGACTGCCGGGCGTCCGGTCGGCGGGCCCGGCCGAGCCCTTGAACTCCTCTTTCATCTGCTCGTAGTAGTCGAGGATGTCCTCGGTGATGGTGGGCCGGACGCTCTCCATCGACTTGCGGAAGTGGCGCATCTCGACCTCCTCGGCGTCGGGGTCGTCCCGGAGCGCCTCGATGGCGGCCTCCCGGGCGATGCTCTCGAGGTCCGAACCGACGTAGCCGTCGGTGATCTCCGCGAGCTCCCGGAGGCTGACGTCCGGGGCGAGCGGCATCGACTCGGTGTGGATGCGGAGGATCTCCTCGCGACCCTCGACCTCGGGCTCGCCGATCATCACCAGCCGGTCGAACCGGCCCGACCGGATGAGCGCCGGGTCGATCATGTCCGGCCGGTTGGTCGCCCCGATGACCATCACGTCCTCCATCTCCTCGAGGCCGTCGAGCTCGGTCAGGAGCTGGTTGACGACCCGCTCGGAGACGTTGTTCCCGACGTCGTTCCCCCGGTTGGGGGCGATGGCGTCGAGCTCGTCGAAGAAGATGACCACCGGCGCGACCTGCCGGGCCTTCCGGAAGGTCTGGCGGATGGCCTTCTCGGACTCGCCGACC
>JBDGPL010000236.1:0-8190 GCA_042219705.1 Halobacteriales archaeon | reverse complement strand
GCGCGCTCCGGGACGCCAGCGCGACCGACGCGCTCGACCGTCTCGCCGCGCCGACACTCGTCGTGGTCGGCGAGCGCGACGGGACCGTCGACTGGGAACCGGTCGTCGAGCGGGCCCGGGCGGCGGGCGCGACCGGGGTCGACACCGAGCTCTCGGGCGGGCGGACCGCGACACCGACCCCCACGCCGACGCCGACCCCGACGCCGGCGGCGGGGTCCGGTGCCGGGGCGGGCGGCCTGCCCGGCCGGACCATCACCGTGCCGCCGGGGCTGGCGGGCGTCGAGGGGCCCGGCCCGGAGACCCCGGCGGGGGACGCCGGCGGGCCGACCCTCCCCGACGAGCGCACCGTCCTCTACGGGCTCATCCTCCTCGTCGGGGCGGCGACCGCGGTCCATCGGACCGGCGTGCTCGACCGGGGCCGGCGGGCCCTCTGGATCCGCCGGGAGCCCGACGGCCCGCCGGCCCGCCGCATCGAGGCCACGTTCGAGCGGCTCGAATACCTGCTCGGCCGCCGGTACCGGCCCCGGGCGCCCGGCGAGACCCCCCGGGCGTACCTCGACGCCGTCGGCCCCGGCGACGGGGCCGCCGACCCCCGGCTGGACGAGGTGTTCGAGCTCCACGAGCGGGCCCGCTACGCCGGCCGGGCCGCGCCGGCGGACGCCGACCGGGCGTGGCGACTGTTCCGCGCGCTCCGGGCGGACTGGTCGGCGTAACGCCGCGCGAGCGGGCCTCCCCGACAGGGTTTTGTAGGGCCGCGATGTAGGCCGAGGGTGTAATGGCGGAAGTCTGTTCGACGTGCGGGTTGCCCGAGGAGCTGTGCGTCTGTGAGGACGTCGCTCGGGAGTCCCAGGAAATCACCATTCACGTCGACGAACGACGGTACGGCAAGGAGGTCACGGTCATCGAGGGCTTCGACCCGAAGGACGTCGACCTCGACAGCCTGTCCTCGGACCTGAAGTCCAAGTTCGCCTGCGGCGGCACGGTGGAGGACGGCTCCATCGAGCTGCAAGGGAACCACACCGGCCGCGTGGAGGACTTCCTCCGCGAGAAGGGCTTCAACCTCGCCTGACGCCCGGCCCGTTTTGTCGGTCGCCACGCCCGACAGCGTCGCCTACGCGGACAGCCAGCCGTCCGCCTTCGCCAGCAGCAGCCCCTCCAGGGTGGCGTCGTTGGTCGGGGGGTCGCGGGCCGCCGCGAGGGCCTCGCCGACCGGCCGGGTGGTCACCTCGAGGAACTCGTTGCCCTCGCGGTCGGGCTCCCCGGGCGTGAGGCCCGTCGCGACGACCAGCCCCCGCTCGTGGCGCAGCACCCCGGTGGCGACGTCGACCGTCTGGAGGAGCTCGACGTCGCCCGCCCGGTAGCCGGTCTCCTCGGCGAGCTCGCGGGCGGCCGCCTCGGCGTAGGTCTCGCCGTCCTCGACGATGCCGGCGGGCAGCTCGAGGTGCTCCTTGCCGGTGACCGGCCGGTACTGCTCGACGAAGACCACCTCGCCGTCCAGCAGCGGCACCACGACGACCGCGGCGGGCAGGTCGGCCCAGTAGTAGCGCTTCGTGGTGCCGTCGGGCTGCTCGACGGCGTCGTAGCCGCCGGTGTACCAGCCGGTCTCGTACTCGGTCGCCGACTCGATGACGTCCCAGTCGCCCATGGCCGGCGTTCCGGGCCGGGCGGGATGAACGTGGTGCTTGGGGCCGGCCGGCGTCGCGGTCCGGCCCCAGGACGGTAGCTTCATCACCCGACCGGACGAACCCCGGCGCATGAGCACCGCCATGGCCCTCGTCGACGACCTGCTCGAGGCCGGGCTGCGGGCGGTAGGCATCGTCCTGGCCATCAACGTCGCGTTCGTCGTCCTCGCCCTGGCGTACGCGATGGTCGCCGTCGGCGGGTCGGTCTTCGCCTACGCCGTCGCGCTCGCCTTCGGGATTCTGGGCGTCCTCATCGTCGTCGGGATGGCCAAGAGCTACCGGGTCTGACCCGGGGCGTTCACCCGAACTCGACGGTTCCGGCGCCCGGGTCGACGGTCGCCCTGACGCCGAGCGGCGGGACCGCCGTCGGGGCGGTGTGGCCGAAGTCGAGGCCGCAGACGACCGGCGCCCCGGGGGCGTACTCGGCGACGACCTCGGCGACGGCGTCGTACTGGCGCTCGCGGTAGGCCGCGCGCTCCTCGGGCGGCCGGTCGACCCGGTGGGAGCGGGCCATCGGCCGGCCGACGAGCACGGCTGCCGTCCGGTCGAGCAGGCCCCGCTCGCCCATCGCCAGGAGCGCCCGGCGGACGAAGCCCGCCCCGGGGAGCTCCTCGGAGGTCTCGAGGCAGAGGACGAGCGGCCCGTCGTCGGGCACGAAGCGATCGGCGGCCAGCAGGAGGTCGACCACCTCCAGGCAGCCGCCCCAGGTCCGGCCCGACGCCGCCGACTCGCCGCCGCGCCAGTCCCACCCTGGGTTGGGCTCCCACTCCCGCTCGAGGTCGCGGTAGTCGTCGCGGCCCCAGTCGGGGTTGTCGTCGGTGAACTCGGGCGCCGGGAGCAGCGGGCCGGCGGGCTCGCCGAAGAACGCCCGCTCGAGGGCCTCGCGGGTGTAGTCGTGGATGCCGTCGGGGCCGGCGAAGTCGGTCAGCAGGTTGCCGCCGTAGAACGAGGCCACGCCGGCGTCGGCGAGCGCCGCGTGGAGCACGGTGTTGTCGCTGACGCCCAGAAAGCGCGTCGGGTTCGCGGCCAGGACGTCGGTGTCGAGGTGCTCGACGATGCGGAGCTGGTCGTTCCCGCCGATGACGGCGACGACCGCGCCGACGTCGGGGTCGCGAAAGGCCCGCTCGACGTCGGCGGCGCGTGCCTCGGGGTGGTCGGAGAGGTAGTCGTCGTCCTGCGTCGCCGTCGGGTACTCGACGGGCTCGAGGTCGAAGGTCCGCAGGCGCTCGAGGCCGAGCCGGTAGACGGCCGGGTAGGCGGCACCGAGGCCGCTGGCGGGGGCCACGACGGCCACCCGGTCGCCGCGCTCTGCCGGCGGCGGGACGTCGACGTCGGTCATGGTCCACGATGCAGCCGCCGCCCGGAAAAGGGTCCCGCGGCGACCCGTTCCCGCCGGGCGGGAATGGCGGGCGGACTGAAGGCCGCCGGGGGACGAGTGCGGCCATGGCCGCGAGCCCCGTCACCGCGCCGAACGAGGCCGTGGTCGCGACCTACGACCGGTTCGCGGCCCTCTACGACTGGCTCGTCTCGCCGCTCGCGGCGGGGACCCGGGACCGGGCCCTCGACGGCCTCCGGCTCGACCGCGGCGACCGGGCCCTCGAAGTCGGCTGCGGGCCGGGCCACGCGCTGGTCGGCCTCGCCGACCGGGTCGGCCCGGCGGGCCACGTCGTCGGCCTCGACGCCGCCCCGGGGATGCTCGGACGGGCGGAGCGCCGGGTGGCGCGGGCCGGGATCGACGCCGGGGTCACGCTGGTGCTCGGTGACGCCCGGTCGCTGCCGCTCGGCGACGGCGTTGCCGACGCCGCCCTCCTCGAGGACACCCTGGAGCTGTTCGGCCCCGATGACCGCGACGCCGTCCTCGGCGAGCTCCGGCGGGTGCTCGCGGCCGACGGCCGGCTGGCCGTCCTGACGATGGAGCGTGCCGGCGCCGAGCGAACGTCGTTCGTGCGGGCCTACGACTGGGTCTTCGATAACGTCCCCGGCGCTAACCGGGTCGGCTGTCGGCCCATCTACGCCCGCCGGGCGCTCGAGGCCGCCGGGTTCGCCGTCGAGGAGCGGGCGTCCTTGCGACGGGCGGGGGTCTGGCCCGTCGAGCTCCTCGTCGCGCGGCCCGCCTAGAACCGGTCGCGGTAGAGCCGCCCGACCGCCTGCCGGCGGAGCGTCTCGACCGCCGCGTCGGGCTCGTCCTGGAAGGTCGCCGCGACGGCCTCGCCGGCGAACGGCGCGGCGTGCCAGGCCACGTTGTCGACGGCGTCGCTGCCGACGACCGCCACCGCGAGGTCCGTCGCCGCCCGCCAGTCGTCGAACTCCGGGCGGGTGCCGACCGTGACGGCCAGCCGGCTGGCGAACAGGGCGTCGCGGACGGTCTCGACGACCGCGGACGTGACCCGGGCCTCGTACTCCTCGCGGTCGAAGTCCATGGCCTTGGCGGCCTCGCGGACGACCGTTCGGGCCGTGGGGCCGGCGGCCTCGTAGGCCTCGCGGGCCGCCGCCTCGGTCTCGAACTCGTACTCGCCGCGGGTCTCCATGCCTCAGGAGTCCTCGGCGTCGTCGCCGCGCTCGAAGAGCTTGGCCGCCTCGTCGACGACCCGCGCCGTCTCCTCGTCGAGCGTCGCGTCGTCCAGGGCGTCGAGGTCGGGGCCGTCCCCGGCGGGCGGCCGGGCCGACCACCCCGCGTCCGCGGCCGGTTCGGCGCGCTCGTCCGGGCCGTCGCCGCGGCCCATCCCCGGGCCCCCGGTCGTGTCCTCGAAGACGGTCTCGTGGTCGACCTCGTCGGCGTGCCGGATGAGCTCGGCCGCGAGCTCCGGCGGCGTGCGGTCCTCCCAGCCGTCGACGTGGGCGTCGAGGAAGTCGGCGTGGTCGTCGCCGTGGAGCATCGCCGTGAACGCGAGGTGGTTCGCCAGGTGCTCCCCGTCGGCCTGCGGGGCGTCGCACACGGGGCAGGCGTAACCCATGGCGCCGGGGTACGCCGGCCGAACACAAGGCCGTGCCGGTCGACCCCGGCGCGCGGTCATCGTTAAGGCGCGCCGGAGCGTATCTGGTGAGGATGCCACCGGCGATCGAGCGGGCCCTCCGGAAGGTCCGGGACACCCTGCTCGCCGAGCCGGTCAGCCCTCGGGTCGAGACGCCGGCCGACATCAACCGCCACTACTGCCGGTACGTCGCCGAGTCGGTCGCCGAGCGCCTGGACGAGGAGGTAGTCGTCCTCGAGGACGGCGGCCGGGGGTACGTGCACACCTGGCTCGCCCGCGACGGCCGCCACTACGACGCCGAGTGCGTCGAGGGCGTCGACGACTACCGGGAGCTGCCGTTCTTCCGGCGCCACCCCGAGGCGGCGGTCGGCGTCGAGCCGGGCACGGCCGACCCGGCGGCCGTCCGGAACCGCGGGAGCACGCCGCTCTACCCGGGGGCGCTCGACCGCGACTCGCCGGCGACGGGCCGCTGGATCGACGCCGTGACGTACCGGCGCCACGCCGTCGCCGGGGTGCTCCTCGGCCTCGCGCTCCTGGCCCTCGGGACGGCGGGCGAGTGGGCGCTGGGCCGGCACCTGCTGGCCGCGCCGACCGGACTCCGCGCGCTCCTGGTCGACCTCGAGCTCCTCGGCGAGCTGCTCGCGCTGGTCGCGCCGGTCGTCTTCTTCGTCCTGCTGCCCGGCCGGTGGCCGCGGGCCGAGTGAGCCGGCGGGTCAGCCGACGGGCCGCGGGCGGTCGGCGAGGTCGACGACGAACACCGCCGCGGCCTCGCCGTCCTCGTAGTAGCCGGGCACGAGGCGGCGGGGCTCGAAGCCGAACCGCCGGTAGAGCGCGATGGCCGGCTCGTTGGACTCGCGGACCTCGAGCTTCGCCCGGCGGACGCCGCGGCCGTCGAGGACCGACAGGGCCCGGTCGAGCAGCCGGGTGCCGACGCCACGGCCCCGCCACGCCGGGTCGACCGCGATGTCCTTGACGTGGCCGACGCGGCCGGCGGGCTCGGTGACCGCGTCGGCGACGACGTAGCCCGCGACCGTCGGGGACCCGGCGGCTCCGACGTCGGCCACGAGGAAGCCCGGGGCGCCCAGGAAGCCTTCGAAGGCGGCGAAGGGCCACGGCTGGGGGAACGACCGCCGCTCGATGCGGGCGACGTCGACCAGGTCGGCCCGCTCGGCGGGCCGGACGGTCGGGCCCGTTTCGAACCCGGCGCCGGGGGCCGTGGTGGTCACGCCCGCGGGTTGGCGGCACGGTTCCATAAGGCCGTTGGCGGCGCCGCGGCCGGCCCGTCCCGCCCGGACCGGCTCGGGCGGACCGAACGTTCAAGCGCCGCTGGGCCCGAACGGCCGCCATGTCCCTCGCCACCGCCGCGCTCGCCCTCGTCGTCGACGCCGCGCTGGGCGCCTGGCTCGGGGTGCTTGCCTTCTTCTCGTTCGTCGGCGCGCCCCGGGCGTTCGCCGTCTACGGCGACGACGCTGGCGCCTACGTCAACGACGTGTTCCCCCGGTACTACCGCGTCGGCGTCGGCCTCGGGGTCGCCGCCGTCGTCGCCGGGGTCGGCCGCGGGGCGCTCGCCGGCGTCGACCCCGGGACGCTCATCGCCGTCGCGGGCGCCGCAGTGGCGACCGGCCTCGCCGCCTACTCGCTCGGCGTCCTCGTCCCGAAGATGGACGCCGCCGGCGACGAGGCGTTCGAGCGGTACCACGGCCGGTCGGTAGCGCTGAACGCCGCGACGATGCTCGCGGTGGCGGTCGCGCTGGTCGGCGCGCACCTGCCGGCCTGAAGGGAGCGGCGGGACGGCGACCGGGACCCGAGCGTCGACTCAGAACAGCCGCTCGGTGGCCGCCGCGGCCCCCTCGACCAGCGCCTCGAGCTTGACCCAGGCGATCTCCGGGTGGACCATGCCGAGCCCGGCCTGGGTGTCGAAGCCGCAGTCGGGCGCGGCGACGAGGCGGCCGGGGTCGACCCCGGCGTCGGCGACGCGCTCGAGCCGGTCGGCGACGGTCTCGGGGTGCTCGACGACGTTGGTCTTGACGTCGACGACGCCGGGCATGACGTCCCAGTCGTCCGGGGGCGGGTGCTCGGCGAACGCCCGGTACTCGTGCTGGTGGCGCGGATTGGCCTGCTCGACGCTGAGCCCCGTGACGTCGAGCTCGTAGAGCTCGCCGAGGACGTCCGCGAGCGGCCAGTCCCGGTGGTGGGGGCCCTCGTAGCTGCCCCAGCAGGTGTGCACGCGGAGCTGCTCGGCCGGGATGTCGGCGACGGCCTCGTTCATCGCCTCGACGTGGAGCTGCACGAGGTTCACGAGCCGCTCGCGGGTCTTCTCGCCGGGGCCGCGGTGGCCCGAGGCCAGCAGCTCCGGGGCGTCGAGCTGGATGGTCGCGCCGGTCTCCGCGATGAGCTCGTACTCCTCGCGGAGCGCGTCGGCGCAGGCGAAGAGGAACTCGGCGTGGCCGTCGTAGTACTCATTGGAGAGGGAAGCGGCCGCGATCCCGGGCGCCGCCGCGGTGATGAACGTGTCCTCGACGGCCACGCCGGTCCCCTCGAGGTGGCGCTCGAACGCCTCGAGCTCCTCCTCGGCGGCGGCCCGGCCGTCGTACTCGACGGGGCCGGTCACCGCCGGCTGGGTCCGCAGGTCGATGATGTCCGTCTGGAACGCGTCCTCGGCGTAGTCGGGGTAGTCCTGGAGGTCGTCCCAGAGCGGCGCTTCCCGGGTGCCGTCGATGCCGGAGAGCCGGTTCGCGACGTACCAGTTAAACGAGACCCGGGGCTGCTCGCCGTTGTTGATGACGTCGAGGCCGACGTCGAGCTGGCGCTCGATGACGTCGGCCGTGGCCTCGTCGACGGCCTGCTCCCACGTGTCCCGGTCGACCTCCTCGCCCTCGGTGCGGCGCTTGAGCAGCTCGCGGAGGCCCGGCGGGCGGGGGAGGCTCCCGATGTGCGTGGTGCGGATGCGGTCGGCGTCCGGAGGCATGGTCCGCCGGGGGGCAGTACCCGGCGAGCGATATGATTTTCGGTATTAATCAGAGAATGATTAATGCTCCATAGTAATCTTCCAGGAGGTTGCCCTTCCATCCATCCCGGGGAACCGACGCCGCAGCCGCGAGCGTCGGGACGGCCCCGTCCCCCCGTGAAACCCCGCGTGCGGGCAACGCTTCGCGCGCCGTCCGGCCCGGGCCCCAGCCGTCCACCGCCCGGACCCACCATCGCCGATCCGGGCGCGGCGACCGACGCGGACGAAGGGGTTGGTACAAAAATATCGTACGGCGATGCCCAGCAGCGCCGACCGGTTCGAAATCGTCGACGAGGACGATGGCCGGCCGTCCCCGGGCACGGGCGCAACGAGATCCTCTCGTTTCTCGAAGCCGACGCCGACCGGGCGTTCACCCAGTCCGGAATCGCGGCGGCGACCGACCTCCCACGGGGCCCGGTGGGGCCGACGCTGGGCCGGCTCCGCGATACCGGACGGGTCGACTACCGGGGGACGGACTGGCGGGCCAGGTCACGGCCGGAGCCCCGACGACGCCGTCGGCCTCGCGGCC
>JBDGPL010000235.1:0-3947 GCA_042219705.1 Halobacteriales archaeon | reverse complement strand
AAATCAGGGTGCGGATATAAATATATCGGCGAAATGAGTGGTCGAACGGGGCAACAGTTAAATAGTGGCAGGGGGCGCCGGGGTCCGCGTCCCAACGGTGGGACGACCGTCACGACCGGATGTGCGGCAGGCCCGTGACCCGGGGACGGGTGAGGGAACGCTTAAGTACGTCGTCCGGCCAGGGCCACGTTAAGGCACCCGTCATGGTCCGGAAGAAGAAGCTCAGCCCGAGTGGGGCCAAGGACGAGGCTGGGGAATACCACAACGCCCACATCAACCTCCACGAGGACGAGCTGGCCGTCGCCGGGATGGCCATCGGGGACGACGTCTTCGTCCGGGTCCGCGAGGACAAGATCATCATCCAGAAGGCCGACCAGGACGAGGTCGAGCACGACTTCTGACCCCGCCCTGACGGGGATGTCAGCCTACCGTTTCCTCAAACCGCTGCTGTTCTCGCTGCCGCCCGAGCGCGCCCACGGCATGGTCGTCCGGGGCCTCGCCGCCGTCCAGGACACCCCCGTCGAGCGGGCGCTCGCTCGCCGGTACCGCTACGACGACCCCCGGCTGGCCGTCGAGGTCATGGGGCTGTCCTTCCCGAATCCCGTCGGCGTCGCCGCCGGGTTCGACAAGAACGCTCGGGTCCCCGCGGCGCTCGCGAGCCTCGGGTTCGGCCACGTGGAGGTCGGCGCGGTCACGGCCGAACCCCAGGCCGGCAACCCCCGTCCCCGGCTGTTCCGGCTGACGGACGACGACGCCCTCGTCAACCGGATGGGCTTCAACAACGAGGGCGCGGACGCCGTCGCCGGCCGGCTGTCCTCGGGGCCGAACCCCGACGTCCCGCTGGGGGTCAACATCGGGAAGTCGAAGACGACGCCCGCCGAGGACGCCCCGGCGGACTACCGCTACACCTTCGAGCGGCTGGACCCGTACGCGGACTTCGTCGTCGTCAACGTCTCGAGCCCGAACACCGAGGGCCTCCGGGAACTCCAGCGCCGCGGGCCACTCGCCGCCATCCTCGAGACGCTGCAGGCCGCCGGGGCCGACCGGCTGCTCGTGAAGCTCTCGCCGGACCTCGCGGAACCGGCCGTCGCCGACGCCGTCTCGCTCGCCGAGGAACTCGACCTCGCCGGCATCGTCGCGACCAACACCACGACGAGCCGGCCGGGGTCGCTCTCGAGCCCCCGACGCCACGAGTCCGGCGGGCTCTCCGGCCGGCCGATCGAGGCCCGGGCGACCGAGCTGGTCCGGTTCGTCGCCGACCGGACCGACCTCCCGGTCATCGGCGTCGGTGGGGTCTTCACGGCGGCCGACGCCTACCGCAAGATCCGGGCGGGGGCTAGCCTCGTCCAGCTCTATACCGGCCTGGTCTACCGGGGTCCGAGCATCGCCCGGAAGATCAACCGCGGGCTGGTCACGCTGCTGGAGCGCGACGGCTTCGACTCGGTGGCCGATGCCGTCGGCACCGACGCGTAGCCGGCGACGCGGCCGGGCAGCGGACGAGCAGGCGGCTATATCACCCACCCGCGCGAAGGGCGGCCCGGATGACCGAGGACGGCCCCCCGGCCGGCCGCCGCGCCGCCTGGTCGACCCGGTTCGGCGCGTGGCTCGTCGACGTCGTGCTGGTGTCGGCGCTCGTCGCCCTGCTGGTCGACCCGGTCGGCCTCGACCCGGGGCTCGGGCGGGCGCTCCTCCACCCGGTCTCGCTCGGCCGGGAGGGCCTGCTCCTGTTCGGCTACTGGACGCTGTTCGAGGGGCGGACGGGACAGTCGCCGGGCAAGCTGGTGCTGGACCTGCGGGTGGTCCGGACCGACGGCGAGCCGCTGAGCTATCGCGACGCCGCCCTCGAGAGCTTCGGGAAGGCCTTCCTGCTCCCGCTGGACGTCGCCATCGGCGTCCTCGCGATGCCGGGGGCGGGATTGCGGCTCTTCAACCGGCTGTCGGGAACCGCGGTGGTCGAGGTCGACGAGCCACCCCGGGAACCGGGCGCGGCCGCGACGACCGCCTGATCCCGGGCGAGGGCTTACGGCGTTCGGGCGCCAGCCGACCCCATGGCCAGGGTCAACGAGGCCGATCTCGAGTGGGACCGCGTCGACCGCGACGGGGCGGAGTGGCGCCGCAAGCAGCTCGCCGCGGCGGCCGGGGGCGAGGCGCTGGGCTGCAGCCTCTACGAGGTGCCGGCCGGCGGCCGATCCTGGCCCTACCACTACCACACGGCCAACGAGGAGGCGCTCTACGTCCTCGACGGCGCCGGTTCGCTCCGGCTCGCCGGGGAGACCGTCGACCTCGAACCCGGGGACTACGTGGCCCTGCCGGCCGACGAGCGTGGCGCCCACCGGGTCGTCAACGACGGCGACGGCCCGCTTCGCTACCTCGCGGTCTCGACGATGGTCGAGCCCGACGTGACGGTCTACCCGGACTCGGGCAAGCTCGGCGTGTTCGCCGGTTCCCCGCCCGGCGGAACGGACGAGCGGACCGTCGACGGGTTCTACCGGCTCGACGACGACGTGGATTACTGGGAGGGCGAGGAGGACGGCTGACCGGTCGGGGGCGTTCGACCCCGGCGGCGTTCGACCCGCCAGCGGCTACCATTCGAGCTCGAACGTTCGCGTCTCGCGGTTCGCCGTGGCCGTTTCGTACTCCTCTCGGGTGATAGTGTGGCGGTGCTGGTCGGTGACCTCGCCGTCCGGGCGCGGCGAGGGCTGGCGGAGCGGTCCCTCGTGGCGCCCGGCGGAGCGTTCGACGTCCGTCTCGATCACGCGTCGTGACGGCTCGTTGGTGGCGGCGTGGGTCGTGACAAACGCGGCCAGGCCGTACTGCTCAACCGTCAGCTCGACGAAAGCCGAGGCCCGCTCGACGCCGTACCCCCGGCCCCAGTACCCTTCGCGAGCCCGACGTCCGACCCGACGCGGCGCGCGTCCCACTCCGGGCTGAAGCCGGCGGTCTCGGCGATGTCCCCGCCCTCCTCGGTCGACGGGTGGAGGTACCGAGCCCCCTCGCCGTCCGCCCACTGTTCCGCTGCACGGTCGATGAATCCGACGACCTGGTCGAGTCGCTCGAACCCGAACGACGGCATGTGCTCCTCGGTCGCCGCAAGCCAGTCGTCACGGGAGACGAACGCGGAGAACTCGAACGGTCGACACGGTCGTGACAGAGCCGCGCGAGCGGCAGCCCGTCGGTATCGATGCGTTGGAGGAAGAGTCCGCCGGTCATGGACGCAGGAATCGGCTATATCGCCGGGGAGAAGGGCGAACGAAGTCGTCATCGACCGCCGCATCGTTGCCGCCACGGTACACGGTCGTACCGGGCGAGAATCGGTCCCCGGAGGTGGTCCCACCCGGGCCGGCGACCGTTCGAACCGACGCCATCGGGGACACCCAGCCCGAACAGCCCGGCCTACCGGAGCGCGTCCAGCCGGAGCTCGAAGGCCGCGACGGGGACCTCGAGATCGTACTCGACGAGGACGCGGGGGTGGACCTCGCCGACCACGCCCGCTGCCTCGCCGTCGAGGACGACGTCGGCCGCCCGGCCGTCGATGAACGTCGGGTGGTCGGTCGGCGGGGTCTCGAGGTCGGCGCCGAACCGACGGGCGAGCGCCTGGAGCCGACCCTTGGCGTCCTCGTAGGAGGCGTCGGTCCGGGCGAGGACGGCCGCGACCGTCCGCCACTCCGCGACGCCCGTCGGCTCGGCGGGGTCGACCCGTGCCGCCAGGCCGATCTCCGCCAGGTCCTGCGGATACGCCCGGTGGGTGTTGTTCTCGAGCACCAGCATGAGCGAGGGCAGCGCCCAGGTCCGGACCATCGCGTAGTCCTCGGTATACGGCTCGGTGATCCGGGCCGGGTCGCCGCCGCCGACCCCGTCGAAGTCGGGCGTCATCCCCATCCGGTCGTAGTTCGGGGCCTCGCCGATGAGATAGAAGTTCAGCAGGTCCTCGAACCCGAGCCCGACGA
>JBDGPL010000234.1:0-4584 GCA_042219705.1 Halobacteriales archaeon | reverse complement strand
GGCCGTAGATCTCGAAGTTCAGCGCGTGGTGGCCGCCGAACGGGTCGGCCATGTAGCTCGCCCGCGGCATCACCCGCATCACGGCCCGCTGGATCTTCGGGAGCTGGCGTTCGGGCGCCTCCTCGAGCGTGGCGTTGACGGCCTTCCGGGGGTCGTCCCACCCGGACCCGGGGATCGACACCCCTTCCAGCTCCTGGATCTCCCGGAGCGCCTCGTTCCACTCGTCGGGCGTCGGCTGGGGGTGGACGCGGTACATCGCCTCGACCCCCCGGTTCCACATCAGCTCGTGGGTCACGGCCTTGTTCGCCTTGAGCATACACTCCTCGATGATGGTGTGCGCGCGGTCGCGCCGGGGGTTGAGCACGAGCGAGCCGTCCGCCTTGCGCTGTTCGTGCATCCGGTCGGCCAGCTCGAACGCCAGCGCACACTCCTCGTGGAGGTCGGTGCCGGGCTCGTCGAGCCGGCGCTCGGCCTGGGTGTAGGTCAGCCGCTCGTCGGAGTTGATGACGGACTTGTAGATGTCGATCGACTCGTAGCCGAGATCGTCCTTGGCGAGGGTCATCTCCACCGTGTGGGCCAGCCGGTCCTCCTCGGGAACGAGCGAGCAGACCGTCTCGGCCAGCGGCCGCGGGAGCATGTGGATGGTGTGGCCGGGCAGGTAGATGGAGTTCCCCCGCTCCATCGCCGCCGCCCAGGTCTCGGTGTCGGGGGTGACGTAGTGGGTGACGTCGGCGATGTGGACCCAGAGGGTGTAGGTGTCGTCGCCGGCCTCGACCGACAGCGCGTCGTCGAAGTCCTGGGCGTCGACGGGGTCGGTCGTCCAGGCCGTCAGGTCCCGCAGGTCCCGGCGGCCGTCGATCGCGGCCGCGACCGCGCCGGCGACGTCCTCGGTCCACTGCTCGGCCTCGTCGTACACCGAGGGCGGCAGCTCGCCGTGGAGGTCGAACTTCTCGAGGAGGTCGGCGCGACGGCGGCGCAGCTGGGCGGCGGTCTCCTCGGTGATCTCGACCGGGCCCTGGGCCTCGGCGGTCCCGGCAGCGGCCTGGTCGTCGTCGGTCATGACCAGTCCTTCTGCGGTGCGACAGTTGAACGTATCCCCTCCGCGCGGCCTGCGTCACGGGCGTGGGCCGCTGGCGGCCCGAACGGCGTCCCCGTCGGCGGCGTTACCGGTCCAGCACCGGGCGCGAGCAGGGACGAAGCACGGACGAGCCCGTGGGTGTGGCCGGCCGGGACGCGACCGCGGCGGCCGGTCAATACCGCCAGGAGGACACGTCCTCGACCGCGATGACGACCGCCGTGTTCTCCGACCAGGCGTCGGGGTCCTCGCCGTATCGCCGGTTGATGCGGCGGATGACGGCCCGGCCCGCCGCCTCGTCCTCGACGACGCTCGCCGTCCCCTGCAATGAGACACCCCACACCGGGTCGGCACCCTCGGCCTTCTGCACGGAGAGCGCCACCTGTGGGTTCGCCCGCAGGTTGGCCAGCTTCCGGCCCGTGGTCGCGACCTCGATTCGGCCGTCATTGAGGGCGTACCAGACCGGGGCGACGTGCGGGGCGCCGTCCCGGCAGGTCGCCAGGTGGGCCACGAGCGGCTCGCTCGACAGGAGCGCTTCGGCGTCCGCGGTGAGTCCGTCGGCCATGGCGGCGGCAGCACGCGGGCGGCCGTCACCCTGTCGGCTCGTCCGGCCCGCCGCCGGCCTCACTCCTCGACGCGGCGGTTGTAGGAGACGACGCCCCCGACGTCGGGGTCGTCGAGCAGGTTCCGCGCCCGGCCGTGGAGGCGGACCCAGGAGCCGTCGGCGTGCTTGAACCGGAAGTCGACCTCGGGCATGGCGTCGGGATCCCCGACCGTCTCGAGGAACTTCTCCGCCGCCGCCTCGACGTCGTCGGGGTGGATGTAGTCGAAGGCGTTCTCGCCGACCATCTCCTCGGGGTCGTACCCGAGGAGCCACTCGGCCGACGGCGAGAGGTACGTCACCGTCCCGTCGCGCTCGATGACCGGAATGACGTCCGTCGAGTACTCGATGAGCTTCGTGAAGAAGCGGCGGGTCCGCGCCGCCTCCTGGCTCGAGCGGTACTGCTCGACGGCGTTCGTGACCCGATTGGCCAGCAGCGTGTACTGCTCGGTGCCCGGGGACTTCTGGAGGTAGTCGGTCACCCCGGCCGAGATGGCCTCGCTGGCGATCTCCTCGGAGCCCTTGCCCGTATAGAGGATGAACGGGAGCTCGGGCGCCCGTTCGCGGACCGCCTCGAGGAACGCGAGCCCGTCCATGCCGGGCATCTGGTAGTCGGAGACGACGCAGTCGACCGTCTCGGCGTCGAATCGCTCGAGGCCCGCCTCGGCGCTCGTGGCGGTGATGACCGCCAGCCGGTCGTCCTCGGCGGGCAGGAACTCGGCGACGAGGTCGGCGAAGTCCGGCTCGTCGTCGACGTGAAGCACCCGGATACCGGCGGTCACTGCCAGCCCGGTACTCGGCCGCCCGGTTTAGCCGTTGTGCCACGTCGCCGTCCCGCCCGGTGGCGGTCTCGACCGGAACGGGCCCTTTATGCGCCGGGGGTCCCTGCCGCGCCCCATGGAGATTACGTCGCGCCACCACCTGCGGAGCGACGCCGTCCGCGAGCTCGAGGACGGCCTCGCCGAGCGATTCGGCGTCGAGCTCGACGCCGACCGGTACGAGCGCGTCGAGCTCGCCGACAGCGACCTCGAGCTGGTGCTCGTCGACGGCGCGCCGCTGGTGGCCTACTTCGCCGAGGGCGAGCCATCGCTCACGGTCCACGGCGCGAACGCGACCGAGCCGGCGGGCCACGTGGTGACCGTCGACGCCGGCGCGGTGTCGTTCGTCTCCGACGGCGCGGACGTGATGCGGCCGGGCATCGTGGACGCCACCGACGACATCGAGGCCGGCGACGTCGTACTCATCGCCGAGGAGACCCACGGCAAGGTGCTGGCCGTCGGCCGCTCCCGCGTCGACGCGAACGAGCTGCTCGGCGATGAAGGCAAGGTCGTCGACTCGCTGCACCACGTCGGCGACGAGCTCTACGCGTTCGAGCCGTAGCCGGTGGCCCTGCCCGGTCGCGGACGGGCCTACTCGTCGTACACGTCCTCGTAGCGCTCCAGGGCGTCCGCCCACCCCTGTTTCGCTCGCCGGTAGGTCTCCCGGAGGTCGGCAACGGGGGACTCGGTGGCGTCGACCCGGAGGTCGTTGTAGTAGGGCTCGAACTCCCGGTCCTCGGTCGTCGTGACGAGCAGCGCGGCGGACTGGACGGTGAGCTCCTCGCGCTTGTCGCCCCCCTCGGCGTGGCCCGCGGCGAGCGCGTCGACGAGCCGCTCGGCGAGCGGGCTGTCCAGGTCGCGGTCGGCCTCGTAGGTCTCGGCGACGGCGTCGATGACGGCCTCCCCGGTCAGGAGGTTGCCGGCGACGGTGTACCGGTCGCCCTCGCGGTGGCCGAACCAGTCGCGGCACTCCTCGCCCGAGAAGGCGAAGGTGCCCTCGGCGCCGACGCCGTGGAGCTGCCGCTCCGCCCGGCCGTCGTCGGCGTTGAGCAGCGCTTCGAGCGCGTCGTCGACGCGGAGGCCGTCGGCGAGGTACGCGACGCCCTTCCGGCCGAGCTCGACGTTGACCAAGCTCTGGGTGGCGACGGCGCCGTGCTCGTTGGCGAACGGACAGAGGGTGCCGACGCCGGGCAGGCGGGTGGTCACCGCCACGCCGTACCGGGTCTGCGCCGTGCCGTCCTCGTCCTCGTAGGGCTCCCGCACGCAGAGGCTGAAGGTCACGGTCACCTCCCACGCCCGGGGGTGGCAAAAAGCCCGCCTCCGGCCCGCGTGGGGGTTCGACGAACCCCCGCATCGCAGCCCCGGCACGTAGTATGGCTACCGTCAATTGATGCCCCACATCGTCCGAGATGATGGAGTAGACTATCGCTATCTGACAGAAACGGCGGGCGAGAGTGAGAGCGTGCGTACAGCATACGGTCCATGACTGAACGAGCCAACGAACAGTTAGAGTAGTTGTCAGGTAGCTCCTTCCGGAATTCGTTCGCAACTACGTGTGTCGTCGAACGGGATTTGGAAGACCTGAAACAAGCAGGCGCCTGTTTGGCCTCCCCCAATCTGGCGACCGATATAGGTGGGTTCCCTCCGACCTGAGACATCCAATAATAACGTCTCAAACCAGCCTTATTCCCGGAATAGCAGACCAGCTGCAACAGATACTTCCCGTGGTTGGGTTCGCAGCCTTTGCTGGGATCGGGTATGCCATGGACCTCAATTCACCGGTGATTGTGGGGTTTGGGTTCGTCGGTGCGATTGGAGCATACGCGTTACTCCATTCTCGGGAGATCGTCTGATCTATTCCGCTGATACTCTATGACGACTTAACGTTCGATTCCGTTACACCTGGCCGAGGGAACCAGTCCAGCATGCCCCTCAGGGGTTCAAGAGTTACAGCACTCGCGGGTTGAGACTTACATGCGACAACAGAAATGGAATGTATCTAAGAATCTATTTTCACGCTTATGAACTCATAAAGTGATGATTGACGGAGCACTAGACATCGAGGCCCACCTGTCGAGCGACGGCCCGGG
>JBDGPL010000233.1:0-15984 GCA_042219705.1 Halobacteriales archaeon | reverse complement strand
GACGACCGTCACGTCGCTTCCGAGCTTCGCGAAGACGGTCGAGAGCTCCATGCCGATGTAGCCCGCGCCGACGACCACCAGTCGGTCGGGAGCCGCTTCGAGCTCGAGGGCGGCGGCCGAGTCGATGACCGGCCCCTCGCCGTAGGCGAACCCGGGCAGCTCGATGGGCCGGGAGCCGGTGGCGACGATGGCGCGCTCGAACTCGACGGTCTCGGCGCCCTCGCCCTCGCCGGAGGAGACCACCCGGGCGCGGTTCTCGCCCGCGAACTCCGCCCGGCCCGTCATGACGTTCACGCCGGCGGCCTCGAGCAGCGACTCCACGCCGCCGGTCAGCTGCTCGACGACGCCCTGCTTCCAGTCGACCATCGCGCCGACGTCGACGTCGGGATCGGCCGTGATGCCCAGCTCCTCCGCGTGGGCGGCCTCGTGGGCCACGTCGGTGGCCGAGATGAGCGCCTTCGATGGGATGCAGCCGCGATTGAGGCAGACGCCGCCGATCGCGTCGCGCTCGACGAGCGTGGTGTCGAGGCCGAGCTGCCCGGCCCGGATGGCGGCGACGTAGCCGCCCGGGCCGCCCCCGATGACCAGTACGTCCGTCCCCGACGCGATGTCTCCGACGACCATTGACGCCCCAACTCCGCGGGCGGCGACATAAAGCGTGGCGAACTCGACGCCGGGGTTCGGGCCGGCGCGGCCGGTGTGCCACGGCGTTTCGGCCCGTCAGCGCGTTCCCGGGGACTCGACCCGCCGACAGAGCGTCCGGCGGGGCAGCCCGACGGCCCCGTTCGGGTACCACGTCAGCACGACCAGTTCCCCGGCGTACGTGATGACGATGGCCAGCGCCCACCACGCCGGGTCGCTGGGCCCGTCGAGGCGCCAGTCGCTTCCGACGGCCCCGCCGTTGCGGAGCGACGCCGCGAGGCGGTACCGCCCCGGCGTGTCGGTGACGCCCGGCTGAACGGTGAGCGGCAGCGACGTCCGGTAGCGGCGGTCGAGGACCGTCCCGTCGTCGGGGTCGGCCACGGTCACGTCGAGCGTTCGGCCGCCCGCCTCCGGGTGGTCGTCGTCCGGCGGCGTCTCGAAGTCGTAGACCTGAAACCGGGCCGCCGGGGGATTGTCACGCTCATCGGGGGTCGCCGGGACGACCGGCTGTCGACACCGGTAGGCGTTGAAGGGAATCCGGCGGTGGACGCCCGGCCCGACGAAGTGGGCGACGCTGGCCGCGTTCCGGCTGCCCGAGCTCCGGGACCCGTCCGGGTCGAAGTACCGGGCGGTGCCGGTGCAGGTCGACAGCAGGTAGTAGCCCCGGTCGGCGGCGTGGACGACGCTGACCCGCGGCTCCTCGACGGTGATGTCGACGGCCGGCTGGGTCGAGGCGAACCCGTCGACCAGCTCGTTGTAGACGTACCGGCGCTCGTGTTTGGCGACGAACCGTCGGGCCGCCGCGCGGCTCGGTGGGTCCCCGGGCGTCGGCAGCGGTCGCGTCTCGGTCACCACGGTCACGTCCGGTGGGGGCGTGGGTTCGGGCGTCGGATCGGGGTCCGGTGGCGTCGTCGCGCACCCGGCGAGGACGGACGCCGTGCCCGCCAGGCCGGCGAGGAACGGGCGGCGCCTCATCGGCGCGGGCGGGGCCGTCGGGGACGACGACCGCGGTTCGGGGAGGAGGGCATGGCGGTCGGCGGGCGTTCTCGCGGTCCGCGTATGAATCCGTTGGGTGGCGACGGGAGCCGTCCGGTCGGGGCTCCTCAGTTCACGCGCTCGACCTCGTAGCCGCCCTCGCCGATGGCCTCGACGACCGCCGCCGAGTGGCCGGCGCCGCCGGTGACTACCTCGAAGACGAGGAACGCCTCGCCGACGTGGAGCCCGCCGACCGCCCGGTCGTGGCGCACGGTGCGGATGTTGGCGCCGGTCTCGGCGATGCGGCCCGCGATGTCTTCCATCTTCCCCGGCTCGTCGTCGATGCGGACCTTGAGGTGTAACAGCTGGTCCCGGTCAGCCAGCGCGTAGGTGAGCACCGTCTGGAGCATCGACATGTCGATGTTGCCGCCCGAGAGCACCGGCACGACGGTCTCGCCGGTCACGTCGAGGTCGTCGCCGAACATCGCGGCGACGGGCGCGGCCCCCGAGGGCTCGACGATCTGCTTGGTGCGCTCGTAGAGCACCAGGCTGCTGCTGGCGATCTGGTCGTCGGTGACGGTGACGACCTGGTCGACGTGCTCGTCGATGAGGCCGTAGGTCAGCTCGGAGATGCCCCCCGTGGCGATGCCGTCGGCGATCGTCGCCGGGTCCGCGAGGTCGACCGGGCCGCCCTTCTCGAGGCTGCGCGGCAGGGTCGCGGCTTCGTGGGCCTGGACCGCGACGAGCCGGACGTCGGGGGCCCGGTCGGCGAGCGCGACGCCGATGCCGCCGATGAGACCGCCACCCCCGACCGGGACGACCGCCGTGTCGACCTCGGGACACTGCTCGGCGATCTCCAGGCCGAGCGTGCCCTGGCCGGCGACCACGGCCGGGTCGTCGAAGGCGTGGACGAGCTCCGTTCCCGGCTCGGCGGCCAGTTCCTTCGCGTGGGCCATGGCTGCGGCGAAGGTCGCCCCCTCGAGCACGACCTCGGCGCCGTAGCCCGCGGTGGCGTCGATCTTGGTCTGTGGGGCGGCCTCGGGCATGACGACCGTCGAGGGCAGCCCGACCTCCGTCGCGGCCAGGGCGACGCCCTGGGCGTGGTTGCCCGCGCTCGCGGCGACCACCCGGTCGACGTCGTCGTCGGCCGCCAGCAGCCGGATGGCGTTGTACGCTCCCCGGGGCTTGAACGAGCCCGTCCGCTGGAGGTGCTCCATCTTCGGGTGGACGTCGGCGCCGAGCATCGCCGACAGGGTTCGGTTCCGGGCGCAGTCGGTCCGTCGGACCGCTTCTGTCTCCCGGTGGCGCTCCCTGGCGGCCTCGACGTCCTCGATGGAGACGGCGGGCATGGCCCGCCAACGGGGGCGGGCCGGTATAGTTCTAGGCGCCCATGGCCGGGCCGGGACGACGACCGAGTCCGCCGCCGGAGCCTAGCCGGCAGCCGCGGGTTGGAACGTCCGGCCTCAGGACTCGGCGGGGTGGAACACCCGGAGGGTATCCTTCCCCAGCGACCGCGACTCGACCTGTTCGAGGCCGAGGTCGGTGAAGGTGCGGCCCCAGTTCCGGTAGTACAGCGGGAACGCGTCGTCGACGTACGAAACCGTCGGCGCCCCGGTCGGGTCCTCGCCGGCGTCGCCTTCGAGCTCCACCGTGACCAGCACGTCGTCGGTCACCCGGGCCACCTCCTCGAAGACCCACGCGTTGTCGTGGTGGACGTGCTGGAGCGTCTCGACCGAGTAGACGGCGTCGAACTGGCCGTCGGCGAACGTGGGGAGGACGTCCTCGATGGCGGCGGCGTGGAACGTGCCGTCTTCGGCCAGGGCCGGGTACGTCTCCGCGAGGAGCTCGACGGCGTCGCCGTTGACGTCGATGCCGTGCAGGTCCCGGTAGCCGCCGGCGTGGAGGTGCGCCAGGTGCCGGCCGACGCCACAGCCGAGCTCCAGGACGGCGGCGTCCCGCCCGACGACCCCGTCGAGGACGTCCCGGACGGCGGCGCTGGTCTCGTTCGACCCGAAGTAGGCGTAGTAGTCCGGGGAGTACGCCCCCGTCCGGCCGTCCCACGCCTCGAGGACCGCGTTCGCGTCCATCCGGCGGGTCACGTCCCGCGGGCGGCGTCTCCGGCCCGCGGGGTGGGTTCGGCCACCGCGCTGTCGCGGGCGACCGCGTCGGTGCGGTGACGCTCGCGTCGGTCTTGGCTCGTGGGTCGGCGACGCATCGCTCCGATGGATGACCTGCAGCCGTAATACGTTCCCGGTCGGCGGCCGCGGTGACCGGTCGCTCAGTCGAGCAGCAGCAGCGTCGGCTCCTGGATGTACCGGGCGAACTCGGCGACGAACCGCGCGGCCTTCGCGCCGTCGATGATGCGGTGGTCGATGGACAGCGAGATCGGCAGGGTGTGCCGGGCGACGACCTCGCCGTCGACCACGAAGGGCCGCTGCTCGATGGCGCCCAGCCCGAGGATGGCCACCTCGGGGTGGTTGATGATGGGGGTGCCGAAGTCGCCCCCGACCGAGCCGTAGTTGGTGATGGTGAACGTCCCGCCGCGCATCTCCTCGAGGGCGATGGAGCGGTCGCGGGCCTTCTCGGCCAGCTCGTTGATCTCCGAGGCTAGCTGCAGCAGCCCCTTCCGGTCGACGTTGTCGACGACGGGGACGAACAGGCCGTCGTCGGTGGCCACCGCGAAGCCGAGGTTGTACTCGCGCTTGAGGACGATGTCCCCGGCCTCCTCGTCGAGCTGGGCGTTGACGTACGGGAACTCCTTGAGCGCCGCCGCCGCGGCCCGCATGACGAACGGCAGGTAGGTCAGCCCGATGCCCTGCTCCTCGGCGTGGGGCTTGAGGGTCTCGCGAGCCTCGACGAGTGCCTGCGCGTCGAGCAGGTCGTGGTGGCTGACGTGCGGGATGGAGAAGGCCGAGGTCTCCATCTGCTCGCCGATGGTCCGGCGGACGCCGCGGTATGGCACGCGCTCCTCGGCAGCCGCTGCCGTCCCGGCCTCCGCCGGCGCCTCGACCTCGGCGGCCGCCTCCGCGCCGGCCTCGGCGAACGCCTCGACGTCCTCGGGGGTGACGAAGGCCTCGCCGTCGCGCTCCTCGCTGGCCGGCACGGCGTCGATGTCGACGCCGAGCTCGCGGGCCAGCCGGCGGGTCGCGGGCGCGGCGAGGGTCCGGTCGCGCTGGGCGGCCTCGCCCGCGGCCGGCTGGGGGGCCTCGGCACCGGCGGCCGCCTCCTCGTCTCCTCCCGTCGCGGGGGCCGGCTCCGCCGGTCCTGCCTCGCCATCGGCGGCCGCCCGGACGTCGCCCTCGGTGATGCGACCGCCGGGGCCGGAGCCCTCCACCGTCGCCAGCTCGATGCCGAGCTCGCGGGCCAGCCGCCGGACGCTCGGGGCGGCGAACACGCGGCCCTCGCCGCCCGGGTCGGCGGCCGCTTCGGCCGCCGTCGCGTCGGGTTCGCCCGCGTCCTCGGCCGACGCTTCGGTCCCCTCTGCGGCGGGCTGGGCCTCGCCCCCGGCCGGTTCGGCTGGCGCTCCGTCAACGTCGAAGGTGATGAACACCTCGCCGACCTGCATCATCTCGCCCTCCTCGGCGAGCAGCTCGCGGACGGTGCCGTCGACCGGCGACGGGACCTCCACGAGCGCCTTGTCGGTCTCGACCTCCGCGACCGGCTGGTCCTCGGCGACGGTGTCGCCGACCTCGACCAGCCAGCTGACCAGCTCGCCCTCGGCGACGCCCTCGCCGACGTCGGGGAGCTTGAATTCGTGGACCATCGGTCAGAACTCCACGGCCTCCCTGATACCGTCGGCGATGCGCGCCGGCTCGGGCAGGTAGTAGTCCTCGAGCGCGTAGAGCGGGAACGGCGTGTCGAAGCCGGTGATGCGCTCGATGGGCGCCTCCTGGTAGAGCAGGGCCTCCTCCTGGATGGTCGCGGCGACCTCCGCGCCGAGCCCGCCGGTCTTGGGTGCCTCGTGGACGACGGCGCCCCGCCCGGTCTTCTCGAACGACTCGACGATGGTCTCCTCGTCCAGCGGCGAGACGGTGCGCAGGTCGACGACCTCGACGTCGATCTCGCCGGCGAGGTCCTCGGCCGCCGCGAGCGTCGGCCGGGTCATCGCGCCCCAGGTGAAGACCGAGATATCGGCGCCCTCCCGGCGCACCGCGGCCTCCCCGATGGGCACCTCGTAGGGGTCGTCGGGCACCGGCTCGCGGAACGCCCGGTAGATCTGCTTGGGTTCGAGGAAGACGACGGGGTCGGGGTCCCGGATGGCCGAGACGAGCAGCCCCTTCGTGTCGTAGGGGGTGCTCGGGATGACGACCTTCAGGCCCGGCTGGTGGGCGAAGAAGGCCTCGGTCGACTCGGAATGGTGCTCCGGCGCCCGGATGCCGCCGCCGAAGGGGGCCCGGACCACGAGCGGGCAGGTAAACCGCCCCCGCGAACGGGTGCGGAGCCGCGCGGCGTGGCTCACGATCTGGTCGAAGGCGGGGTAGATGAACCCCATGAACTGAATCTCCGCGATCGGGCGCAGGCCGTAGGCGGCCATCCCGATGGCGGTGCCGACGATACCCGACTCCGCCAGCGGCGTGTCGATGACGCGGTCCTCGCCGAACTCCTCGTAGAGCCCCTCGGTGGCGCGGAAGACGCCGCCGTTCCGGCCGACGTCCTCGCCCATGACGAGGACGTCGTCGTCGCGGGCCATCTCGTCGCGCAGGCCGTCGCGGACCGCCTGCACGAGGGTCAACTCCTGGGTCGTCTCGGTCTGGGCTGCTTCGCTCATGTCAGTCCTCCAGGATGGCGTCGTCGCCGTGGCGCTCCCGCAGCTCGCGCAGGGACGCCTTGCCGGCGGCGACCCGGGGCGTGGGTTCCTCGTACACGAAGTCGAAGATGTCGTCCGGGTGCGGCCGCGGGGCGTCCTCGGCCGCCTCGATGGCGTCGGCGACCTCCTCGGCGATGGCGTTCTCGATGGTCTCGACGGCCTCGTCGTCGAGCCGGCCGGTCTCGCGCAGGAAGGTCTCCAGCCGGGGCAGCGGGTCCCGGCGCTTCCACTCCTCGACCTCCGCCTCGGAGCGGTAGACCGAGGGGTCGTCGGCGGTCGTGTGGGCACCGAAGCGGTACTGCACCGCCTCGATGAGCGTGGGTCGGCGCTCGTCCTCGCCGGGGTCGTGGGCCTTCTCGACCGCCGCTCGGGTCACCTGGTAGACGGCCAGCGGGTCCATCCCGTCGACCTGCACGCCCTCGAAGCCATAGGCGCTGGCTTTCTGGGCGAGCGTTGCCGCGGCAGTCTGGTGCTCCCGGGGCACCGAGATGGCCCACTGGTTGTTGTTACAGAAGTAGATGGCCGGCACGTCGAAGACGCCGCCGAAGTTCAGGCCCTCGTGGAAGTCGCCCTCCGAGGTCGCCCCGTCGCCGAAGTACACGATGGCGGCCTGGTCGTCGCCCTTGAGCTTCGCTGCCCAGGCCGCCCCGGTGGCGTGGGGGATCTGGGTCGCGATGGGGACGGCCACCGTGAAGACGTTGTGCTCGGCCGGGATCTGGTTGCCGTGCTCGTCACCCATCCAGTACAGCAGCGTCCGCTTCAGCGAGATCCCCCGGGTGAGGAGGACGGCGTGCTCCCGGTAGGAGGGGAACACCCAGTCGTCGGCCTCGAGGGCAAGCGCGGAGCCGACCTGGGAGGCCTCCTGGCCCGACAGCGGCGGATACGTCCCCATCCGGCCCTGCCGCTGCAGGCTCACCGCGCGCTCATCGAAGTGGCGCGCCAGCCGCATGTAACGGTACATGTCGACGAGCACCTCGTCGTCGAGATCCGGGACGGTCGCCCCCTCGAGGACGCGGCCGTCCTCGTCGAGGACCTGTACCCGGTCGTCGGGGTCGCGCTGGAGCGTACTCACGGCTGTCCTCCCGACATACCCGACCGGTACCCTCGCTCGCCTCTTAGGGGTTTCGTCACGAAAAATCAGGGGGGACCGCCGAACCGTGATAATTGTGAACGGATGGCGAACGATTGAGGTCGTTCCCGCCGAAACGACGGTGTGGTGGGTGGAGAAGTGGACGAACGTACTGCCCCTCGGGGCGCTCCCGGCGGCGAACTGGACGGCCGTCTGGTCCCTAGTCGGCGCCGGTCCGCGCGGCGGCGCGGGCCGCCTCGACCGACCGGCCGTCGCGCAGGGCGGCGTCGACGAACAGCTCGCCCGCCCGGTACGACGACCGGACCAGCGGCCCGCTCGCACAGTAGAGGAAGCCGAGCTCGTCCTCGGCGACGTCGCTCCACGCGTCGAACTTGGCCGGGTGGACGTACTCGACGACGTCGAGGTGCGAGGCGGAGGGCTGCAGGTACTGCCCCAGGGTCACGATGTCGACGCCGGCCGCCCGCAGGTCCCGCAGGGTCTGGTACACCTCGTGGTCGTGCTCGCCGACGCCGAGCATCAGCGAGGTCTTGGTGTAGCCGTCGAACTCGCGGTCGGCCTGCCGGAGCACGCCGAGGCTCTGTTCGTACCCGGCCCGGCGGTCCCGGACCGGCCACTGCAGCCGCTCGACCGTCTCGACGTTGTGGGCGAAGACGTCGGGTTCCGCCTCGAGCACGCGGCGGACCAGGTCGGGCTCGCCCCGGAAGTCCGGCGCGAGCACCTCGACGAGGACGTCCGGGTCGCGCGCCTTGACGGCCTCGACGGTCCGGGCGACGTGGCCGGCGCCCTGGTCGGGCAGGTCGTCCCGGTCGACGGACGTCAGTACGACGTAGTCCAGCCCGATGTCGGACACCGCGTCGGCGACGTTCGCGGGCTCCTCGGGGTCCAGCGGCGCCATCCCGCCGGTCTCGACGTCACAGAAGTTACACCCCCGCGAGCACCGCTCGCCCATGAGCATGAACGTGGCCGTTCCCGGCCCGTCCCGGCCGCTCCAGCACTCCCCGAGGTTCGGGCAGTTGGCCTCCTCGCAGACGGTGTTCAGGTCCCGCTCGGAGAGCGACCGCTTGATCTCGGTGAACCGCTCGCCCGCCGGCGGCCGCATCGAGAGCCAGTCGGGCTTGCGGCCACGGGACTCGGCCATCGACGGACGGACGCCCGCGGCGGCCAAAAGCGTGTCCCAACCGCGACGGTCGACCGGTGGCCGCCGCCGGCCGCCGGGATTCGCCGATATTTCACCTTCCTGGTACGAGGGGACGATTCCGGTCATACCGAATTCGGCGTCGTACAGCGCCGGGCGCACCCGTACGCGGCGACCGGTAGGCTTTTTGCGTCGATACGTGATGGGTTCCCGGAATGTTGTCGGTCGACCGCGAGGACATCACCCAGGGTCCGCTCGGCCGAGCCCTCCTGCTCGTCGCGGCGCCGCTCATCGCCCAGAACCTCGTCCAGATCGCCAACCAGGTCGTCGACGTCTTCTGGCTCGGCCGGCTGTCGGAGGATGCCGTCGCCGGGGTGGGCCTCGTCATCCCGGTGCTGGGGGTCGCCTACGCGCTGCTCGCCGTGGGGTTCGTCGGGACCCAGGTGGTCGTCGCCCAGCGAGCCGGCGAGGACGACCGCCCCGGCCTCCGGCGCGCCGCGGTCAACGGCCTCGGCCTCTCGGTGGCCGTCGGGCTGGCCACCGGGGCCGTCACGGCCGCCCTGGCGCCGTCGCTGGTGGGCCTGCTCGTCCCCGGGGCCGCGGTGGCCGCTTTCGCGGTCCCGTACCTGACCGTCTACGCGCTCGGCTTCCCGGTGTTGTTCGCCTCGGACTCCCTGGAGGCCGGGCTGGTCGGCGTCGGTGACACCCGCGGGGCGTTCCTCATCAACGTCCTCGCCGTCGGCTTGAACATCCTGCTCGACCCGGTCCTCATCTTCGGCTGGTTCGGCGCCCCGGCGCTGGGCGTCCGGGGCGCCGCGCTTGCGACCGTTATCGGATACGGCGCCGGGTTCGTCCTCGGGCTCGGGCTGGTGCGGGGCGGCCGGCAGGGCCTGCGGTACACCCGGGACGCCCTCACCGTCGACGGTGGGACGCTCCGGGAGATCGTCGACGTCGGGCTGCCGAACGCGGGCCAGTCGCTGGGCCAGCAGGCCGCCCGGGTCGCGGTCGTCGGGGTCGTCTCCGCTACCGGGGGCGCGGCCGGCCTCGCGGCCTACACCATCGGCATGCGCGTGGCGAGCGTGGCGGTCATCCCGGCCATCGGCCTGCAGCAGGCGGCCCAGTCCGTCGTCGGGCAGAACCTCGGGGCCGACCAGCCGGCACGGGCCGGCCGGGCGACCTGGCTCGGCGTCGCCATCGCGGTCGCCGGGCTCTCGGTCCTCGGCGTGGCCCAGTGGCTCGCACCGGGCCCGCTCGTGGGGCTGTTCGTCCCGGGGGCGTCCGCCGCGGCGGCGGCACTGTCGGTCGACTACCTCCGCATCCTCGCCTACGGCTACCCGGGCCTCGGGGCGACGTACCTGCTGCTGGCGGGGTTCAACGGCGCCCGACGGACCCGGACGAGCATGGTCGCGACGCTGCTGCAGTACTGGGCCGTCCGGGTGCCCGTCGCGGCCGCCGGCGGGCTCTGGCTGGGCTTCGGCGTCCACGCCGCGTTCTGGGCCATCACGCTGTCGAACCTCGTGGCGGCGGTCGGGGCCGGCTGGTACTACCGGTGGAAGACGGCCGACGGGATGCTGCGGCGGTCGGCGGCCGAAGCCACCGGGGGATGACACGACGAGCCGCCCGTGTCGCCGGGCGGCGACAGTTCCGCTCCGGTGGGCCGCCCGAGAGAAACGCCTATCCCCCTCCGGGCGGCACCCCAGTCCGTGCGCGTCGCCGAGGCGGTCCCCGACTTCGCCGACGCCTTTCCCTTCGCCGAGTTCAACCGGATGCAGCGCGAGGCGCTGCCCGCCCTGCTCGAGACCGACGAAAACGTCGTCGCGAGCGCCCCGACCGCGAGCGGCAAGACCGCCCTCGCCGAGCTCGCCATCGTCAAGACGCTCCGGGAGGGCGGTACGGCCCTCTTCATCGCCCCGCTGCGCGCGCTGACCAACGAGAAGGAGCGGGAGTGGAGCCGCTTCGAGGACCTGGGCCACTCGGTCTACGTCGTCACCGGCGAGCGCGACCTCAACCCGCGGCGTGCCGAGCGCGCGGACGTCCTCGTCATGACGCCGGAGAAGGCCGACTCCGCGACCCGCAAGCACGACTCGGCGCGCTACGGCTTCATCACCGACGTCGACTGCTGTGTCATCGACGAGGTCCATCTGCTCGATTCGGAGCGCCGGGGCAGCGTCCTCGAGGTGACCATCGCGCGGCTCCGCCGGCTCGCCGACCCGCGCGTCGTCGCGCTCTCGGCGACGATGCCCAACATCGAGGACGTCGCCGACTGGCTCGACGCGCCGCCCGAGGCCACGTTCGCGTACGGCGACGACTACCGTCCGGTCGAGCTCCACGCCGGCGTCGAGACCTACACCCACGGGGAGAACGCCTTCGCCGACAAGTACCGCCGGCTCTACCGTGCGCTCGACCTCGCCGAGCCACACCTCCGTGACGACGGCCAGGCGCTGGTCTTCGTGTCATCCCGTCGGGACACCGTCCGCGCGGCCGAGAAGGCCCGCGACGAGCTCGCCGGCCGGGACGTCCCCGTCGGCGCCAGGGGCGACTTCGACTTCCACCAGGCGGCCCAGCAGCTCGCAAACGAGACGCTCCGGCAGTCGGTGCTCGACGGCGTCGCCTTCCACCACGCCGGCCTCGCGAAGGCCGACAAGGACCTCGTCGAGCGGTGGTTCCGGGAGGGCCACGTCGTGCTGCTGTTCTCGACCTCGACGCTCGCCTGGGGGGTCAACCTCCCCGCCCGGTGTGTGGTCATCCGGGACACGAAGTACCACGACCCGCTGGAGGGCGAGGTCGACATGAGCCCGGTGGACGTCCTCCAGATGCTCGGTCGGGCTGGCCGGCCAGACTACGACGACGTCGGCTACGGCTGGGTCGTCTGCGACCCCGAGGAGGCCGACCGCTACCGGCGGCTGCTTGCGGAGGGCACGCCCCTCGAATCCCGGCTGGGCGAGGAGCTCGACGGCCACCTGGTCGCCGAGGTCGCGACGGGCGCCGTCGACGGCCTCGAGGCGGCCCTGGACTGGCTCGAGTCGACGTTCTACTACGTCCGGGCGCGCAGTCGGCCCGACGCCTACGACGTGGCGTCCCTGGAGGGGCGGGTCCGCGATTCCCTCGACGCCCTCGTCGACCGCGGCTTCCTCGTCCGCGAGGACGGCCGCCTCGAGGCAACGACCCTCGGCCAGCTCGCCACCGCGTTCTACCTCCGGCTCGACACCGCCGCCGGGTTTCACGACCTGGCGACCGACGGGGCCGACGACGTGGACGCCGTCCTCCGGTGTGTCGCCCGCGCGGCCGAGTTCGACAGCGTCAGCGCCCGGCAGGACGAGCGCGAGGCGGTCCGGGCGGTCCTCGGTCCGGACCGGGGGGAGCTCGCCCCGGGAACCCGGAAGGTCCTCGCCATCCTCCGGTCGGGCCTCGACGGCGAGGTGCCCGACGCGCTGGCCGGCGACGCCTGGGTCATCCGGCAGAACGCCCTGCGGCTGCTCGCCGCGCTCCGGGCGTGCTGTGACCGGTTCGACGACCCGCGCGGGGCCAACCGCGTTCGCCGGGTCGAGGCCCGGCTGGAGCACGGCGTCGACCCCGACGCGGTCGGGCTGACGGCCATCGACGGCGTCGGCGCGGGCCGGGCCCAGCGGCTCGCCGCCGAGGGGTTGTCGACGCCCGCGGAGGTACGCGACGCGGGCGTCGCCGGCCTGGTCGAGGCCGGCCTCGCCGAGGGCGTCGCCGAGCGGGTGGTCGCCAACGCCCGGACCCTCCCGGCCGTGGCCGTCGACTGGGGTGACTTCCCCGAGGCGGTCGATCGCGGTGAATCGGCGTTCCGGGAGGTGGCCGTGTCGTCGACGGCCGGCGGGGCCCGCGCGCACTGCCGGGTGACCGTCAACGGCGTCGAGATGACCGCGAAGTCGGCCTACCTCGATGGCCCGGTGACGCTCCCCGTGGGCATCTTCGGCGCCGAGGAACCGCTCGCGTTCGACGTCGAGGTCTGGTTCCCGGACCTGCCGCTCCCGCCGGTCGTCGAGACCCGCGCGGTCGCGGTCGAGTGACGCCGGGACGGCCACGGCCCCTCGAGCGCCCTGAGGTTTATCCGTGAAGACGCGCCCAAGGGGCGGCCATGCCCGAGGAGACCATCCACGTGCTGGCGGGCGACTGCACGCTGCAGTTCGAGAACGAGGACGACACCCGACGCGAGGAGCGCGGCGCCGTGCTCGCCGTCGTGAAACCCGACGACACGGTCCTGGTCCACGACCGCGGGGGCTACCGCCCGGCGGCCTGGCTGACCCGCGCCGAGTCGGTGACGACCCGGACCGAGAACGGCGAGCCGGTCATCGAGGCCGTTGAGGGGGACCGACGGCTCGTCGTCACCTGCCACGAGAAGCACGGCCTGTCCCGGTTCCCGGTGTCCGGCGTCGGCTCGCCGGCCGGGACGTGTCCCGACTGTGACGGTCCACTGGTCCGCACCCCCACCGCCGTCGAGTGCCCCGGCGGCGACCGGCGCCACGGCCTCCCCCGGGACGCCGAGCTGCTCGAATCGACCTGCGACGATTGCGGCCTCCCGACCATGCGCATCGAGCGCGGGGCCGCCTTCGAGCTCTGCGTCGACCGGCACTGTGAATCCCTGGACGACCGGGTCCGGGACCGGTTCGACGGGGCGTGGGACTGCCCGGCCTGCGGTGCCCCGCTACGCGTGCTCCGCCGGGGCGGGCTCTTGGTCGGCTGTGAGGCCTATCCGGACTGCGAGACCGCGTTCAGGCTCCCGGCAGGCGTCGTCGACGGTGACTGCGCCGCCTGCGGCCTCCCGGCGTTCGAGACGACGACCGGTCGGCGGTGTCTCGATGCGTCGTGCCCAGGGCCGGCGCTGGCGGGAACCGCCGATTGAGCCGCCGCGAGGTCAGCGGTCGCCCGCCCGGTGCGCCCGGGCGGCGACGGCAACGGCGAGCGCCGAGGCGGCCCCGCCGGCCACCCCGAAGACCACGAACGCGGCGACCACGCCGTACCACGCCACGAGCACCCCGAGGACGGCCGGGCCGATGGCCTGCCCGATGCTCTGAAAGAGCAGCGCGGACGACACGGCGCCGGCCCGGAGCCGGGCCGGCGCGAGCCGGTTGACCAGGCTCTTCTGGACCGGCGCGGACACCCCGACGCCGGCCCCGAGGAGGATGCCGCCGATGCCGACCGCGAGGGGCGACGGCGCGGCTCCCATTATCGCCAGGCCGCCGCCGACGGCCAGCAGGGCCGACACCAGGACGCCGAAGCCGTCACGAGCGGCGACGAGCCGGCCGACCTGGGTCGAACCGGCGAGGGCCGCCAGGCTGACCCCGGCGACGACGAGCCCGCTCCCGACGGCGGACGTGCCGAAGGCCCGGGTCAAGAAGACCGAGATGTAGGCGTAGTAGCCGACCGCGAGGGCGAACCGGGCGACGAACGAGAGCTGGATGGCGGCGAGGGCGGGCCGGCGCAGTAGCGCGAGGAGCTCGCCGAGGTATCCCCGAAGGGTTCGCACCTCGCTGGTCGGCGGGTCCGCCGGCAGCGTGAACCACGCCCAGGCCGCCACCGGGAAGGCGGCCGCGTAGAGCAGGAAGGGGGACTGCCAGGCCACCAGGACGAGGGCCCCCGCCACCGGCGGGACGACCAGCGCCGCGGCGTTGATGCCCGCCGCGCGGAGTCCCTGGGCGGTCGTTTCCCGGGACCCCTCGAACAGGTCGCCGAGGACGGTGACGCCGAGCGGGTTGACGGCGGCGAAGCCGACGCCCTGGACGGCCCGGAGGAAGAGGACGGTCGAGAAGTCGGACGCCAACGCCACCGCGACCCCGCCGGCGCCGATGAGCACGAGCCCGCCGGCCAGCAGGTCCCGCCGGCCGACCCGGTCGGCGGCCAGTCCCACCGCCGGTACCAGGACGACCGACGGGGCCGTGTAGGCCGTGATGACGGCGCCGACGCGGGCGTCGGTCACGGCGAGCGGATCGGTGAGTGCCGACAGGATCGGGCTCATCGCGTAGATGCCCGCGATGGCGATAGCGGTCGCCGCCATGACGACCTGGGTCCCCGGCTCGGCCGCAACCGTCCCCTCGGCGCCGAACAGCCACCGGAGCGCCCGCCGGGTCGCGGAGTCGGCCACGCCGGGGCTTCCCGGCGGGGGGTTACGGCCGTTGCGGTCGGCGGACCGATGCGGCTTTCCCGGCCGCTCGTTTTACCGGCGCCCATGGACGGCCACCGGGAGGGCGACCTCGTGCGCGTCGGCGGGGACGCCCGGCAGCGCTTCCACGACGCCCGCGGCTACGGCCGGCCCGCCGGCGGCAACGAGGTCCTCCTCGCCCCGGTTGAGGCGGCCCACTTGCTGTTCCGTGGCGACCTCGACGCGGTCGACGGGGACGGCTTCGCCGCGTTCCTCGAGCGACAGCCCGAGGCCGTCGGCGCGGGCTTTCTGGCCTACGCCGACCTCCGCGAGCGGGGCTACTACCTGGCGCCGGCCCGGGAGGGCTGGGTGGCCGACCCCCGCACTGACGCCGACTTCGCGGTGTTCCCTCGCGGGAACGGCCCCGGCGAGAACGGGGTGGCCTACTGGGTCCGCGTGGTCGGCGAGCGCCAGACGCTGCCCGCCGGCGCACTGGGCGACGTCGTGCTGGCCGTCGTCGACGAGGAGGGCGAGGTGACCTACTTCGAGACGTCCCGGCCCTCGCCAGCCGGCGAGACCCCCGACGAGCCGCCCCCGGCCGCTGGCACGCTGCTGGCGGACCGGGTGGTCGCGTGGAACCCGCCGGCGGCGCTCTACGCCGAGGCGTTCTACGGCCAGCCGCTAGCGGGGCGGGCGGGCGACCCGGCGGGCCCAGTCCAACTCTCCCTCGTCGAGGCCGCCCACCTGGCCGCCGCCGGGGCCCTCGACATCGACGGCGGCGCCGGGGCGGTACGGGAGCGGGGCCGGACCGTCGAGGGCGACCGGTTCGACCGCCGGCTCGCGGCCTACACCGCGCTTCGCGACGCTGGGTACGTGCCGAAGACCGGCTTCAAGTTCGGCGCCGACTTCCGGACCTACACCGCCGTCGAGTCGGTCGAGGAGCTCGGCCACTCCGAGGCGCTGGTCAGGGTGTGCCCGCCGGACGTGACGTTCGCGCCACGGGAGCTCTCGCTCGACGTCCGGCTCGCCGGCGGCGTCCGCAAGCGGCTCTGGTACGCGCTGGTCGACGGCCCCGGCCACATCGAGTGGCTAGAGGTCGGCCGGCTGACGCCCTGACGCCGGCGCACCGGTCCCGGCGGCGGGTGACACGTTCCCCAGCCGCCCGTCCTTACTTCCGTCCGGCCCGTCCGGGATCGACGTCGATGGCGTCGACGGGACAGACGTCGACG
>JBDGPL010000232.1:0-6555 GCA_042219705.1 Halobacteriales archaeon | reverse complement strand
ACTCGCCGACCTCGGTCACGCCTTTACCTCCGACGGCGACACCGAGGTCATCGCCCACGACATCGCCCGGAACCTGCTGTCGGCGGAGCTGGTACCGGCGGTCGAACGGACCGTCGGCCGGCTCCACGGCTCCTACTCGCTGGCCGTCATGCACGACGACACCGTGCTCGGGCTGCGCGACCCCGAGGGGAACCGGCCGCTCTGCATCGGCGAGCTCGACGACGGCTACGTCATCGCCTCCGAGTCGGCGGCGATCGACACCCTCGACGGCGAGCTGGTCCGCGACGTCCGGCCCGGCGAGCTCGTCAAACTGCGCCCCGACGGGAGCGGCTTCGACGCCTACCGGCTGGCCGCGCCCGACCGGACGGCCCACTGCTTCTTCGAGTACGTCTACTTCGCGCGGCCCGACTCGGTCATCGACGGCCGGCTGGTCTACCAGGTCCGCCGGGAGTTCGGCCGTCGGCTCTGGGCGCAGAGCGGCCTCGAGACGGACATCGTGATGCCGGTGCCCGACTCCGGCCGGGCCGCGGCGTCGGGCTACGCCGCGGCCGCCCGGGAGGCGGGCGCCGGGACCGAGCTCGTCGAGGGGCTCATGAAGAACCGGTACGTCGGCCGGACCTTCATCATGCCCACGCCCGAGGAGCGCGAGCGCAGCGTCCGGCTGAAGCTCAACGCCATCCGGGACACCGTCGAAGGGGCGTCGGTCACCCTCGTCGACGACAGCATCGTCCGGGGGACCACCTCCTCACAGCTCGTCGACATCCTGCGGGAGGCCGGCGCCGAGGCCGTCCACCTCCGCATCGGGGCGCCGCCGGTCGTGGCGCCGTGTTACATGGGTATCGACATGGCCACCCGCGAGGAGCTCATCGCCGCGGACCGGTCGGTCGAGGCCGTCGGCGAGGCCGTCGACGCCGACAGCCTCGCGTACCTGTCCGTCGACGCCATCGCCGACGTGCTCGACATCGACCGGCGGGACCTCTGTCTGGGTTGTGTGACCGGCGAGTATCCCTACCACATCGCCGGCGAGGCGACCGACCGCGAGGTGCCGGCGGATCCCGCGGCCCTGAGGGACGGAGGCGGGACCCGTGGGGGCTGACGGCGACGAGAACGGCCTCACCTACGCCCGGGCTGGCGTCGACATCGAGGCCAGCGAGGCGGCGACCGCCGCGCTGGTCGACGCGGTCGACGACGCCGGCGCGGGGGCCTACGCGGGCGTGGTCGACCTCGGGGACCGGTACCTCGGCGTCACGACCGACGGCGTCGGGACCAAGCTGCTGGTCGCCGAGGCCCTCGGCGACTACTCGACGGTGGGCATCGACTGCGTCGCGATGAACGTCAACGACCTCGTCGCCGCCGGCGTCGACCCGGTGGCCTTCGTGGACTACCTCGCCGTCGAGACGCCCGACGAGGCCGTCGCCGAGCAGCTGGGCGAGGGGCTCGCAACTGGGGCCCGGGCGGCCGGCGTCGCCCTCGTCGGCGGCGAGACCGCGGTCATGCCCGAGGTCGTCAGCGGGCTCGACCTCGCCGGGACGGCCGTCGGCGTCGCCGCCAAGGACGCCCGGTTCCCGGGGGAGGCAGGCCCCGGCGACGCGCTGGTCGGGTGGGCGTCGAGCGGCGTCCACTCGAACGGCCTGACGCTCGCCAGGGAGGCCGTGTCGCGGGACCACGACTACGGCGACCCCTTCCCGCCCGACCCCGACCGGTCCGTGGGCGAGGTCCTGCTCGAGCCGACGCGGCTCTACGTCGACCTGCTGGCCCCGATGCGCGACCACGGGGTCCACGCCGCCGCCCACGTCACCGGCGGCGGCTGGACCAACCTCGAGCGGCTCGGCGCGCACCGCTACGTCGTCGACGACCCGCCGCCGGCCCAGCCGGTCTTCGACGTCATCCAGGCAGCCGGCGGCGTCAGCGACGACGAGATGCACCGGACCTTCAACATGGGCACCGGCTTCGTGGCCGCCCTCGACGCCGACGACGCCGACGCCCTGGCCGACGCGACCGGGGGCCGGGTCGTCGGCCGGGTCGAGTCCGGCGAGGGCGTGGCGATCCGCGGGCTCGAACTGTGACCGACGACCCGCCATGACCACCGACGACATCCAATGACCAGCGTCAAGCGATTCCGCGTCGACGAGGAACCGAGCGACGACGAGCTCGGGCGAGGGGCGTTCGTCTTCACCGACGACTACTCGGTGTTCGACTGGGGGACGATGCCCGACCGGATCCCCGAGAAGGGGGCGAGCCTCTGTACGACCGGCGCGTTCAGCTTCGAGGCCCTTCAGGCCGCCGGCGTCGAGACCCACTACCGCGGCGTCGTCCGGGACGGCGAGTCCGGCCGGCTCGACGCCGACGACGCCCCGCCGCGGGAGATGGCCATCGACCTCACGGCGGTGCCAGAGCTCCCCCACGACGGCCGGGACTACGACTACGACGCGTTCCACGCCGCGACGGGCGAACACTACCTCGTCCCGCTCGAGATCGTCTTCCGGAACCGGGTTCCCGTCGGGTCGAGCCTGCGGCGTCGCACCGAGCCGGCCGACCACGGCCTGGACTTCGGGACGTGGCCCGACGAGGCGGTGGCGCTCGACGAACCCATCGTCGAGTTCTCGACCAAGTTCGAGGCGTCCGACCGGTACCTCGACGAGGACGAAGCCAACGCCATCGCCGGGCGGGCCGACGTCGAGACGCTCGAGTCGGTCGCTCGCGCGGTCAACCGCGTGGTCACCGACCGGGCCGCCGAGGCGGGCCTCGTCCACGAGGACGGCAAGATCGAGTGCCTGTGGGACCACGGGACCGTCCGCGTGGCCGACGTCGTCGGAACCTTCGACGAGAACCGGTTCAGCTACGACGGCCGACAAGTCTCAAAGGAGGTCGTCCGGCAGTACTACAAGCGCGAGCACCCCGAGTGGACCGACGCGGTCGAGGAGGCCAAGGCCGAGGCCAAGCGCCGGGACGTCGCCGACTGGCGGTCCCTGGCCGCGGTCGACCCGCCCCCGCTCCCGCCGGCAGTCGAGGAGGCCGATTCGCTGTGACGGCCTACACCGCCACGGTCACCGTCCGGCTCAAGGCCGGCGTGCTCGACCCCGAGGCCGAGACGACCCGGCGCGCCCTGGAACGGCTCGGGTTCGACCTCGCGGCCCTCCGGGTCGCCGACGTCTTCGAGGTCGACCTCGAGGCCGAGTCCGCCAACGCCGCCGAGGCCGAGGTCGAGCAGATGGCCGAGCGGCTGCTCGCCAACCCGACCATCCACGACTACGACATCGAGGTGGCCGAGGCGCCGTGACGGTGGCCATCCTGCGGTTCGGGGGCTCGAACTGCGACCGGGACAGCCGGGCGGCACTGACCGACCTCGACATCGACGCCGACATCGTCTGGCACGGGGACGGGCTGCCCGCCGGCGCGTCGGGGGTCTACCTGCCGGGGGGCTTCTCCTACGGGGACTACCTGCGGGCCGGGGCCATCGCCGCCCGCTCGCCGGTCCTCGACGCGGTCCGGGCGGCCGCCGACGACGGGCGGCCGGTCCTCGGCGTCTGTAACGGCGCCCAGATCGGGGCCGAGGCGGGGCTCGTCCCCGGCGCGTTCACCGTCAACCGGAGCGGCCGGTTCCAGTGCGAGCACGTCCACGTCCGGGTCGAGACCACCGACTCCCGCTGGACGGCCGCCTACGACGAGGGTGAGGTCCTTGAGCTGCCCATCGCCCATGCCGAGGGCCGATTCGAGATCGACGACGACGGGCTCTCCCGGCTCCGACAGGAAGACCGGGTCCTGCTTCGCTACTGCGAGCCGGACGGGACCGTCAGCGAGGCGGCGAACCCGAACGGCTCGCGGGACAACGTCGCGGGCGTGCTCGGGGCGAGCCGGAACGTGGCCGTCCTCATGCCCCACCCGGAGCGGGCGACGTTGCCCGACGTAGCCGGCGTCGACGGACAGGGCGTGCTCCGCGGGTTCTCGTAACGCTGTCGGGCGTGGCGCGTCGGGTCGAGCCGACCGAGCGGGTCGCTCGGCGGGCGGAAACGCCCCGGAACGGGGACCGGCGTTGGTGGGTGCCAGCAGGCAGGCCCGCGTGGGGGTAGGGGGAGAACGTCGCGGGGACCAACGCCGGTGTTCGAACGGTGGGCGGCCACCGGAATAGGCTTTCTGGCTGAGGGGGACGCCGGAGGACCGACTCGAGGACAGGGGACGGAGAACCCCGGCGGGCGAGCCCGCCGTTCCACGCCGCGCCGGCCGAAGCCCGGGTCGCGCCCGACGGATAGCCTACCCACCGGGTCCCGACCGGATCAACGGGAAGCGGCCGGTCACGCCGGGTGCACGACGTCCCGACACGCGGGACACTCCGCATACCTGGCGGACCCGCCGTCGGCCGTCTCGTACTCGATCAGGAGCCCGCCGGCCGGAATGGTGGCGCCGCACTCGGGGCAGGCGCCGAGGGGCTGGCGGGGACGGTCGGTTTCAGGGCGCATGGGCGTGGAGGGAGGGAACGTGGCGTGTGACACTTGGGGGGAGTTCCCTCGACCAGTCGTTCGGCGGCTTTCGGCATAAACCCCCGCCAAGCGTGGTGGAAGTGTAATTTGTGGTTACAACCGTCGAAACTGGTGGAATCATCGGGCAGACGACGGCCGTCGGACGCCCGACGGTCGTTGGTTCCAACCAGCGGACCGTCGAATAGAAGGGGCCGTCCACGGCCAGGAATGGGCTGCACCCGGCCGTCGCGCCCACGACCGTACCGAAGCAGCCCCGCGACCCAGGGACGGAGCGGTACCGGCCGGCGACCCACCCCTGCATTTCAACTGGAAACCGGCTGCCGACGATATCGTGTCCTGGGTAGCTCGACATGAAACGGGGGGCTCGTCACCTGGCGGGTTGTCCGGCCGACGACCGGTCGCCGACCTCCGTGGTCAACCCCGGTTCAACAGGAAGTCGAGGCCGCCTGCCCGCCCCGACGCCAGACCGGTCCATAGCGAAGGAGGGCACCGTCACCAACTGAGCACGCTTGATGAAAGGTCTCGCGGTCGCTCGGACGCTCCTCGGCCGCGGATGAAGTCACATGAAACGTAGCGACGGGGCGAAACCAGCCGTGAAACGAACGGAATCGAGCCGAAGGCTCTCCGGTGTATAAGGTGGTGGCGCTCCATCCCCAGTTCGAGTCCCCGCAATGTCACTGTCAACCGATTCACCCTCCCACGGCCACCGACGGGTGGTGGGCGCCCTGAGCGAGCCCCTCTCCGCACTCGCGTTCTGGAGCGCCGTCGCGCTCCCGCTGCTCTACGTGCCCCTCCTGGCGGCCGGGCTCGGCTCCACCCGGGATCTGCTCCTGTTCCTGGGCCTGTTCGCCCTCCACCTCGTGGCGCTCGTCGGCGGCCGCTCGTACGGTTCCCACTGACGACAGCCCTCCCCAATCACCGACGGCCGAGTCGCGCGAGCTCCGTCCGGAGCGCCCGCCGCTTGATGAGGCCGAACCCCGCCAGGATGAGCAGGAACCCCACGCCGGTCAGGAACGACGGCCGCTCGCCGAGCCACAGCAGGCCGGTCACCGCGGCCGCCGCCGGGGCGGCGTAGGAGACGAGGTTGATCTCGATGGGCCCCAGCCGGTCGAGCAGGTCGAAGTAGACGAGGAACCCGAGCGCGCTCGCGACGACCACCAGGTAGCCGAGCGCAATGAGGGCGTCGACCGTCCAACGGACGGCCGCCGGCGACTCGCCGAGGCCGAGGCTGATCGCGTGGAGCAGGACGGCGCCCCCGAGCATCGCCCAGGCCTCCATCGTCTCGATGGGCAGGACGGCCCGGCTCCGCCGGGCGAGCACGCTCCCAAGCGCGAAGGAGGCGGCGGCACCGAGGATGAGCAGCTCGCCGAACGTGTCGGCGTCGAGGAGGTTCGCCGGGTCCGGCCGGGCCAGGACCGCGACGCCCAGCAGGCCCACGAGGAGTCCCGCGACGCCGGCCGTGGTGAGCCGCTCAGCCGGGAGCAGCAGTCGCGCGAAGCCGGTGGTGAGGACCGGGCTGAGACTGACGACGACGGCCGCCGCCGCGCTCGTGGTGTGCTGCTCGCCCACGAAGAGCAGCGCGTGGTAGCCGGCGATCATGAAGGCGGCCCCGACCGCCACGAGCCCCCACTCGTCCCGGGTCCGGGGCACCGGCCGGTCGGTGACGACCCAGGCGTAGCCCAGTATCAACACGCCGGCGGCGTCGTACCGCAGTGCCGCGAAGAGCACGGGCGGGAAGAACGCCAGGCCCGCCTTGATGGCGGTGAAGGCCGACCCCCAGGCGGCGGCGAGCACCAGGAACAGTGCCAGGTTCCGGTAGCGGCGCACGCCGTGGCTCCCCGGGGGACGTCAATGCCAATTTCGGTTCGCTCCGGGGCCGGCGGTCGGCCGACGGCCGCGGGTTGACCCCCAACGGTTTAAGGCGTCACGGCGGTTAGCCCGACCATGGCCGGGTACGGACGGCTCCGGGACCTGTTCGACGACGCCCCCACCCCACACATCGCCCACCCGCCACGGACCCACCACCGGGACTACTACCTCGCGACCGACGGCTCGTTCCTGGCTGGCCGCGGGGGGC
>JBDGPL010000231.1:0-3083 GCA_042219705.1 Halobacteriales archaeon | reverse complement strand
CCGGTGACAAGGTCATCTTCTCGGCCCGAGTCATCCCGGAGCCGACCAACGAGGGCCAGCGCTACCAGGCCGAGCAGCTCCTCAAGATGCAGGGCGCGCGCATCTACGACGAGGTCCACGTCTCGGGCCACCTCAACCAGGAGGGGCTCTACGAGATGCTCCGGGCGGTCCAGCCCCAGCACGTCATCCCGGCCCACCAGGACCTGGCGGGCATCTCGGGCTACGTCGACATCGCCAGGGGCGAGGGCTACGAGCCCGGGCGGGACCTCCACATCTCCCACAACGGCAACCGCATCCAGCTCGTCGAGTAGATGACCGACGGGGTCGCCGAGCGCGTCCTGGACGCCCTCGAACCCCGACGAGCCGCCGTCAACGCGGCCCTGGACGAGGCCCTGCCGGTCACGCCGCCCGAGCGGCTGTACGAAGCCTCGCGGCACCTGCTCGAGGCCGGCGGCAAGCGGCTCCGGCCCGCTATCGTCCTCCTGGCGGCCGAGGCGGTCGCCGATGTCGAGCCCGGGAGCCGGGACTACCGGGCGTTTCCCGACGCCGACGGCCGACCCGTCGATGTCATGACCGGGGCGATGGCCGTCGAGGTCGTCCACCTGTTCACGCTCATCCACGACGACATCATGGACGACGATGACCTCCGGCGGGGCGTCCCGGCGGTCCACCGGGCGTACGACCTCGAGACCGCCATTCTCGCCGGCGACACGCTCTACTCGACGGCGTTCGAGATCCTGCTCGATGCCGGTACGCCCCCCGAACGGACCACCCGGGGCCTCAGGCTGCTCGCCCGGACCTGCACCGAGATCTGCGAGGGCCAGGCCTACGACGTGGGCTTTGAGTCCCGGTCCGACGTGGGGCTCGAGGAGTACGACGAGATGGTCCGGCTCAAGACCGCCGTCCTGTTCGGCGCGGCGGCGGCCGTGCCGGCCGTCCTCCTCGGGGCGGACGACGCCGCCGTCGACGCGCTGCGGTCCTACGGGGTCAAGGTCGGCCGGGCCTTTCAGATCCACGACGACGTGCTCGATTTGACCGTCTCGAGCGACGCGCTCGGCAAGCGGCGCGGCAGCGACTTGGTCGAGGGCAAGCGGACGCTCATCACGGTCCACGCGAGCCAACAGGGCGTCGACGTCGACGGACTGCTGCCGGACGGCGAAGTGTCCGACGACGACATCGACGAGGCCGTGGCGGCACTCGAGGCGGCCGGGAGCCTCGACTACGCCCGCGAACGGGCCCACGACTTGGCCGCCGACGGCGTCGCCGAGCTCGAGGCGCTGCCGGCCAATGCTGCCCGGGACCGCCTCGAGGACCTCGGCGTGTACCTCGTCGAGCGCGGGTACTGACGTCCCGGCTGGCCGAGTGACTTTTGTCCCTCGCCGGCGACTGCCGCCCGATGGGCGAGCTGGAGATCCTCCTGCGGTGTACCGGGTGTGAGGACTACCGACCGTTCGAGCGCCCAAAGCGGGGCTCGAGCGTCGTGGTCTGCGCCGACTGCGGCAAGCGCCACTCGACGGACAGCCTCCGCGCCGTCGATCCCGATGACTTGCCGCCGTTCGAGGAGCGGTCGTGACCCGGGTGGGGTGGCTGCAGCCGCGCACCTCGGGGATACGCCGGCCGCGTTCGCGCGGCGGCAGCACCACTCATGACGATGTACGAATACACGCTGGCGAGCATGGCACTGGGCTCCGTCACCCTCGGGGTCGTGCTCGTCGGCGGCATCTGCGCGGTCGGGCTCGTACCCGTCCGCTATCCCGAGGCCGCCTAACGCGTCCTGGCCGGCGGGCAGTTCGAGACCGACCCTGAGCTCAGTCCGGCCGGGCAGCTCGACCGGCGCGGCTTCGGCGTCGGCCTCGTCGTCTTCGGCCTGCTGGTCGGGTCCTACTTCGTCGGGTAGCCCGACCCCGCCGGGCGGCTCGTCGACGTGCCGGGTGGCTTCTTCAGGGCGGATGACGGCGCCGCTTGCCCCCGTTTTCGGATGGCTGCCGGGGTCATCGCGTGGCCCGGAACCCCAACCGCTTTCTCCCGGCCGACGGTAGTCCCAGCCACGATGGACGAGGAGCTGGCGGCGCGCATCCGCGAGGCCGCCGAGGCCCACGCCCTGTTCAACGCGCTCAAGCACGGCGGCGAAGCCCGGGTCGGCGCCATCATGGGCCCGCTCATGGGCGAACACCCCGAGTTCCGCGAGCACGGCGACGAAATACCGGGCCTCGTCGGGCCGGTCGTCGACGAGGTCAACGCGCTCGATGACGCGGCCAGGCGCGAGCGGCTCGAGTCCCTCGACCCGTCGCTCGCGGCCGAGCTCGACGCCGAGGCCACGGCCGACGACCGGGCGCTGCCCCCGCTGCCGAACGCGGACGCCTACGGCGAGATCCGGATGCGGGTGGCCCCGAACCCGAACGGGCCCTGGCACCTCGGGCATGCCAGGATGCCGGCGGTCATCGGGACCTACAAGGACCGTTACGACGGCTGGTTCTGCTGTCGCTTCGACGACACCGACCCCGAGACCAAGCGGCCCGACCTCGACGCCTACGACCAGATCCTCGACGCCATCGACTACCTCGGGTTCGAGCCCGACGCGGTCCTCCGGGCCTCCGACCGGCTCGAGACGTACTACGACTACGCCCGGGAGCTCATCGCGCTGGACGGGGCCTACACCTGCTCCTGTCCGGCCGAGGCGTTCTCCTCGCTCAAGAACGACGGCGAGGCCTGTCCCCACCGGGACAAGGACCGCGGCACCACCGCCGAGGAGTTCGAGGCCATGGTCACCGGCGAGTACACCGCCGGCGAGCTGGTGCTGCGGGTGCGGACCGACCTCGACCATCCCAATCCGGCACTGCGGGACTGGGTCGCCTTCCGCCTGGTCGACACTCCCCATCCCCGGTCCGAGGCGGCGGGCTACCGGTGCTGGCCGATGCTCGACTTCCAGAGCGGCATCGACGACCACCTCCTCGGCATCACCCACGTCATCCGGGGCATCGACCTGCAGGACTCCGCCAAGCGCCAGGGGTTCGTCTACGACTACTTCGGCTGGGACTACCCCGAGGTCGTCCACTGGGGCCACGTCCAGGTCGACGAGTACG
>JBDGPL010000230.1:0-7804 GCA_042219705.1 Halobacteriales archaeon | reverse complement strand
TGCTGCATGTACTCGACGAAGCAGGCCATCCAGACGATGGACCACGGCGTCGACGACGTCACGACGCTCTACATGGACATCCGGGCCTACGGCAAGAACTTCGACGCGTTCTACCAGCGGGCCCGCGACGAGGGCGCCGAGTACCGGCGGGGCCGGCCGGCCGCGGTCGACACGAGCGGCGAGACGCCCGTGGTCCGCTTCGAGGACACCGAGCGGGGCGAGCTCGTCGAGGAGGCCTACGACATGGTCGTGCTCTCGCCGGCCCTCATCCCGAGCGCGGGCACGTCGGCCCTCGCGGACGTGCTCGACATCGAGCTCGACGACGACGGGTTCATCGAGGCCACGGAGGCGGACGGCGACATGATCCAGACGACCCGGGAGGGCGTCTACGCCGCCGGCTGCGCCACGGGCCCGAAGGACATCCCCGACTCCGTCGCCGAGGCCTCGGGCGCGGCCTCGAAGGCCCTCGAGCACGTCGAGGAGCGGACCTGGCCCGAGCCCATCGACGTCGAGCCGGTCGACGTCAGCGGCGAGGAGCGCGTCGGCGTCATCGTGTGTGACTGCGGGACGAACATCGCGGACACGGTGAACGTCCCCGAGGTCGTCGACTGGGCCGCCGACCTGCCCAACGTCGAGTACACCGAGGAGGTGATGTTCGCCTGCGCCGGCAACACCCAGGAGCACATCACGGAGATGGTGAAGGAGCACGAGCTGAACCGGCTCATCGTGGCCTCGTGCTCCCCGAAGACCCACGGGCCCACCTTCGAGCGGGTCGTCGCCCGGGCCGGCCTCAACGAGTACCTGCTCGAGATGGCGAACATCCGGAACCACAACTCCTGGGTCCACGACGACAACGCCGCCGCCACCGAGAAGGCCAAGGACATGGTGAAGATGGCGGTGGACAAGGCCAGCTTCCTCACGCCGCTCGAGAAGATCGAGCAGCCCATCGAGCAGCGGGCGCTGGTCGTCGGCGGCGGCATCGCCGGCATGACCGCCGCCACCTCGCTGGCCCAGCAGGGTAACGAGACCCACCTCGTCGAGCGCGAGCCCGAGCTTGGCGGCATGCTGCGCGACCTGCACACGCTCCACCCGAGCGGCAAAGACGCCGACGCGCTGCTCGACCGGCGTCGCGACGAGCTCGACGCGGCCGGCGTGACCGTCCACACGGCCACCGACGTCGAGAACGTGAGCGGCTACATCGGGAACTTCGCCGTCGACCTCTCCACGGGCGAGACCCTCGACGTCGGCGCCATCGTCCTGGCCACCGGCGCCGGCCTGGCGGACGTGCCCGCGGCCTTTGCCGACAACCCGGGACCGGAAGTCATCACGAACCGCGAGCTCGAGGCGCGCCTGGCCGACGGCGGCGTCGACGCCGACCGGGTGACGTTCGTCGGCTGCGTCGGCTCCCGGGACGGCGAGCGCGGCTGCTCGCGGTACTGCTGTCAGTCGATGGTCGGACAGGCCAACCGGCTGGCCGCCGACGGCGCCAAGGTCAACGTCGTCTCGAAGGACATCCGGACGTTCACCCGGGACGCCGAGGAGGCCTACCGCCAGGCCGCCGAGCGGGGCGTGCGGTTCTTCCGCTACGACGAGGACGCCACGCCCGAGGAGGCGCTCGCCATCGAGGACGACGCGGTCGTCTTCGACGACGTCTACACCGGCGAGACCCTCGAGGTCCCGTCGGACCTCGTCGTCCTGGCGATGGGCCTGCGGGCGACCGGCGCCGACGAGGAGAACGACGTCGCCCAGCAGCTCACGGTCTCCCGCGACGAGGAGGACTTCCTGCTCGAACGTCATCCGAAGCTCGGGCCCGCGGAGGCGAGCGTCGGCGGCGTGTTCATGGCCGGCAGCGCCCAGTCGCCCAAGGACGTCCGCGACGCCACGGACCAGGCCCTCGGGGCGGCGGCCAAGGCCGGCGGCCTGCTCGCGAAGGACACCGTCGAACAGGAGCCGCTGGTGGCCAGCATCGACCCCGAGGCCTGCACGGGCTGTACGCGGTGTGCGATGGTCTGTCCGTACAACGCCGTCGAGGGCGAGGTCCAGGAGGTCCACTCCATCATCGAGGCGGCCTGCATGGGGTGTGGGACCTGCGCCGCGGAGTGTCCCACCGACGCCATCACGATGCCCGGGTTCACCGACGAGCAGATCGAGGCCCAGATCGACGCCGCGCTCGAGACCAACCCCGAGGAGAAGGTCATCACGTTCGCGTGCAACTGGTGTTCGTACGCGGGGGCCGACCAGGCCGGCATCGAGAAGCGGACGTACCCGCCGGGGGCCCGCATCATCCGGACGATGTGTTCGGGCCGGGTCGACGAGGACTTCGTCGACTACGCGTTCGAGCAGGGCGCCGGCGCCGTGCTGATGTCGGGCTGTCACATCGGCGACTGCCACTACATCGACGCCAACACCTACGCGAAGGAGCGCTACGAGCGCAAGAAGTCGAAGCTCGAACGCGACGACGACTTCGACGAGGACCGGCTGCAGCTGGAGTGGATCAGCGCCGCCGAGGGCCGCAAGTTCGCCGACAAGATGACCGAGATGGACGACATCGTCGCCCGGTACCTCGAGGAGTCCGGCGCGACGCCGGCCCGGGCCGACGGCAGCGGCTTCGCGGGCGACGCGGCCGGCGGCTGCGGCGACTGTGGCTGCGGCGGGTCGTCTGGCGACGACTGGCTCGATGGCGGGCCAACGGGCGGTGATCACGCGTGAGCAAGAGCGTCACGCGGCTCGACGACGACACCTGGGACCAGGTGGTCGAGCTGACCGACGGCGCGGCCCGGGCGTGTTACCAGTGTGGCACCTGCACCGCCACCTGCCCGTGGGGTCGATTCGACGGCGAGCCGCTGTCGGTCAGGAACCTCATGCGCCGGGCCCAGCTCGGGCTCGACGGCGACGGCGAGGCCGACGCCCTCTACCGGTGTCTGACCTGCCGGGCCTGCGAGGCCAACTGCCCGCGCGGGGTCGACATCGTGGACGCGATGCTCGGGCTCCGCGAGCACGCCTTCGAGCAGGACCAGGCCCCCGGCCGGCTCCAGAACGCGCTCTGGAGCGTCTACGAGGAGTTCAACCCGTGGGAGCGCCCCGCCAGCGAGCGCGGCGACTGGCTCGACGCCGTCCCCGACGACGTCGACGTCCAGGTCGGCGGCGAGGCCGACGTCCTCTACTACGTCGGCTGTGCGCCCTCCTACGACCCCGCGCTGCAGGGCGTCCCCGTGGCCATCGTCCGGCTGCTCGATGCCGCGGGCGTCGACTTCGCGGTCCTCGGCGACGACGAGGTCTGCTGTGGCGACGTCGTCAAGCAGACCGGCGAGCCGGACTTCTTCGCCGAGCTCAGCGAGTCCAACGCCGGGCAGTTCGCGGCCACTGGGGCCTCGACCATCGTCACGTCGAGCCCGCACTGCGCCGAGACGTTCGTCGAGGACTACGGCCTCGACGCCGGGGTGGTCCACTACACCGAATTCCTCGCGGACCTGCTCGAGGCCGGCGACCTCGAGCTCGGTGAGCTCGACCGTACGGTGACCTACCACGACCCGTGCTACCTCGCCCGCGGCGCCGGGGTCATCGACGCGCCCCGGCGGCTGCTCGAGGCCGCGGGGGTCGAGCTGACCGAGATGGACGAGCACGGCGCTCGGACGCTGTGCTGTGGCGGCGGCGGGGGCAACATGTGGCTGGAGTCCGAGCTCGACGAGCGCTTCGCCGACCGGCGGGCCACGCAGGCCGACGAGACCGGCGCCGACGAGCTGCTCACCGCCTGTCCGTACTGCGTCCAGAACCTCGAGGACGGCGTCAAGAAGACCGGCACCGGGATGCCCGTCGGGGACCTCGCCGAGCTGCTCGTCGAGGCCCTCGACGCGACCGAAGAGGTGGCCGCATGACCGACGCGAGCGACGTCTGGGTCTACCTCGAGGCCGCCGACGGCGAGGTCTCGACGGTCGGCTACGAGATGCTCGGCAAGAGCCGCGAGCTCGCCGACGCCCTCGACGGGTCGGTGACGGCGCTTTTGGCCGGGCCGCCCGGGGCCCTCGACGATCTGACCGACGACATCGTCGCCCGCGGGGCGGACACGGTCGTGCTCGTCGAGGACGACCGCCTCGAGACCTACCGGCCGGAGACCTTCGCGACGGCCGTCGAGGCCGCGGTTCGCGACGGCGAGCCGGGCGTCCTGCTGGTCGGGGCGACCCACAACGGCATCGACCTGGCGGGCCGGCTCGCGGTCCGGCTCGACGCCGGCCTCACCGCCGACGTCACCCGCCTGGAGATCGACGAGGATGGCGAGCTCGTCGGCGGCGTCCCGGCGTTCGCCGGCGGCATCCTCGCGATGGTCAAGGCCACCGGCAGCCTGCCCCAGATGAGCACCGTCCGCCCGGGCGTCTTCGACGCCCTCGACCCCGACCCCGACCGCGAGGGAACCGTCGAGCGGTTCGACCCCGGGCTCGCCGACGACGACGTCGTCACCGAGGTGCTCGACCGCGAGGTCGGCGCGAGCGTCGACCTGCCGAGCGCGGACGTCGTGGTGGCGGCCGGCCGGGGCTTCGGCGATGACCTCGAGCTGGCGGAGGAGCTGGCCGGGGCGCTCGGCGCCACGGTCGGCGTGACGCGGCCGCTCTGCGACGAGGGCCTGGTCTCCCGCGACCGCCAGATCGGCACCACCGGGTTCTCGCTGAAGGCCGACCTCTGCGTCGTGGCCGGCATCAGCGGCGCGGTCCACTTCACGGCGGGCATCGAGGACTGCGACACCGTCGTGGCCATCAACACCGACCCCGAGGAGCCCATCTTCGACCACGCCGACTACTGCGTCGAGGGCGACCTCTTCGAGGTGCTCCCGGCGCTGCTCGACGAGCTCGAGGCGATGGAGGTGGCGCCGTGACCCGACGCATCGCCGTCATGGTCAAGGTCGTCCCGAAGCCCGAGGAGGTCACCCTCGACGAGGAGTCGATGACGCTCGACCGCGACGACGCCGACTCCCAGCTCAACCCCGCCGACAAGAACGCCGTCGAGCTCGCGCTGCGGCTCAAGGACGACCTCGAAGCCGCCGGCGAGGAGGCGGAGGTCATCGCCGTGTCGATGGGCCCGCCGTTCTTCGAGGAGCAGCTGCAGGACGTCGTGGCGATGGGTGCCGACGACGCCGTGCTGCTCTCCGACCGGGCCTTCGGCGGCGCCGACACCTACCCCACCAGCCGGGTGCTCGCCGCCGGGGTCGAGGAGCTCGGCGACGTCGACCTGGTCCTCTGTGGCGAGGAGTCGTCGGACTCCTCGACCGGGCAGGTGCCCCCCGGCATCGCCGAGTGGCTCGACGCCGCCCAGGTCACCTACGTGAGCGAGGCGCGCCTCGACGACGACCACCTCGAGGCCACCCGGACGGTCGGCGGCGGCCACGAGACCGTGCGGGTGCCGCTGCCGGCGGTCGCGAGCGTCGAGTACGGCGTCAACGACCCGCGGTTCCCGGACTTCAAGCGCAAGCGCTGGGCCGACACCGAGTGGGAGCTCACCGTCTGGGACCACGAGGACCTCGGCCTCGCGGCGGACGAGATCGGCCTCGCCGGCTCGCGAACCGAGGTCGTATCCCTCGAGTCCGTCGAGGCGCCCGAGCGCCGCCGGGAGTGGGTCGAGGGTGGCCCGGAGGAGCAGGCGGCCGAACTGGCCGACGTCATCCGGGACGCCATCGGGTCGGCGTAGGCCGGAGTCGGAGGGTCGGCGCCGGGGCAACGGTCCCGGGTGGTCCGGTCGGGCCATCGGGGTCACGAGCCCGCACCGCAGTCAGTCACGAGTGCGTGCGTGATGCTATCTCCGCCCGGCCCCTCGAGCGCGCATGGACCGCCGACGATTCCTCGTCGCTTTGACGGGGCTATCGGGCCTCGCGGGCTGTTCGACCGGCGCCGGTGGGTCGCCGCGCCCGACCGGGGCGCCCAACCGGATCACCACGACCGGCGGGGCCGGCATCGAGTTCCTCGTCGCGAAGCTCGCCATTCGCGTCGACGCCCCCCGGTCCGATGGCCTCCTATCGGCTGCGGAACACGGCAGCTCGGGAGGCGACCCTCGAGGTCGGAACCGTCCTCCCCATCGAGGGCGGGGCCGGCACTCGGCGGTCGCCCACGTCAGGGTGTCGGCGGGTGAGGCCCTGACGATCAGGTATCCGGTCGTCAGCGATGACGAGCTCACCGGGACCGAGCGACGACCGCTGGACCAGGGGGCCGGCATCGACTTCGACGTGCTCGTCAACGGCCGGGAACGGACGGAAGTCTGAGGCGGGGCTCGCGGGGTTCATGGCCCGAAGATCGGCCCGTTCGACTCCTCACGGGGCCGGGGACCCCTCGCGCTCGCCCTGGCACTGATGGGGCCCCTACGGGGTGGCCTGGATGGCGTTCGGCGGATACCTCGATCGGTCCGGCCGGTGACGACGCCGGCCGCTCGGGACGGCCGTTTCCGATTGAGGCGACTTATCCCCGTCCGGCGCCTCCGTTCTGCCATGCCCGAAGAGGTCCTGTTCGAGGACGAGCGCCGACAGACCCGCGCCGAGATCGCGGGGGCCCTCCGGTCGGTGGCCGACAAGCTCGACGCCGGCGAGCCCGTCACGTTCGCGGCCGGCGAGCGGACGGTCACCGTCGAGCCGCCGGCCCGGCCCACGTTCGAGGTCAAGGTCGAGCGTGAGACGTCCCAGGGGGCCGAGGTCGGCGAGCTGAGCGTCGAGCTCGAGTTCGAGTGGGATGAGGACGAAGCGGCGGCCGACGGCGCCCTGTCGATCGAGTAGCGGCCACGCCCGTCGGCCTGGTCGTCGGTAGTGGATTGCCGTCGCTCGGGCCGTCGAAAGGAAGCGGACCGCGAAGGCCGCGATCCGCTGCCGCCCTGAATTGGTCCCCGCTGACGCTTCGGCCCTCCAAGACGAAGCGTCAACCCGACGGTATCCCCGGCATTACCTTAAAACTACCGCCGGCGCCGGGGTCGCCGGGTCGTGCGGTTCATTGGTGGGCCGTTCAGAGGGCCTCCTCTTCCTCGAGGACCCAGCCGAGCGCTCGGGCGTAATGGCTGAAGAGCATGCGCACCCCCTCGTGGCGCATGTCCTCGTCGGCCAGCTCCTCGCGGAGGAAGTCGTACTGCTCGCGTACCTCGGCCTCCGAGCGCATGCGCCCGCCACGTCCACGGGGCTTGAAGCGGTTTCGATAGGACGGGGTTCGTCGGCCGACCGACAGCCGTTCCGGGCGCGCTACCCTTAATTGAGCGCCCGTCGCACGCGGACGTATGGCCGGCCTCGAGGCGGAGCTGCTGAACCTGCTGGCCGTGTTCATCCTCGCGGCGGGCGTCGGCGTCGCGGTCGCCAAGGTGGGCCGCTTTCCGTACACCGTCGCGCTGCTGCTCGCCGGGCTGGCGGCATCGGTCCTCGGCGTCGAGCTCGGCATCGAGCTCTCCCACGACGTCATCCTGCTCGTGCTCCTGCCGCCGCTCCTGTTCGAGGGGGCGGCGACCACCGATCTCGAGCGGTTCCGGGCGAACCTCCCGCTGATGCTCGGGCTCGCGGTCCCCGGGCTGCTGCTCTCGGTGCTGGTCCTGGGCGTCGCGGGCCAGCACGCCTTCGACGTCCCGCTGCTCGTCGCCCTGCTCTTCGCGGCCATGATCCTCCCGACGGACCCCGTGTCGGTGCTCGCGCTCTTCGACGAGCTGGGTGCTCCCGACCGGCTCGCGACGCTGGTCGAGGGCGAGAGCCTGCTGAACGACGGCGTCGGCGTCGTGGTCTTCTCGGCGCTTTTGTCCCTCACGATGGAGGCCGGGGGCGGGACAGTCGCGTTCACGCCAACCCTGGTGGCCGATA
>JBDGPL010000023.1:2836-3053 GCA_042219705.1 Halobacteriales archaeon | reverse complement strand
CGTCGATGGCCGCGACCGCGTCGCCACCGGTACACGTGACGAACAGCCGGTCGCCGACACGGGCGAAGTGCGCGGGCCCGAGGACGCCCGTCGCGACCGTCCGCACCGACCCGTCGGCGTCGACGACGTCGATTGACCGTTCGTCCATGGTCGCCACGAACACCCGGCCGTCGACCGCGACGGCGTCGACGGGATGCCCCCCGACGGGGATGGCGCC
>JBDGPL010000023.1:0-2826 GCA_042219705.1 Halobacteriales archaeon | reverse complement strand
TGTGAGCGATGCCGACGACTGCCGGCGTAACCGGGTGAGAAACCCGACATCATCCTGAACGGCGGCCAGCATCAGCCCGTACAGGAGAACGCCCCGGAACCGCCGCCGCCGACCGAGCCGGCGGTCTCGATCACCGCCCGGGTCTTGGTCTCGACGGGATAGGCGGCCCGCCGGGCCGGCGGCACGTTCGCCCACTCCTCGAAGCCGCCCTCGTACAGGCGGACGTCCGAGGCGCCGAGCGCCTGCAGCACGACGTACGTGTTGGTCGGGTTCACGTTCGACGCCCCGTACACGACGGTCGTGCCGTCCTCGTCGACGCCGGCCCCGGCGAAGTAGAGGCCGGCGAGGTCGGCCGGCTTCGCGAAGGTCCGCCCCTGGACGTTGCCGACCCAGTGGACGTCGACGGCGCCGGGGAGGTGGCCGTGTCGGGCGTTCGTCGGGTCGATCGCCGCGGCCTTCCGGGCGCCGAGGTAGGCCTCCGGGGGCCGGACGTCGATGAGCGAGGGGCCGCCCGCGTTGAACGACCCCAGCCGGTCGGCGATCCACGTCCGGGTCACGATGGTGTTGGGGCGGGGCCGGGCCCGATACTCGGTCCGTTCGGGCTCCCGGTCGCCGGTTCCGACCCGGCCGGGCCAGGACTCGAAGCCGCCGGCCAGGACCGCGATGTCGCCCCGATGGCCGAGGTGCTCGAGCGCGAAGACGAGGCGCGTGACGCGCGACCCGACGCTGCTGCCGTAGACGACGACGTCGTCGTCGGGCCGGACGCCGGCCGCGCCGAACGCCCCGGCCATGGCGGACGCGTCCGGCACCAGCCCGTCCGGGGTGGACCGACGGCTCGTCACCGCCTCGACGTCGACCGAGCGCGCGCCGTAGATGCGTTCCTGGCGGAACGGCTCGGGATGACGGGCGTCGAGCACGACGACCTGCTCGCGGTGCTCGGCGAGCCAGGCGGCGTCGACCACGCCGGCGAGCCGCTCGACGCCGCCGCTGGCCTGGGCGAGGTCGGCGGGCGTGACGACGCCCGTACACCCGGCCGCGCTCGTGGCGGCGGCGCTCCCCGTCGCGGCGAGCAGGGCCCGGCGGGTGAGCGCGGCCTCGTCGGGCATCGGCTAGTGGTCCATGCTCCCGCAGTGGCAGCTCGCCACGCAGTAGGTCGTCTCGACGCCGCCGAGCGACAGGCCGAGCGAGGCGAGCGACGCCATGAACCCCGCCGAGGCGTCCGTCTCGGGGCGGACGGTCCCGGCCGTCGCCCCGTAGGGCTTCGCGCCGACCGCGATCGTGTCCACGACGGCCCGGTCGGCGTGGTCGATGACCTTCACCTCGTTCGTCGACTGGACCGGCACGTAGAGCTTCTCGCGCTCTGGCTCCCACGTCCCGACGAAGGCCTGCCCGCCGAGGTCGATCCGGTCGGCCACGGCGCGGTCCTCGAGGTCCACGACGGTGACGTCCTGGCTGCTCGGCGTGAAGACGTAGGCGATGGCGCTGTCCGGGCCGATCTCGCTCGTGAGCGGCAGCGCGCCGAGGCCGTCGTCGGCCGTGAGCCGGGCGAGCTCCTCGGGGTGCTCCGGGTCGCTGACGTCCCAGATGCTCTCCGTGCCGTGTTCGCCCTCGTTGTTCTCGACGGCCAGCAGGTCGCCGTCCCAGGCGGCCGTGTCCATCCAGGGGCGGACGCTGTCGGCGTCCCCGACGGGGTCGACCTCGACCTGGGCGACGATCTCGAAGGCGTCGACGTCGATGACGGTGAGGGTGTCGCGGTAGATGTCCGGGACGAAGGCGTACGCCCCGTCGGGGCCGACCGTCACGTCACAGGGGCCCGGCCCGTTCTTCTCGCCCGTGTCGGGCTCGCCCGTCCGGTCGAGCTCGGCGAGCACCTCGCCGAAGGTGTCGGAGCCGGGGTCGGCGTCGATCTTGAACTGCTTGTGGGCGGGTTCGCGCGCGCTGACGACGAGCGTCGAGCCGTCGGGCGTGAGCTCCTGCCAGTTCGCCCCCGAGCCGGTCTCGATGGTCGGCGCGGTCGAGAGCGAGCCGGCGCCGACCGGCTTGACCCCCGAGGAGACGTTGAGCCAGAGGTAGTCCTCGTCGCTGTCGGTCAGCGTCGGGGCGTACTGGTTGGCGGGAAACGACGCGGTGGCCCCGAGGAAGGTGGTGGTCACCAGCTCGTCGGTTTCGGCGTCGATGACGCTGACCGTCATGTCGCCCGTGTTGAACACGAAGACCGTCGGCGCGGCCCCGTCCTCGCCGCCGGGGAGGCTCGCCGTACAGCCCGCTGTCGCGGCCGTCGCCCCCGCCGCGGCGGAGGACGCCAGGAGCCGCCGCCGGGACACGCCGTCGGCGAACGGGTCCTCGATGGCGGGGTTCAACAGCTCGTCCTGCTCGCTCATGGCTGGCCGGACGAACCCGCCAGACGCGTCAAAAGGTTCGGGAACCGCGGGGGATTGCCCGTTACGCCGGGTAGGGGCGAGCCTCGCCGGTAGTCGGGAGTAGGGACGGCGGTTACCCGTTCCGAAACGCCCAGGGTGCCGAGTTGGATACGTCACGCCGTGCTCTCGCCGCTCGCGTACGTGGGCCTCTCGGCCGCCGTCGGGCTCCTGTTCGGCGTCTTCCTCCAGAAGGCGCGGTTCTGCTTCGTGAGCGCCATCCGCGACTTCTTCGCCTTCAAGGACACCCGGGTCCTGCAGGGCGTCCTCGTCGGCGTGCTGTTGATGACGGTCTTCTGGAGCGCCCAGGCGACGCTCGGCTACTTCCGCGGGTTCTGGACGCCGCCGTGGGGGGCGGCCTCGCTGTTCGGCGGGTTCGTCTTCGGGATCGGGATGACGATGGCCGGCG
>JBDGPL010000229.1:0-9959 GCA_042219705.1 Halobacteriales archaeon | reverse complement strand
GTTCGGCTTCCTCGGCGGCATCACCGGCGTGATGATGGGCCAGATGCAGCTCAACCTGACCTGGCACAACACCCTCGCGGTCCCGGGCCACTTCCACGGGACCGTCGTGACGGGGACGACGCTCGCCTTCATGGGCCTGGCCTACTACGTCATCAAGCTCGTCTTCCGCAAGGACTGGGTCGGCGGGCTGCTCGCCACGATACAGCCGTACTTCTACGGCGGCAGCATGGCCGTCGTGGTGCTCATGATGATGTACCTCGGCGTGCTGTTCGGCGTGCCCCGCCGGCACCCCTCGGTGATGGACATCCCGGGGACGGACTTCAGCTTCGCGCCCGCCGCGCCGCTGTTCGCGATCTTCGGCATCTTCGCCATCCTGGCCGTGACCGGCGGCGCGCTGTTCCTTCTGCTCGCGGTGGCGTCGCTCCTGTTCGGCGACGAGTACGGCGGCGCGGACCCCGACGACCCGGCGGTCGTGGCCGACGGCGGCGAGGCCGCGGCCGAGGGTATCCACCTCCAGACCATGCGGGGCACGTTCATCTTCGCGCTCGTGTTCCTCGGCGTGTTCGCCCTGATGTGGGCCCTCAACTGGTACCTGCTGGCCAACCTCTGGCAGATTGGGTGACGCCAGCCCGGCCAGTTCGCAAGCGGGTTCGGCCGGCCGCCGTCGGCCCGGCCGGGCTGGACGTCGATGCGGTCCGAAACCCCGAAGATGTTCGCGCCAAAGGACACCCGAACGGCGGGCCTAGCGTGAGTCGGACGAGCCCCGAGCCGTCGTCCCCCTGACACCATGCCGGAAGAACAACCGGTCGAGTCGCCGGTCGAACTGACGCTGGACCTCGTCCGGTCAGCGTGGAACACGGTCCTGACCGTCTACTACGCCAACAGCGTCAGCTGGCGGGTACTGAAGGCCGGCGCGCTGGTGTTCTTCGGCTTCTTCCTCTGGTCCGCGGGGAACCTCCTACTGTCCTACCAGCCCGCCTGGACCTGGCTCCACTACGTCATGGCCTACGGCGCCGTGCTCATCCCCTACGGGCCGTTCCACCACCTCGTCGTGATTCCGCTGGCGCTCCGGTGGCGCCGGAGCCAGCACGACCGCCGGCGCGAGGCCGGCAAGCGGCTGCCGAACACCAGCCTCGTGGTCTTCATCGCCATTGTCCTGGTGGTGGGGACCTTTCCGACCGCGCCGGTCGTCATCGACTTCGACGCCACCTTCGGCCAGGGGGCGCCGGACATCAATCCCGACCTGGCGTGCGTCAAATCCACCGGCGCCGACGGGACGGCCGTCCACTGCCACCTGACGGAGGCCCAGGGGGTCCACTCGGTCGCGGTCAGGAGCGGCGGGGAGACGGTCCTCGTCGACGACGAGCCGCCGTTCGAGTGGACCGTCCACGAGGACGAGCTCACCACCGTGGTCGGACAGCAACAGTTCCAGGTCGTCCTCCAGGACAAGGACGGGACCACCCTCCGTCGGTTCACCCGGACCCTGGGCATGATCCCGGAGGACTAGGCCGCCGATGGCGGCGTCGACCTGCGACCTCTGTGACCTGCCGACGCCGGACCCGCCGGTCACGGGCGACGCCGCCGACGGCACCTTCTGCTGCCGGGGCTGTCTCCAGGTAGCGGGCCAGCTCGACGCGCCGGCCGAGGCCGACCCGGCGGCGGTTCGGGAGGCGCTCGGGACGGACGTCGACGACGGACCCGAGCCACGGGCGGACGTCGAGGCGGCCTATCTCGCCGTCGACGGGATGCACTGTGCGACCTGCGAGGCGTTCCTCGAAGCCAGGGCGACCCGGGCCGACGGCGTGGTGGACGCGGAGGCCAGCTACGCCGCCGAGGTCGTGAAGCTCTCCTACGACCCCGACCGCGTCGAACGGGACGCGCTCGCCGACGCGGTCTCGGGGTTGGGCTACCGGGCCCGGGACGCGGCGGCGGCCCCGGACCGCGGGACGGCCCCGCCATGGCGGCTGCTGGTCGGCGGGTTCGCCGCCATGCCGCTGATGCTGTGGTATGCGGCCTTCCTCTACCCTCGGTACCTCGGGGTCGGCCCCGCGGACCCGGCCTGGACCGCGGGGACCGAGCTCATGTCCATGCTCAACCTGTGGTTCCTCGCCACCGTGGTCCTGGGCGTCACGGGCTACCCCATTCTCCGGGGGGCGTTCGTCAGCCTCCGGGCGGGCCGGCCCAACATGGACCTGCTCGTCGCGCTGGCCGCGGTCAACGCCTACCTCTACAGCGCCATCGTCGTCGTGACCGGCGGTACGGAGGTCTACTTCGACATCGCGGTCGTCGTCGTCATGGCGGTGACCCTCGGGAACTACTACGAGGGCCGCATCAAGCGCCGGGCCGCCGGCACGCTGGCCGGCCTCACGGAGGAGCGGGTCGAGTCGGCCCGGCGGCGGACGCCCGCGGGCCAGGAGGAGGTGTCCGTCGGGGCCCTCGATCCCGGCGACGAGGTCGTCGTCCGGCCGGGCGAGCGGGTCCCGGTCGACGGGACCGTCGTCGAGGGGACCGCGGCGGTCGACGAGTCGCTGCTGACGGGGGAGTCCCGGCCGGTTCGGAGGGCCCCCGACGACGCGGTCATCGGTGGCTCGGTCGTCCTGGACGACGCCCTGGTGGTGTCGGTCGGCGAGGGGGCGCAGAGCACGGCCGAGCAGCTCGCCGCCCTCCTCTGGGACGTCCAGAGCTCCCGGCCCGGCGTCCAGCGCGCCGCCGACCGGCTGGCGAGCGTGTTCGTCCCCTTCGTCCTGGTCGTCGCGGCGGCCGCCGCCGGCTGGCAGGCCTTCGGCGGCGCGGGCCCGACGGAGGCGCTCCTGACCGGCCTGACCGTCCTGGTCGTCGCCTGTCCGTGTGCCCTCGGCCTGGCGACGCCGCTGGCGGTCGCCTCCGGCGTTCGCGCGGGCCTCGAGCGCGGGACGGTGGTGACCGACGCCGCGGCGTTCGAGACCGCGCCGGACGTCGACCTGGTGGCCTTCGACAAGACCGGGACGCTCACGACCGGCGAGATGCGGGTGACCGAGCCGGCCGGCGACCGGGCCATGGCCGTCGCCGCGGCGCTAGAAGCGTACTCGAGCCATCCCGTCGCCGACGCCGTGACCCGTCACACGCCCCAGGCCGACCGTGCGGTGGCGGGCGTCGAGACCCACCCGGGGTTGGGCGTGAGCGGCCGGGTCGACGGGACGCCGACCCTCGTCGGGCATCCCGACCTGTTCTCGGACCGGGGCTGGCCCGTTCCGAGCGCGGTCGCCGACCGCGTCGAGGAGGCCCGCGCGGCGGGGACGGTGCCGGTGGTCGTCGGCTGGAACGGCCGGGCTCGGGACGTCATCGTCGTGGGCGACGAACCTCGGCCGGGCTGGGAGGCCGGGCTCGAGGCGCTCGACGACCGCGGACACGACATCGTCGTCGTCACCGGGGACGAGGCCGGCGCGGCCCGCCGGTTCCGCGACCACCCGGCGGTCGACCGGGTCTTCTCTGGCATCCCGCCCGAGGCGAAGGCCGAGATCGTCGAGCGGCTCAGGCTGACCGGGACGACCGCCATGGTCGGTGACGGCACCAACGACGCCCCGGCGCTGGCCGCCGCGGACCTGGGGATCGCCATGGGGTCGGGCACGGCCCTCGCGGCGGACGCGGCCGACGCCGTCGTCCGGACGGGCGACCTGTCCGGCGTGTTGGCCGTCTTCGACGTCGTCCATTCGGCCCGCCGCCGCATCCGACAGAACCTCGGCTGGGCGTTCCTCTACAACGCCGTCGCCATTCCCATTGCGGCGGCCGGCTTTCTCAATCCGCTGGTGGCGGCCGTCGCCATGGCCGCGAGCAGTTTACTTGTCGTGGGGAACTCGGCCCGGTCGTTCGGTGACGGGGCGCCCCGGGCGAGGGAAACGCCGGACTCGTCTGCGGCGGAAACTCCCATGCCCGAGGAGCCGACCCCCGGGACGCAGTAGTCCGGTGGCGGAGGAGCCATTGGTCCCTGACCCGGTCAGCGGTGTCGGCTCGTTCGTTGCACCGCGACGCTCACGGCTCCGATGCGGCTGGTGCCACGTCCCCCCGAGGGGAGGGCCCGCCCTATTATGTGAGTCTAATGTGAGTTTGCTCAGGAAACTATATAAGTCTTGAAGAAGATTACTCACATATGACTCGGGAGATCCGCATCACCATCGACGACGACGAGGTGTTCGAGCGCATGAAACGTCGCAAACGCGAGCTCGACCTCTCCTGGGAGGAGGTGCTCTACCGGGGCCTCCGTGAGGCCGACCCCGGTGCCGAACTCGGCGACTCGGCGTCGGCGGCCGGCTGGACGTTTCCGGGCGACCGGCGGTCCGCGGGCGCCGATCCCGGCGGTCGAGCGGGTGACCCATACGACGACCAGTGGGACCGCTTCGCCGACAGCGTGGAGGCCCAGGTCCAGCGGAAGGTCTACGACGCGCTTCGGAGCACGTTCGGTGCCGCCGGCATCGACGTCCCGGAGCCTCCCGGCGGGCTCGACGAGGAGATGGCGGACCTCACCAACGCCGAGGACGCCGTGCTCGTCTTCGACTTCCTCGACGATGCTGCCGCCTACCAGGTCCCGCTCCGGGTGAACCTCGAGACGAGCGCCGAGGGCCTGGCCGTCGAGGTCGTGGCGGTACGGCAGGGCAAGTCCGTGCGGGAGATGAACCGGTTCGACCCATCGGCCCGCCAGACCGTGACGGCCCGGCTCGCCGAGGGGGCGCCCGCCAGCCTTCGGTTCGACGATGGTGCGGAGGACTACGCCGTCGATCCGGTCCTCCGGTGGGGTCGTGACGACGCGGGCCGGCCTGCCGTCACGGACGTGACCATCCGGACCGTGCGGCTCGGCGGGGCCGATGGTGCGTGACGGCCTCCCACGGACCCCGGACCGCCCGTTCGATGGCGGCGACGGGGCCCTCGCGGCCCTCTTCGACCTCCTGAGCGACGAGACCAGACTGCGCATCGTGAGCGTGCTCGCGGCCCACGAACACGCCAATCCGGCGGCCCCGCCATTGGGCTTCGCCGCGCTCCGCGAGCGGGTGGGCGCCGCCGACAGCGGCCGCTTCAACTACCACCTCCGGAAGCTCGCCGGGTCGCTCGTCGAGAAGGTCGACGGCGGGTATGCCCTCACCCCCGCGGGCTGGCGGGTCGTGACCATCGTCAGCCAGGTTTCGCTCGGGTCGGGCCCCGAACGGACTGCCGCCGTCCCGCGGACCGGCTGAACGCTCGCCGGCGCGAGTTCAGTTTGGGTCGCCGGCGTGTTCCTCGAGGTACCAGTCGACGACCGTGCCCTCGGCCCGGTGCAGGATATCGCTCCCGGTCGCCTTGGAGATGCCGAGGGCCGACGACACCTCGGTCAGGGTGGTCTCCCGGGGCGTCGCGTAGTAGCCCCGCTCGGCGGCCGCCGTCAGCACCTGGCGCTGCCGGTCCGTCAGCCGACCTTCCCCGTCGCGGGGGTCGTCCCGCACGTAGTCCGTCTCGAACCGGATGTCCCCCGCGTCGAGCCGGTCCCGGAGCGCCGACAGCCGCTCGGAGGACGTGGTGAGCTCCCACTCCACCTCGCCGTCGCGGACGTCGAAGGGCGTCTCGACCGGGACGCCCGCCCGGACGATGGGGAACAGCAGCCGCGGCTGGGTGGTCTCGACCTGGACCATCGACCGGTCGTCGTGCTTCCAGAGCAGCTCCAGCGACGTGACGTCGTCGTGGCCGTCGACGGCCGCGAGCAGCGACACCGGGTTGTCCGTCCGGAGCTCGAGCAGGGCGGTCCCGGACGCCTCGGCCGACAGCACGGCCACGACGCGGAGGTCGGTCTCCGGGTGGGCCGACGAGACGTCGCGGATCCACGTCCCCTCGGGGAGGGTCAGGGTCAGCTTCGCCCGGGGCATTCGGTGGGCGTAGTCGCCGCCGGCGCTTATCGGGACCTGCGAACATGTTCGCCCGCCCCCGACGGGTTCGCGGGAACCCCTATCCCCCGTCCTCCCCGACCTGGACGCCATGCCTGAACGCCCCGGGTTCACCCCGTTCCACGCCGCCGGCGCGTTGTTCCTGCTCGCCGGCCTGGTACTCGCGGTCTACCACGGCCTGGCCCAGTTCGACCTCGTCCCGCGGCTCGGCTGGGTGTCGTGGAGCCACATCCACTACGTCACCATCGGGGGCTTCACCCAGCTGTTGGTCGGGATGCTCCCCCAGCTCATGGCGGCGAAGCTCGACCGACCGGTCCCGCCGCGATGGTACACCTGGCTGAACTTCCTGGGGCTGAACGCCGGGTTCCTCCTCCTGTGGTTCGGCCGGGGCTGGGGCGAGATCTGGGCCTTCGACGCCGGGCTGTACGCCATCTGGCTGCTCGTGGCCGGGCTGCTGGTCGTCCTGCTCCGGATGGCGTTCACGAGCGAGCGCCGTCCGGACGTCACCGTCGGGCTCTACCTGCTCTCGCCCTTCGTCTTCCTCTGGGGCATCGCCTACGGCTACGGCCTGTTCGGCCACGTCTGGTCGGTCCCCGGCGGCTGGCTGGGGCTCCGGGAGGCCCACGTCCACGCCAACGCCTGGGGCTTCCTGGCGTTCGCGGCCATCGGCACGCTCTACGACTACTTCCCCCGCATCGCCGACACGGCCCTCCACAGCGACCGCCTGAAGCGGTACTCGTTCCCGCTGTTCGCCCTCGGCATCTTCCCGCTCATCGTGGGCCCCTGGATCGGCATGGGCCGAACCGTGACCGCCACGGGGCTGGTCCTCTACGGGGCGGGCTTCGTCCTCTACGTCTACAACCTCGTCAAGACGTACCTCGCGAGTTCGGGGCCCCCGCTGTCGCTGTCGCTCCTCGTCGCCCAGTTCTGGATCCTCGGCCCGGCCGGGTTCGCGCCGTTCGTTCTGTTCGGCGTCGAGTGGGTGAAGCCCGCCTACATCGAGCAGGGGGCGCTCCACTTCTTTTTCATGGGGTGGGCGCTCCCGGTCGCGCTGGCCGGCCTCCTGCTCACCTTCCGGAACCTGCCGGTCGGGACCGGGCCGGCCGAGCGTTCCCTCGAGGCGCTCCCGGGCGTCGTGTACCGGCCGCTGGTCCTGGCCTGGAACGTGGCCGTTCTCGCCGTCGGCATCGGGTTCTTCTACCAGACCCAGGCGTGGTCGGCGTACGTCTTCGGCGTCGGCTATGCGGTCCTCGCCGCCCTCTGGGGCTACTATCTCGTGCAGGCCGTCAGGCTGCGGTGGGCGGCCCGGTCGACCGCCACCGGCGCCGCGCCGGGCGGCTGACCGTCGCGGCCGGTCCTCGTCCGACCACGAACTGCCCGTCGCCACCGGTCGACGCGCCGGCTGCTCTCCGCGGCTGGCGTCGTCACCGCCGGCGCCCGCCGGCAGCTCACCCGCCCGTCTCGGCCCGCACGAACGCCCGGCGCAGGACGGTGAGCAGGAGGTACGTCTCGTACTTCTGGTTCGCGCAGTGGGCGCAGGGGGCCATCTGTGACGCGAGGTCGGCGAGCTCGCCCCCGAACTCCGCCCTGAGCCGCCCGACCGCCTCGTCGACGAGCGGTTCGACGGCCCCGGCCATCCGCTCGACGGCGTCCTCGGCGCCGTCGGGGAGCGCGTAGGACAGCACGATGGTATTGGCCTCGTAGTACTTCCGGGTCCCGCCGCGGCCCTCCTCGAGTCGGGCCACCTCGACGAGGCCGGCGTCCCGGAGCTCGTTGACGTGGTGGCGAACCGTGTTCTCGGTCCGCTCGATGCCCCGATCGGCGAGCTCCCGGTGGACTTCGCCTGCCGTCATCGCCTCCTCGGCCAGCATGTCGAGGATCATGGCCCGGATGGGCTCGTCGACGGCGCTCGAGGTCCGGGTGTCCCGGACCACGATGTCGTCCACGGTGACCTCGGCCTCGAACTCGGTCATCGCGGGTGGTAGCCCCGGGCGAGTGGTGATTCTGTCGGTCCAGCGGCGGCCGTCGTCGGAGCCCCGGGCCGCGTCCGCAGCCGCGGCCGCCGAGCCGGCGTGCAAGTCCCGCTCTCGACGAGCGCGTCAGCGCGAGTATGGTGGGGTCGTTGACAACCGTCCTTCGGGCCGCCTGGGCCGGTGGATGGTCACCGTCGGAAACCCTGCCCGTCCCGATTGCTCGATCTCGGTGTCCGTCTGGTGGCTGCCACGTCGAGCGCGTCACCGATCGAGCCGAGGGCGTCGACACGGTCGCGGCTCTGCGCCGGCCGTCCGCGTCGAGGTCGCCTCCCGCCGTGGGTCGGCATCCGACGACGTCGAGCCGGACGAGAATCGGGTTTCCCGCCGCGGCCGGCGTGCGCCACGCGGGCACCGTGTCGACGACCCGGACGCGGCACTACCGCGTGCGCATCCAACGCCCCTCGTCATCGCGACGAGCGGCCTGCCATCCCCGGTGGCTGGGACCGCGACGCCCCCGGGCCCGGCGCGGGGAGGGCCGTCGTGGTCGTGGGCAACGACCTCGTCCGGGGCGCCCCCACCACGTCCGCAGCCTGTCCCTCGACACCGAGACGCGGGTGGCGCAGACCGCCGTTGGCGCCGTCCGCATCGCCAGGCCCGACACGGCGCGGTTGGACGGCGCGAGCCGACCGGGACCCGTTCAGCGACGAGCACCCCACTCCACCGTAGAACCTCGCCGCCGCAGGCCCGGGGCTCGTCGTTCGCGACTGGCGGGGTTACCCCTCGACCACGACCGTCCCCGTCATCCCGTTGAGTTCGTGGGGGATGCAGAAGTAGCCGAACTCCCCGGCCGTCTCGAACGTGTGCTGGTACGACTCGCCGGCGGGAATGTTCCCCTGGTCGGGATACGCGTCGCGGGCGGCCTGCTCCGAATCGAACCCGCCGGAGGCGAAGTAGTCCGCCCCCTGGGGGATCTTGTCCTCGTACGCGGTCACCGTGTGGCCGATGCTCCCGACGTTCTCCCAGGTGACCGTATCGCCGACGCTGACCGTGATGGACTTGGGGTCGAAGACGAGTTCGTCGGTCATGTCGACGGTCGGGCCGCTGCTGCCGCCTCCGTTGCCACCGCCGTTGCCGTCGCCACCGTTGCCGCCCCCGCCGCTGCCGCAGCCCGCCAGGCTGCCGCTGACGGCGACGCTCGCCACGGTCCCGATGCGTTTGAGGACGCCTCTCCGGTCGTATCTCGTCATGTCGGCCATTGTTGGAAGACCACCGGGTTAACGTGCGTGGTAGCGGCGGGCCGTACACGGGTGCTCCGGCGAACATGTTCGGCACTCGGGGCGGTTCACGGGTAGCACCCGGCCGCCGCCGCGACAGCACGGTTTTTTGGTCGTCGGTTTCCCAGTCAGCCCGATGGCCGAGCACGACTACGAGGCTCTCGGCCTCGTCGCGGGCCTCGAGATTCACCAGCAGCTCGACACCGATACGAAGCTGTTCTGTGGGTGTCCGACCGAGCGGCGGGACCCGGACGACGCGGTGCGTTCGTTCACCCGGTACCTCCATCCGACCCGCTCGGAGCTCGGCGAGCTCGACGAGGCCGCCCTCGAGGAGAGCCGCGTCGACCGCGAGTTCGAGTACCTCGGCTACGACACCACCTGTCTCGTCGAGGAGGACGACGAGCCGCCCGGCCGGCTGGACGAGGCGGCCCTCGACACCACGCTCGAGATCGCCCAGCTCCTCGACATGACCGTCGTCGACCAGGTCCACGTCATGCGCAAGCTGGTCATCGACGGCTCGAACACGTCGGGGTTTCAGCGCACCGCGCTCGTGGCCCGCGACGGCGCGATCGAGACCGACGCCGGCCCGGTCGGCGTCGAGGACCTCATGCTCGAGGAGGAGAGCGCCCAGCGCGTCGACGAGACCGAAGCCGGGGTGCGCTGGAGCCTCGACCGCCTCGGCATCCCGCTGGTCGAGATCGGCACCCGGCCGGACATCGGCTCGCCGTCCCAGGCCCGGGACGCGGCCGAGCGCATCGGCATGCTCCTGCGATCGACCGGGCAGGTCAAGCGCGGGCTCGGCACCATCCGCCAGGACGTCAACGTCT
>JBDGPL010000228.1:420-18428 GCA_042219705.1 Halobacteriales archaeon | reverse complement strand
CCAACTCGACTTGCTGTACGTCCACTGGCCCATCCGGACCTACGACCCGGCCGAGACCCTCCCGGCGCTCGACGAGCTCGTCGACGACGGCCTCGTCCGCCACGTGGGGCTCTCGAACTTCGAGCCCGACCAGCTCGACGTCGCCCGGGACGTCCTCGACGCGCCGGTCTACGCCCACCAGGTCGAGCTGCACCCCCTGCTCCACCAGGACCGGCTGCGGGCGTACGCGGTCGAGCACGACCACTGGCTGGTCGCCTACGCGCCGGTCGCCCGGGGCGCGGTCGCTGACGTCCCGGAGCTGGTCGAGATCGCCGACGCCCACGACGCGACGCCGTTCCAGGTCGCCCTCGCCTGGCTGCTGTCGAAGGAGCGGGTGGTGCCCATCCCGAAGGCCACCGGCGAGGCCCACATCCGGGAGAACTACGCGGCACTCGAGCTGGAACTGACCGCCGACGAGCTCGCCCGGATCGACGCCATCGAGGAGCGGCGACGGCTCGTGGACTTCGACGCGGCCCCGTGGAACCGGGGGGCGTCGTGACCCACGTCGTCCTCGTCGGCGCCTACGGCAGCGCCGGCGTCGCCGCCGCGGACCTGCTGGCCGCGGCGGGCGTCGAGCTAACGCTTGTCGACGACGGCGAGCCCGGCGGCGGGCTGTGCATCCTCCGGGGGTGCATGCCCTCCAAGGAGGTGCTCTCGGCGGCGGCCCACCGGTATCAGGCCCGTCACGACGACCGGCTGGCGGGCGAGCCGCCGGCCCTCGACCTCGAGGCCGTCGTCGCGACCAAGGACGAGCACGTGGCCGCGTTCGCGGCCCACCGCCGGGCGGCCGTCCACGACCTCGCCGAGCGCGAGCACGTCACGTTCCACCACGAGTCGGCCCGCTTCGTCGACGACCGAACGGTCGAGGTCGGCGAGCAGCTGCTGGACCCGGACTACGTCGTCGTCGCGACGGGCTCGACGGTGAACGTCCCCGACCTGCCGGGCCTCGAGGCGGTCGACTACTGGACGAGCCGGGACGTCCTCGACGCGACCGACCTGCCGGACTCGGGCGTCGTGATGGGCTTTGGCTACGTCGGTCTGGAGCTCGTGCCCTACCTCGCGGAGGCCGGGGTCGACCTGACCGTCATCGAGCACGACGAGCGGCCCCTCGACGAGGCCGACCCCGCCTACGGCGACGAGCTCCTCGAGCTGTACCGCGAGGCGTTCGGGGTCGAGGTCCTGACCGAGACCGACGAGGAGGCCGTCGAGGCTGCCGACGACGGCGTCCGGCTCCACGTCGACGGCCCGGGTGCGCCCGACCACGTCGACGCCGAGGCGCTGTTCCTCTTTACGGGCCGCCGACCGGCGCTGGACGGGCTGGGGCTCGAGCGGACGGCCCTCGAGCCCGGCCCGGGCTGGGTCGCGGACACCATGCAGGCCCGGGACGACGACCGCGTCTTCGTCGTCGGCGACGCCAACGGCCGGGAACCCATCCTGCACGTCGCGAAGGAGGAGGGGGTCCGGGCGGCCGAGAACCTCCTCGCCCACGCCGCCGGCGAGCCGCTTTCGCCCTACGAGCACACCCACCACCACGTCGTCTTCACCGGGGCCGGCGTCTACCCCTACGCCCGGGTCGGCCTCTCGGCGACGGCGGCCGACGCGGCCGATCGCGACGTCGTGGTCGCCGCCCGGCCGGCCGGCGACGACGGCGTCTTCGAGACCAAGCAGGTCCCCCGGGGCCTCGCCTCGCTGGTCGTCGACGCCGCCGACGGCACCGTGCTGGGCTACCAGGGCCTGCACCACCACGCCGACTCGATGGCGAAGACGATGCAGGTCGTCGTCGAGTGCGGGCTCGACGTCCGCGAGCTGCCCGACCGGGCCTACCACCCGACGCTCCCCGAGATCCTCGACGGGCTGTTCCGGGAGGCCAGCGCGGCTCTCGAGGCGTAGCCGGGCCGGCAGCGTCGTTTCGACCCCCGGGTCGGGGCGACCCGCCGTTTCACGCTGATTGCCGCCGTCCGGCCGCGCACGCGGGCGACCCGCGCCCGTCGGGTCGGGACCGGCCGGGCCGCGCCCGCCCCGGGTCGACCGTCGGTGGGCGACCGTCGATGCCGGGCCGGCCAATCCGGGCGCTCCGTTACGGCGAGGCCGGCATCCCGGGCTCGTCGGCCTCGTCGAACGCGGCGGCGTCCTCGTCGCGGATCGGGGGCGCGAAGACGTGCAGCAGGAGGCTCCCCACGATGAACACGGCCCCGAGGGCGGTGACTGCCGCGGTCGGGGTGACGAAGTCGGCGAACACGCCGCTGCCGACGCGGAAGGGGATGCCGGCCACCGCTCGCACCATGGCGACGGCCGAGATGACCGTCGCCCGGCCGACCGAGGCGATCTGCTCGTTGACGTACCGGCCCGAGATGGGGAAGATGAGGCTGTTGGCGCCCTTCATGACGAAGAACATCGGGAAGACGGCGACGGGGACGACCACGGGCAGCAGGTAGAAGGCGGCGATGCCCATCGGCAGGAGGAACATCGCCCGCTTGACCCCGAGCCAGGCCTCGACGTCGGCGGCGTAGTCGCTGCCGACCGCCGAGACGGCCATGAAGGAGGCGTAGAAGAACCCGAGCGTCGCGGCCTCGTGGATGCCGCGGGCGGCCAGGAACTGACCGACGGACTGCTCGAGGGCATCGCGGACGACCGGCTGGATGTACATGTCGGCCGTCATCAGCGCCCCGGAGAACAGCGCCATGTAGACGACGAACCACCGGAGCTCCCGGGCGGTGATGCGCTCCCGGATGGTCGGCAGCGCCTCGAGGATGGTGAGGGCGCCTCCGCTGGCGTCGCCCCCGCGGTCGGCGTCGTAGGCGGCGTTCTTCGGGAGCCACACGACGAAGCCGATGTTGAGCGCGCTGAGGGCCACGGCGGCGTAGAACGGGTAGTACGGGTCGACGACGTACAGGAGGCCGCCGGCGATCATCGTGAGCGCCCGGACGCCCCGGCCGATCGCCCCCGCCCGGCCGCTGATCCGGGTGAACTCCCCCTCGAGGTCGTGTTCCTGCAGCGTGTCGTAGAGCCACGCGCTCCCGCTGCCCGAGACGAAGGTGTGGCCGAACGAGAGCGCCCCGAAGACGAACAGGAACCCCCAGATGTCGGTCGCGACGAGGTAGCCGGCGTTGGAGACCATGAAGAGGACCGACGCGATGACCAGGCTGTTGCGGCGGCCGATGCGGTCGCCGACGTAGCCCGTCGGGATCTCGCCCCCGACCACGATGATGGACTGGACCGTCGCGATGATGCCGATGGCCGTGAAGCTCAGGCCGTTCAGGAGGAGAAAGAGCGTGTAGATGGGGTAGGTGAACCCGGGGCCGCCGGTGGCCCGGTAGAGGTAGTACTTCAGGACGGTTCGGGAGGCGTCGGCCATCGTCGGACCGTGCGCCGGGTATCGCCCGGTGGTATTTCAATCGCCGTATTTCCGAGGCGTCCGAGGTCGGCCGAAAGCTTCCGTCTCCGGCCGTAGTGGCCGTATGCCTCCGTCTCCGGCCGTAGTGGTACCCGACCGTCGCGCGCTCGACCCGCCGGCCCGCGTTACCCGTCGGCCAGCCAGTCCTCGGCGAGGATGGCGTAGCGCAGGGAGTCGACGTACTCGCCCTCGTACCAGGTCTCTCGCCGGAAGCGTCCCTCCCGCTCGAAGCCGAGCTTCTCGAGGACGGCCTGGGACGCCTCGTTCGGCTCGATGACCATCGCCCAGACCTTGTTGAGCCGGCGCTCCCCGAAGGCGTGGTCGAGGAGGACCGCCGTCGCCTCGGAGACGTATCCCTCGCCCTGATGGGCGGGCGCGATCCAGTACATGAGCATCCCGGAGCCGTGGGGCTGGTTGACCCAGGGGATGGCCACCTCGCCGACGCGGGTCAACCCCGCCTCGTCGCCGGTGCGCAGCGCGTCCTCGTCGCCGGTACAGATGAGGAAGGCCATGCCGTCGTCGTCCTCGCCGTACAGCCGCTCCTCGAACTCCTCCTCGACCTGGGTGCGGTTCCGGGGCGTGACGTCCGTGAGCGGCCGCCGGATGACGTCCCGGTTGCGGTGCTCCTGGAAGAACTCGATGTCGTCCTCCTCCCACGCGTGGAGGCCGACCGACTCGCCGCGGAGGAAGGCCGGGCCGGGCATCAGCCCGCCCTCCACTCCGCCGCGAGGAGGCCGTACCGCAGGACGTCGACGTGCTCGCCGCCCTGGAAGGCGGCGTCGCGGAACCGGCCCTCCTCGGTGAACCCGAGCGACTCGTGGAGCTCCCGGGAGTCCTCGTCGGTGGCGAGGCCGTCCCACCGAACGCGGTGCAGGCGGAGCTCGTCGAAGCCGTACTCGAGGAGCAGCGCCAGCGCTTCGCGCCGGTATCCCTCCCCGCGGTGTTCGGGCAGCACCCAGGACGAACACTCGCCGCGGCCGGCCGACGCGTCGACCGTCGGGAACATCGCCGCGCCGACAAGCTCGTCGTCGGCGACGGCGACGAACCAGTAGCCGTCGCCGCCCGAAATCGTCTCCTCGTGGTACGTCTCGAGGGTGTCCCGGTTGCCGGGGGTGTCGACCCCCAGCGGGATGCGAACCTCCGGGTCGCTTCGGGCGCGGACGAACGCGTCGAGGTCCGCCTCCTCGACCGTGTGGAGGCTCACCTGCTCGCCGGACATGAAGACGGGGCCGGGCATGCCGTCGCGTATCGACGGCGACGGCAAAGCGCTTGTGTCGATTCGGTAACGGTTGACGTGGGACGGGTCGACACCCTACATCGCCGCCCCGACCCCGGTCCCGGTCAGGACCCTTCGTCAGCGTCTCATGGCCGAGACCACTGCCCGCGTCTGCGTCGCGTTCGGTCTGGCTGGATGACCCGCTGTCAGCGGCCGACGACACTACCGGCCGCCGGTCCCCTCCAGCTCGACCACGGACCCCCGGTCGGCCGCGGCGGCCCGTTCGAGGACGTGCTCGGCGACCGCCGCGTCGAGCACCGCGGACCCGACGCTCTCGACGACGACGGTGTCCCCGGCCAGCGGGGCGTCGTCCTCCGCGAGGAGCGCGGACAGGGGGACGAGCTCGTCCGGCTCCACGCCGGTCTCGACGACATCGCCGACGGTCGCCACCTCGGCCGGGACGTCGGCGTACACCCGCCCCGCCCGCGCCATGGTCTCGGCGTCGAGCTCCTGCATCTCGGCCGTGTAGGCGCCGACGGCGACCACGACCGCCCCGTGCGCCAGCGCGTCGCCAGGGAAGACCGGCTCGGCCGCGGTGGTGGCGGTGACGACCACGTTCGCCCCGGTGACCGCCTCCCGGGGCGACCCGACCGGGGTCGCGTCGACGTCGAGCTCGTGCCGGAGGTCCGCCGCACACCGCGTCCGGGAGTCGCTGGGCGAGTAGATCCGGACGGCGTCGAGGCCGACGGCGGCGTCGATGGTCCGCGCCTGCCACCGGGCCTGGGTGCCGGCGCCGAGCAGGCCCAGCCGGACCGGCCCGTTCCGAAGCGCGCGGACGGCCACGCCGCCGATGGCGCCGGTCCGGGCGTTCGTGAGCGTCGTGCCGGCGAGGAACGCCGCCGGCCGCCCGGTCTCCGCTTCGGTGAGGACCACCTGGGCCTGGACCGTCGGGAGCCCGCGGTCGGCGTTGGCTTCGTGGACGCCGACGAGCTTCGTGGCGTAGTGCTCGGCGCCATGGACGTACGCCGGCATGACGAGGCCGGTGCCGAGCGCTGCGTCGGGGGCGTCGGGGTCCAGCCCGGTCCCGACCGGGAAGTGGGGCCGCTCCGGCCGTTCGACGGCGCCGGCGCCCTGGGCGAGGAAGGCGTCCTCGACCACCGCCAGGAGCGCCTCGCGGTCGAGGAGCCCGGAGACGTCGGCTTCGGAGAGCACGCGGACCATGGCGGCGGGTTCGGGTCGGCCCGCGTTAGGCGTTGTCCCGCCGACCGTCCGGCCCGCCATCGCCGGTTCGGCCCGGAAGCGTTTACCCGTCGCCGGGGCGACCGGCGCCCATGGACGCGGTCGTCGTGGGCGGGGGTATCGTCGGCCTGGCGAGCGCGTACGAGCTCGCCGACCGCGGGGCCGACGTCGTCGTCTGTGAGGCCCGCTCGCTCGGCGCCGGCAGCACCGACCGCGCGGTCGGCGGTATCCGGGCGCAGTTCTCCTCGCCGGTCAACGTCGCCCTCTCGCTGGCCGCCATGCCGGCCTGGGACGCCTTCGAGGCGACCTTCGGCGTCGACATCGCCTACCGCCGGCCGGGGTACCTCTTCCTCGCCCGCGAGGCGGAGACGGCGGCGGGGTTCACCGACGACGTGGTCATGCAGCAGCGCCACGGCGTGCCGAGCCGGCTGCTCGACGCCGACGAGGCCCGCGAGTACGTCCCGGCGCTCGACGCCGAGGCGTTCGTCCGGGCCAGCTACGCCCCCACTGGCGGCTTCGCCGACCCGCATCTGGCGCTGCAGGGGTATGCCGAGGGGGCCCGAGAGGCGGGCGCCGAGATCCGCACCGACTCGCCGGTCACCGACGTGGTCGAGGCCGACGGCCGGGTGGCCGGCGTGGTCGCCGACGGCGAGCGGCTCGACGCGGACGCCGTCGTCAACGCCGCTGGCGCCTGGGCCCGCGAAGTCGCCGCGATGGCCGACCTCGAGCTGCCCGTCTCGCCCCGGCGCCGGCAGGCGCTCGTCGTCGACCCGGACATGGCGGTCCCCGAGGACGTCCCGCTGACCATCGACCTCGACACGGGCCTGTACTTCCGGCCGGAACGGGACGGGCTGGCTATCGTCGGCGGCCACTTCGGCGGCGACGACCCCGAGGCGGATCCGGACGCCTACCGCGAGTCGTACGACCTCGACTGGGCCGGGACGGCCCTGGAGCGTGCGGCGGGCTGCGCGGGCTACTTCGGGCCCGACACCCGCATCCGCCGGGGCTGGGCCGGGCTGTACGCCGTGACGCCGGACCGCCACCCCGTCGTGGGCGAGACGCGGCCGGGGTTCGTCAACGCCGTGGGCTTCTCCGGCCACGGGTTCCAGCACGCCCCCGCGGTCGGCCAGGTCGTCGCCGAGCTCGTCCTCGACGGCGAGGCGGCGACGGTCGACGTCGACCCCCTCCGGGCCGACCGGTTCGGGACGGGCGACCTGCTCGCCGAGCGGAACGTGGCCTGAGCCCGCCGATCCGGAACCTACTCGGCCGCCGCCTCGCGTTCCCGGCGATACCAGTAAGACGCGAGGGCGCTCAGTGCGGCGAGCGCCAGCGCGACCGGCAGCCCGACGTCGGGCGACCGGACGACGAGCTGGACGGCCAGCAGCACGACGACGAGGCCCAGCAGGCCGAGGAGCATGTCGAGCCGGACCAGCACGCGTGGGTCGGTCACGCCCGGTTCCATGCCGGCCTTCGGGAAACCGGTGGCGGTCGCCGGTCCCGAAACGTGGCGCCTTTAGGCCGTCCTCGCCAACGGCCGGTCGTCCCCCATGGTCGAGCTGCTCCTCGTCGTCGGGCTCGTCGTCGCGGTCTTCGTCGGCTTCAATATCGGGGGCTCGTCGACCGGCGTGGCGTTCGGACCGGCCGTCGGGAGCCGGGTCGTCTCGAAGCTCTGGGCCGCGGTGCTCATGTTCGGCTTCGCCCTGCTCGGCGGCTGGACCGTCGGCCGGAACGTCGTGCAGACGATGGGCGGCCAGATCGTCCCGGCCGACTACTTCACCCTGGCCGCCAGCGTGGGCGTGCTCTTCTTCGTCGGGCTGGCGCTGCTCGTCTCGAACCTGTTCGGCGTGCCGGCGTCGACCTCGATGACGGCGGTGGGCGCCATCGCCGGCCTCGGCGTGGCCACCGGGAGCCTCGACTGGGAAGTGATGGGCCGGATCGTCAGCTGGTGGATCGTCGCCCCCATCGCGGCGTTCTGGGTCTGTGCGGTCATCGGGCGGTACCTCTACCCGTACCTCTCGGTCTGGCTGGCCATCGACCGAACCGGGGGGTTCCCCATCGAGCTCCGCCATGGCGGCCTCCTCCCCCGCCCCGCCGTGGCCCCCGGAGCGGGCGGCCGCGAGGTCGTCGGGGCGGTCCTCGTCGTCGCCATCGGGTGCTACATGGCGTTCAGCGCGGGCGCCTCGAACGTCGCCAACGCCATCGCCCCGCTGGTCGGCAACGGGGCCGTTTCGATGAACGGGGGGATCCTCCTGGCGGGCGGCGCCATCGGCCTCGGCGCGTTGACCATCGCCCGGCGCACCCTCGATACCGTCGGGAACGACCTCACCGACCTCCCGCTGCTGGCGGCGCTCGTCGTCGAGGTCGTCTCGGCGTCGCTCATCACCTTCCTCTCGGCCATCGGCATCCCGGCAAGCCTCGCCGTCAGCGCGACGATGAGCATCGTGGGGCTCGGCTGGGGTCGGGCGACCCGGGCGACGAGCCTCGCCGACGCGGCGTCGTCGGCCGTCAGCGGCTCCGGCGGCGCGCTGGGGACGCCGACCGCCGGCGCGCTGCCGACCGAGGAGCCCGAAGCCGTCGCGCCCATCGGCGAAGACCCCGTCGACGAGCTCGGGGCGAGCGAGCTGTTCCGGCCGGCCGAGACCGGTCGGGTCATCACGCTCTGGTTCGCGACGCCGACCATCTCGGCCCTGCTCTCCTACCTGCTGTTCCGGTTCGTGCTCGTCGTCGGCTGAGGCGGCTGGCCGCCCGGCGGTCCTCGGGCCCCGGTCCGCGGCCGTCGCGGAACCTACATGGCGCCGGGCGGCAACCCACGGGACGATGATCGGGAAGGTCGACCCCGGCGCCCTGGCCGAGCTGGTCTTCGACCGGACGGGCGCGGCCGACCCGGCGGTGCGCCAGGGGCCGGGCTACGGCGAGGACGCGGCGGCCATCGACCTCGGTGACCGGACGCTGGTCGTCAGCAGCGACCCGCTCTCGCTGGCCGCGGCGCGGCTCGGCACGCTCGCCGTCCACGTCGCGGGCAACGACGTCGCCGTCTGCGGGGCCGACCCCCGGTGGCTCACGGTCGTCGTCTTCCTGCCGGACGACGACGGCGAGGTCCTGGACACCGTCACGGCCCAGCTCGACGAGGCGGCCGCGTCGGCGGGCATCAGCATCGTCGGCGGCCACTCGGAGTACGCCCCGTCGCTGGACCGGCCGCTGCTCTCGCTGACCGGCCTCGGGCTGGCCGACCGGTTCGTACCCACGGGCGGGGCGCGGCCGGGCGACCGGCTCATCCTGACGAAAGGGGCCGGCCTCGAGGCGACGGCGATCCTCGCCACGGACTTCCGCGACCGGCTCGAAGAGGCGGTCGAGCCGGCGACGCTCGAGGCGGCGGCCGGCTACTTCGATGAGATCAGCGTCGTGCCCGATGCCCGGGCGGTCCGGGAGGTCGCGACCGCGATGCACGACCCCACCGAGGGCGGCCTGGTCGACGGCCTGCTCGAGCTGGCGTCGGCGGCGGGGGTCCGCGCGGTGGTCGACCGGGCGGACGTGCCGGTCCGCGACGCGACGGCGGCGTGCTGTGCGGCCGTCGGGGTGGATCCGCTCCGGACCTTCGGCTCGGGGGCGCTGCTCGCGGCCGTCCCCGAGGCCGACGTCGACGCGGCGCTGTCGAGCCTCGACGCGGCGGGCGTCGAGGCGGCCGTCATCGGGCGCGTCGAGGCCGCGGAGGAGCCGGCGCTGTGGCTCGACGGCCAGGCGTTCACCGAGCCCGTCAGGGACGACCTCTACGCGCTCTGGGCCTGAGCCGGGCCGTCCGACGGCGCGGCCGCTCGGGCGGGTGGAAGCCCGCGTCAGGAGTCGACCGGTCGTTCGTGGTGGCGTGGCGTCGTCAGCTCAGAGGCGGGTCAGGTTCGTCGCTCGGGGGCCCTTGGGGGCCTGCTCGATCTCGAACTCGACCTCCATGCCCTCCTCGAGGTCCGGCCCGCCGACGTCGTCCATGTGGAAGAAGACGTCCTCTTCGGATTCCTCGGTCGAGATGAAGCCATATCCGCCGCTGTCGTTGAAGAAGTCAACCTTACCGGTTGGCATTGCGGCCGAAGGGAGAAGTCGGCCACTGAAAACCCTTCCGGGTTGGGGGCGCCGGCGGAACCGGCCGTGTTGGCGCCCGTGACGGGGAACGACGGCCTCGGCGGTCGCGCGGCGTCGGCCACTCAGTCCCCGATCGCCGACAGGTCGCCCCAGGAGCGCACCGAGCCGGGCGTGACGGCGATGGCCGGGCGCTCGCCGAGGGCGTGCTCGGCGTACTGGGCGTACCGGGCCCGGAGGGCGTCGACGGCGGCCCCGTGGCCGGCGTCCCCGGGCTCAAGCACGCTCGCCGTCCCGCGGACCTGGACCCAGCCGAGCCGGTCCCAGTCCTCGGCGTAACGGTCGACGACCACGGCGACCCGGGGGTTCGCCTGGACGTCGCGGACCCGGCGGAGCTCGGCGGGGGCCGCCGACTTCGGCTTCTCGTCGACCGGCGTCACCAGCCGGTCGGGGCCGTCGGCCGACCCGACGAGGGCGAAGCAGACGGGCACGACGTGGGGCCGGCCCCGGGCGTCGGCCGTCGCGAGCCGGCCGACCCGGGCGGCCTCCAGCGCGGCGCGCTCCTCGGCGTCGAACACGCGGGAGCCTGGGGACGGGGGCCCATAAGCGGCGACCCCGCCTCGCGGCCGGCTCAGGCGGGCCGGCCGAGCGTCCAGAGGAACGTCGGGGTCTGTCCGGCGGCCCGGGGCGAGAGGAACTCGGCCACGGCGTCGTCGTAGAACGTCAGGCCCGTCGAGCCCAGGTCGCGGTGGGCGGCGGCGCCGAGGTAGCCCCGGCCAGCGGTGACGGCGGCCTCGAGCTGGGCGGCGCGGTAGCCGCGGTCGCCGAGCCGCTCGACCACGGCGTCGAGGTCGGTCATGAAGTAGACGCAGACGGCGGCGTCGGCGCCCAGTCGCTGGTCGAGCGCGAGGTGGCCGGCCTCCTGACGACACTCACCGGCGCGGAGCCGTTCGAGCTCGTCGAGGGCCGGGTGATACTGGTAGACGCCGGGCTCGATGCCGTCGACCCCGTTGACGAGGCAGTAGGCGTCGTTGAGCACCGGGCCGCCGACCGCCCGGTCGGTGACGTCGGTGGCCACGCCGCGGAACGCCCGGTCGAGCACGGTCGCGACCTTCCGGGGATTGAGGGATTCCCGGACGTACTCCCGGCAGGATCCCCGACGGCGGACGGCGTGGTAGAGCGGGACCTTCGACGCGCGGTCGTCCGGGACCGGCGACAGCTCGACGCGCTCGCCGTCGCCGGGGCCCCGGTTCACGAGCGGCGCCTCGGGCGCGGCCGCCCGCCAGTCGCGAACCGCGTCGCCGTCCGGGAGCGACGACGCCCGGTAGGCCCCCTCGATGAGCGGGTAGTCGACCGGGTCCGCCGACAGGGGTTCGGTCGCCGGCTCGAGCGGGTCGACGGCGACCGGGTCGGGGGCCGGCGCGCCGGCCCCGACGGGCACGACCTCGAGCGGGGCCTCGTCGGCGACGTCGACGCCGAGCAGGTCGGCGACCCGCTCGTCGGCGAAGCCGAGGACGGTCGCGGCCGACAGGTCGAGCGAGGCGGCGACGGCGAGCAGGTTCGCGAGCACGGTCCCCGAGTCCCAGAACGCGTGGCGGTAGGTCCGGGCCCGGTACTTCCAGGCGTTGCGCCACCAGGTCGAGGTGGCCACGACGGACACGGGGGCGTCGGCTACCCGGGGGTGGCCGCCGGTCGCCGCCGCGAGGACGCCCCGGTAGTCGCCCTCGCGCAGGACGTCGAGCCCGAGGGTCATGGGGTCGAAGTGGTAGACCCCGGACGGCAGGCCGTCGACCGGGCCGGCGACGAGGTAGAGGTCGACGTGGTAGAGCGCGCCGGTGCACGCGGCGGCCCGGAAGAGGAGCTCCCGATCGCCCCGCTGGATGCGCTTGGTGACGCCGGCCGCCAGGTAGCACAGCTGGGTGAGTTCGTTGAGGGTGACGCTGGCCGACCGCCCCGGCGGCGGTCCCGGGTCGGCGACGGCGGCGAGCGCCGGCACCATCGACGGGCGGATGGCCTCGGCGAGGGCCCGTCGCGGCCGGTCCCGGTAGCCCTTGTAGGGCCGTGGCTTGTTGTCGAAATCGAGCCGGTGGGCGTCCTCCCGGACGCTTCTGGGGGAGTGCTTGGTCCGCTCGTGGTACTCGCCGGCGCCCACCGCGTCGGCCATGCCCCCGGGTTCGGCCGTCGGCGGGAAAAGGTGTCGGCGGCCTCGGTCCGTCGAGCCCGCGTCGCCCGCTCAGAACGGCAGCATCGCCCGCAGCGTGGCCACCAGGCCGGTGCTCGCCCGCTGGCGATAGCCCTCGAACACCGGGTGGAGCGCGTCGAGCAGGTCGTGTTTCGACTCGAAGGCGTCCTGCTCGGCCCGCTCGAGCGCCGTCGCGAGCGTCACCGTGCGGCCGTGGGCGTCGTAGGGGATCTCCAGGTCGCCCAGCTCGGCCTCGAGGCTCGCGCGGTCGGCCGGGAACTCGACCTCGGCCGCCTCGAGGCGGTCGTCGAGGACGGGGATGCCGAACTCGACGAGCTCGGGCTCCGAATCGTCGGTCGGCGGCGCGCGGGCCACGGTCAGCCGGCCCCCCACCGACGTCCACCGAACCGGCCCGCCGCGGGCGATGGGGTCCCGCGCCGATCGGTCCGGCTCAGGTCGCGCCCGTCGTCCTGGCCGTGCATACGGAGGTTGCCGAGGCCGGGGCGGCAAAAGCGTACCCCAACCGCCGGGCTCACTCCGCGGGTGCCGCGGTCGCCGCCTCCCGGGCCACCCGCTTCCACCGCCCGGTGGCGAACCGGGCCGCGTTGACCCCCGCCTTGGCGTAGAAGTCGACGAGGATGGCGGCGAACACGCCCGCCAGCCCGAGGCCGAGCCCCGGCGCGACCGAGACGCTCGCGAACGTGACGGCGAAGCCGGCCGGGAGCGCGGCGAACGCGATGGGGAGCCGGAGGAGGAAGATGCCGACGAACGCCCCGTAGAGGGGCCAGCGGGTGTCGCCCGCCCCGCGGAGTGCGCCCCGCATCGTCCGGTCGATGCTGAAGCCCGCCACCCCGACGCCGAAGACGCGGACGAAGTTCGCGGCGAGGCCGACGTCCCCGGGGTTGAAGACGAGCACGATGGGCCGGGCGAGGGCCAGCAGCGCGGCGGCGACGAGGAGCTGGGTGGCCAGCGCGATGCGGAGCGTCTGCCAGCCGTACCGGGTCGCCCCGTCCTCGTCGCCCGCGCCCATGGCCTGGCCGACGAGGGTGCTCGCCGCGGTGGAGTAGCCCCAGGCGGGCATCAGCGCCACCAGGATGACGCGGCGGCCGACGGCGTAGGCGGCCAGCACGGGCGTGCCCAGCGTGCCGAGGACGAACAGGAAGGGGAACCGGCCGAGGGTCTGGGCGAGCCGCATGGCCCCCAGCGGCACGCCGACCCGGAGGATCTCCGCGGCCACCTCGGCGTCCCACTGCTTGCCGCCGGGCCGGAGGGTCACCGCGTACCGGCCCGAGACGGCGAGGCCGAGGAAGACGAGGCCGGTGACGACGTTCGTCGTCGCCGTCCCGATGGCCGCGCCGACGATGCCCAGGGCCGGAAATCCCAGCAGACCGAAGATGAGCACGGCGTTCAGCACGACGTTGGTCGGCAGGGTCAGCAGCCGGACGTACATCGGCGTCCGGGTGTCGCCGCTCCCGGCGAGGGCACGCGAGGCCACCATGCTCCAGAAGCGGAACGCCAGCGACAGCATCAGGATGCGGAGGTAGGCCCCGCCGAGCGCGATGGTCCGGGGGTCGTCGGTCAGCAGGTCGACCATCGGCTCGGCGTAGGGCCAGGTGACCGCCGTGAGCGGCAGCGAGATGAGGAGCGCGAGCCAGAGCGACTGCTTCAGGGCGAAGTCCGCCTCGCGGTGGCGGTCGGCGCCCTTGTACCGGGCCACCACGCTGATGGTGCCGGACGTGACGGCCAGCGAGAGCGCGAAGCCGATGAAGTAGTACTGAAAGCCGAGCTCCAGGGCGGCGAGGCCGGTCCCCCCGAGGGCGATGCCGACCATCACGAAGTCGGCGAGCTGCAGGAAGACGCGGAGGCCGCCGGTGACCATCACCGGCGTCGCGAGCAGGAAGGCCTCCTCGCCCATCCGGCGGTCCACGACGCCGAGCCGGGCGAGGACGGCCGGGAAGCGCCGCGCGCCGGCTTCGAGCCACCCCCGAATCGACGCCATCCCGTGGAGAGGCCGAGCGGACGGCCCTGGGTGTTACGGTCTCCCGGTTGGACCCTACGCCGACGCTTCCGTGTAGAAGTTGAACGCCTCGAACACCGGGCGGTCGGTGGCGGCCAGCAGGACGGCCTCGCCGTCGGGTTCGTGGTGGTGCTCGGCGTCGGGCGGCACGACGAAGATGTCCCGCTCGCCCCAGGCCAGCGCCTCGTCGCCGACGTGGGTCGTGCCCTCGCCCTCGATGACGAAGAACACCTCCGTCGCGTTGTGGAAGTGGGCCTCCGTCGGGCCCTCGGCCAGGAGCTGCGCCCGGAACGACATCGTCGGGAACAGCGGGGGCTCGCCGGTCGCCGGGTTGACGTAGGCCAGGCTGTACCCGTCGTAGGGGTCGGGCTGGTCGTTCTCCGCGCGCTGTCGGAGCGTCTCCAGGGTGTCCGCCCACCGGAACCGGTAGGGCGGCGTCGGCTCGCGGATGCCCTCGAAGGGCCCCGGGATGGAGTCGTCCTTGACCTGGTCCATGGGCCGGGCCCGGCCGTACTGCGAATCCCAGTAGCCCGGCGTCTTCGTGACCGGCTGGCGGTCGAGCTCGTGGTACTCGAAGACGTTGGTCGCGTTCAGCGAGTCGAGGACGAGCGGCAGGTCGAGCACGTCGAGCCACGCCGCGGTCTCGTCGCCGTCGTTGACGTGGTCGTGCCACTCCCACTGGGGCGTCGTGACGAGGTCGTTGTCCAGCATCGGGAACTCCTCGCCGGCGACGACCGTCTTCATGTCCTCGTGGCCGTCGATGGTGAACCGCAGGGCGTTCGCGCCGTGACGGTGCGACGGCGCGGTCTCGCCCGGGGAGACGGTCTGGACGCCGATGTAGATGGTGTTCGAGATGGCGTTGCCGAGCCCGGCGTTGATGGGCACCGCCACCCGGCGCTGAAAGCCCGGCGGGAGGTCCGCGATGGGGGCGTCGGCCTCGATGGCGTCGATGGCGGCCTTGACGTCGGCCCACTTCCAGATGTCGGGCTCGAGGTCGTCGTAGACGGTCTCGCCGAAGTCCTCCTCGACCTCCCAGAGCGGCCGCAGCCGGTGCTCCTCGAGGAGGCTGCGGGTGTCCGGGCTCAGCTCGAGAAGGTCGTCGGGGGCGTCGGACTCTTGGGCGCCCATGGACGAGCTATCGTGTAGACGGCGAGATAAAGGCGTCGGCGGCCGGCGTCGACCGGGCCCCGTCCCGGGGTCACCCCGCCACGTTCTCCGCCCCGGAGGCCTCGACCTGGGCGTCGAAGATCGCCTCGGTGCGGAACACCGCCCGGCAGTCCTCACAGAACATCTGGCGCTGGATGGCGTACTCCCAGAGCTTGCCGCCACAGTCCGGGCAGTCGAAGTGGGCCCGGACGAACGGGTCGTGCTCGGCGTAGGGGTTCTCGAACTCGGCCATGTCGCGGTCTGGTCGCCGGGGCGAAAAAAGCGTTTGCCGGCCTACGGCCGTCGCGCCGCGGCCGGGTCGCGCTTCCACTCCTCGACCGTGAAGCCGTCGTACGCCGTCTCGCCCAGGAGCCGCCACTCGTTTCCGTCCCAGTGGGGGTAGTAGGCGTCGCCCTCGTACTCCCCGGGGACGCGGGTCAGCAGCATCCGGTCGAGGTGGGGCTGAAAGAGCGCGTAGACCTCGGCGCCGCCGAGGACGTAGGCCCGGTCGGCCCCGAGCGACGCGGCGACCTCGACGGCCTCCTCGACGCCGCCGGCGTGGTGGGCGGTGTCGACGTCGTAGTCGCGCTCGGTTCGGCTGAGCACGATCTGGGCCCGGCCGGGCAGGTCGTCGCGCATCGACTCGAACGTGCGCCGGCCGAGGATGACGACCTCGCCCTCGACCCGCTCGCGGTACTGGCGCCGGTCCTCGGGCAGGGAGTCCCACGGGAGCTCGCCCTCGTCGCCGATGACGAGGTTGTCGGCGACGGCGGCGACCGCGACGAGTTCCATACCGGCCGGCCGCGGCGGCGACGGTTAAGCGGTGTGGCGCCCGGCGGCCGTCACCGCCGGGACTCACCCGGTCCTGGGGCCGTCGGCTACAGCCACGCGTCGGCCCAGGCCTCGAGCTCCTCGAAGACCGGCCCCAGCGCCGCTCCCTTCTCGGTCAGCGAGTAGTACGTCGCGATGGGGCGTTCCTCGACGCGCCGGTTGACCAGGCCGTCGGCCTCGAGATCGTCGAGCACGCGTGAGAGGGTCCGCGAGCTGGCGTCGGTCGAGCGCTTGAGCTCGTTGAACCGCCGCTCGCCCCCGGCGGCCAGGTCGTGCAGGACGATGAGCCGCCACTTCGCGCCGATCCGCTCGACCGCCTCGACGACCGAACACACGTCGGTCGCCGGCTCCTCCGCCGTCGTCTCGGTCGCCTCGGTGGTGGAAGCCATGCCTGGGGTGCTTCCCGTTATGTCGCCAAAGCCAGATATAGGTTCCGAACCGAACCACGTGACCCGGGCGGAACCGCCGTGGAAACCGGGGGCCGCCGGCCCGTCGGCCGCGACGCCCGCGCCGGCGGCCGGCTACCCGGCGGGCCGTTCGACCCCGGTGAACTCGAAGCGGGCGCCGCCCTGCTCGCCCGCCGTCACCCCGACGGACCAGCCGTGGGCGTCGGCGATGTCCCGGACGATGGCCAGCCCCAGCCCGGTGTTGCCGTCGGCGGTCGAAAAGCCGGTCTCGAAGACCCGCTCGGGGCGGTCGACCGACAGCCCGGCCCCGTCGTCGGCGACGTAGAAGCCGCCGTCGAGCTCGCCGACGGTGACGGTCACCCCGTCCCCGCCGTGTTCGACGGCGTTCCGGAACAGGTTCTCGAGCAGCTGCTGGAGGGCGGCGGGGTCGGCCACGATGGACTGCTCGGCGTCCGCGACGAGGGAGGCCGCCCGCGTATCGACGGCCTGCCAGCAGCCCTCGGCCACCTCGCCGAGTCGGACGGGGGCGGGGTCAGTCACGGCCTCGCCGGCCCGCGCCGCGGACAGGAGGTCGTCGATGAGGCCCTCCATCCGCTCGTGGGCCCGAGCGACGGCGTCGAGCTGCTCGGCGTCGTCCTCCTCGCGGGCCAGCTCGAGCCGCCCCTGGGCCACGTTCAGCGGGTTCCGGAGGTCGTGGGAGACGAGGCTGGTGAACTCCTCGAGCCGCTCGGTCTTGCGGCGGCGGTCGGCCGCACGGCGCCGGCGCTGGGTATCGTACCGGGCCAGCAGGAGCCCGATGGCGCTGCCGTAGGTGCCGAACATGGCGATCACGTACTCCACGTGGGAGAGCCGGACGCCCTCGGCGCGCTCGTACAGGACCAGGAGGCCGATGAGCCCGACGCCGGCCAGGAGCCCGGCGACGCACCAGCCGACCGACAGCCACGGCGAGACCGGGCCCCAGTCTCGGCCGGCCATCCAGATGCCGACGGCGACGATGAGTACCGAGGCCGAGAGGGGGAGCACGCCCCCGAAGACGACGGCCGGCAGCTGCTCGCCGGCCTCCTCGACCGCGTGGATGAGGTGGACGAGCAGGAACCCCAGCCCGAGGACTGTGACGGTGGTGCCGGCTGCGGCTGCGGAGTCGGCACGCGTCAGCCCGGCCATTCAAATCCCCAACGGTGGGGGTCGTTAACAAGATTGGGGATGGGGCGTATCCTGACGCGCCGACCCGTTGGGAGTGCCTGGCCGCCGGTTTCGGCGGTGAGGAGCTTGCCGCGTGGTCTCGTCCCGAGGACGTACTGGACGCCCTCGAGCGCGCGTGTTCGCGACAGCCCGGCGAGCTCCGACTCGGCGAATGCTGAATTGATAATTTAAGATATAAGTAATTGAATTTTTTATCGTCTTGTTGTTCATTCACATCCTCACACCATTTTTCAAGCCGATCAATTTTGCGCACATCATCCAAATCT
>JBDGPL010000228.1:0-410 GCA_042219705.1 Halobacteriales archaeon | reverse complement strand
AATTGATAATTTCGGATATAAGTAATTGAACAACCGCGGTGGATTTGCTACCCGTAGCGCCTCGAATCGCCCGATTGAGGTGGTCGATGTCATCGAATCACCGGTTTTCGAGTTGCTGGTTCAGCTGCCGCCAGCACTCCTCGACCGGGTTCCTCTGCGGCGAATACCGGGGCAGATAACACCGGTCGATCCCCGCGCCCTCGGCGCATTCCTTGACCTTCTTCGAGACGAAGTACGGCGCGTTGTCCAGCACGACGATCAGGACCTCACCGAACTCCTCCTACAATGACCGGAGGATATGGATCGTCACGTCGGGGTTAAAGCTGCTCTCACACCGAGAGAACCTCGCCTCGCCGGCTTCCGATAACGCGCCGAGGAGCTTCATTGCCACCCACTGTTCAGAGACTTCG
>JBDGPL010000227.1:9428-10074 GCA_042219705.1 Halobacteriales archaeon | reverse complement strand
AGCGAGGCCTTCATGCCCTCGGTGCCCATCGAGATGGCGTCGGAGATGGTGATGGTGCCGAACTCGATGGGCATGCCGCCGGCGTCGTCGACGGCCTCGTAGGCCGACGCGGCCACCTCGTCGAGGTGGACGTTACACGGCGTGATGTCGGCCGCCGGGTTGGCGATGCCGACCATGGGCGAGGCGAGGTCCTCGTCGTCGTAGCCCATCGCCCGGAACATCGACCGGTGGGGTGCCCGCTCGAAGCCCTCGGTGACCTCGGCGCTCGGGAGGTCGGGGTCCTTGTCGGGCCGCTCGCGGGGCTGCTGCTGGCTCATGCCCCGGGCTGCGGGACCGCCGCCCTTAACCACTTCGTGGTGTCGGCGGACGGCGGCGGGTCAGCCGGTTCCGCCCCGCCGCGCCGGCTCCAATCCGGCAGCCAGGGGGATTCATAAGCGCCGCCGGCCTGGGTCGGTACGTGCATCACGGACGGGAGCGGGTCAAGCAGGTCGATCCGGTCCCGACCACGTTCCTCATCGCCGTCGGCCTCCTCGCCGCCGGTACCTACCTCTTCGCCGCCGTCACCGGGACCCGGGTCGTCGAGGGGGTGGCTCCGGGCGGCCTCGTCGAGCTCCTCATGCTGGGCGTGCCGGCGGCCGGCCTCTGC
>JBDGPL010000227.1:0-9418 GCA_042219705.1 Halobacteriales archaeon | reverse complement strand
GCCGGGGTCTGGCTCCGGACGACCGCGGTCGATACCGACCACGTCTGGCGGATCGGCGGGTACGCCGCCGGCGGGGCCGTCCTCGCCGTCGCGGCGACGGCCCTCGCCCTGCTGGGGCCCCCGGCGCCGTCACTGGGCGTGGCGTCGGCCTTCGTCCTGTTCGTCAGCACCGGCACCGAGGGCAGCCTGCTCGGCGTCCTGGTCGGCACCTTCGCGGTCACGACCCGCCAGCTCCGCCGCGAGCGCGAGGCCGCCGGGGAGTACGAGACGCTGCTCGCGCTGCTCCGGCACAACCTCCGGAACCGGCTGACGGTCCTCGGCGGCCACCTGACCTTCGTGGCCGAGGCGACGGGGCCCGAGGCGGCGGACTCGGTGGCCGCCATCGAGTCACAGCTCGAGGCCGTCGAGACCCTCCTGGAGGACGCGCGGGTGGCCGCCGAGGCCATCGGGGGATCGGACACCGCCGAGCCCGTCGACCTGGTCGCGGTCGTCCGCGAGCAGGTCGGGCTCCTCGAGGAGAGCCACGACGGCGTGTCGGTGACGGTCGACCTCCCCGGCCGGGCCCGGGTGCGGGCGGACGACCTGCTCGCCCCGGCCGTCGAGAACGTGCTGTCGAACGCCGTCGAGCACCACGACCGCCCCGACCCCGAGGTCTCGGTCGACGTCGAGCCCGTCGACGGCGCCGTCCGGCTGTCGATCGCCGACGACGGCCCGGGCGTCCCGGCCGAGCGCCGTGCGGACGTCTTCGAGCCGGGAACGGGGGACGGCACGGGCATGGGGTTGTTCCTGGCGAAAACTGTCGTCGAGCGGTACGGGGGGTCCATCGACCTCGGCGGGAACGACCCCCGGGGGACCGTCGTGACCATCACGCTCCCGCGGGCGTCGGCCGAGTGACGCGACCCGCCCGGGCGGCCGGCTACCCGGCGAAGGCGTACTGGCGCTCGTTCATCCGGCCCCAGCCCGTGAAGACGAACTCCTCCTGGGGCGTCGTGAACTGCTCGACCTCGGTGTCGAGTTCGTGGTTGTGGATGTCGTGAACCGTCTCGTACTCGTCGTAGGAGAGGTCGTAGCGGCGGCCAAGCCGATCGCTCAAATCGAGGGCGGCGATCTCCTCCCGCCAGCCCGGCATGACCGTCTCGGCGTGGATCTCGGCCTGGGCGCCCGAGCCGTAGGAACCGACCAGGAGCCGCTCGCCCGCGAGGTCCTCGCCCTGCTCGTGAGCCCAGCGTAGCGCGCTCAATCGGGCGATGTGGACCGAGCCGGTGTACCAGTTCCCGACCTGCCGGGAGATGGTGAGCGTCGGCTCGATGACCCGCTCGTACCACGCCCGGTAGGGCTCGGTCTCCGCCAGCGCGTCCACGTACTCCCGGATGGCCTCGGCGTAGGCGTCGAAGTCGTCGTACTCGGCCTCCCGGGGCTGCCGGCCGATGTCCGCCGCGAGCTCGTCCTCGACGTCGGTGTCCCGGATCATGTGCCGGTAGCCGAGCACGGCGGCCTTGCGGACCATCCCCGGAAACGGCGTGTGGAACGGGATGAACCGGAAGTCGTCGGGGTGGGTGCGGCCGGCGACCGCCTCGTAGTCCTCCAGCGCCTCCCGCATCCGGGCGAGGTAGACCTGGATGGAGCGCTTGCCGTCGACGCTCGGGAACTGCTGGTTGGGCTTGAGGAAGTCGGTCTCGTCGGCGCTGCCGTAGCCCTGCTCGAGGGAGAGCTCGACCAGGTTCGGGTCCTCGTCGACGAGCATGGCCACGGCGCCGGCCCCCTGGGTGGCCTCGCCGGGGTCGCCCCGGGCGTAGAGGGCGGTGTCGGTGGCGATCACCAGCGCCGCCCGGCCCCGGTTCCGGCCGGCGCGAATCCAGTTGTAGGCGTCGTCGAGGCTCTGGGTGCCCGAGATGCACGCGAACTTGCGCTCGCCCTTGTTGGCGTGGTGGAAGTCGCCGTCGTAGACCTGCTCCAGGCAGCCGGCGATGTAGGTCGAGACCGGTTTGGAGTTGTCGAACGCCGACTCGGTGGCGACGTCGATGCGGCCGATGTCGTCCGGCTCGAGCCCCTTCCGATCCATGAGCTCGTAGGCCGCGTTCGCCCCCATGGTGACGATGTCCTCGTAGGCGTCCGGGAGGGAGCTCTCGTAGAGCCCCAGCCCCTTGGAGTACTTCTCCGGGTCCTCGGCCTCGGCCGGCGCGAAGGTGTCGGGCAGGTCGAGCTTCAGTTTCCCCGTCCAGACCGCGACCCCGTCGATGCCGACGCTCATGGACGGGCCAACGACAACTCGGTACTTGGGTGTGTCGAATGGGACTTCGACGGACGTCGAAAACGACGGCGGCCGAACCGGGAACCGACGGGGACGGTCGCCCCTACTCGTCCTCCTCGATGACCTCGGGGTCCGACAGCGCGCTCTGGAGGCTGTCCAGGCCGTTGGTCCACTCGGTCACCAGCCCGTAGTCGAACTCCTCGACGACGCCGATGTCGAGCGGCTCGCCGTCGATGACCCGGGTGCCGGCGTGGCCGGTCAGCTCGAGGGCCTCGTCGAACGACTCCTCGGCCTCGGCCTGGACGGCTCGCCGCAGATACGATTCGACGGTGTCGTCGTCGGCGACGCCGTCGGCGATGTACTGCTCGGCGGCGAAGAAGACGGCGACGAGGCTCGTCTGGACGCCGTCGACCAGCATCGCCGTCTCCTCGTCCTCGATGTCCACCGGGCCGAGCACGATGTCGCGGATGGTCGAAAGCTCGGCTACGGCCTCCTCGCCGGGGAGGTCGTCGTCGTAGGCGCTGACGATCTTCGCGACCGCGATAGCGACGTCGTCCTGGAGGTTCAGCAGGAGCCGGGCGGACTCCTCGTCCTCGGGGTCGAGCTCGGCGTCACGGAGGCGGTCCAGCCAGTTCTGCCAGCGCTCCTCCGTGTAGAACTCCCCGGCGGGCGCGCTCATACCGTGACCTTCCCCGGCGCGCTGAAAGGCCTTTCTTTCCCCCCGGGGGCCATCGGGTCAGTCGGCCGCCCCCGTGTCGATGCCGTATACTCGGTGGGGCGCTTCGACGTGCGCCGTCCTGACCGCCGCCTCGTGGCCCTGTTCGCGGAGCCAGGCGACCCGCCGGGGGACGGTCTTGAGCCCGAGCACGGCGCCGGGCCGGTCGGGGTCGTCGAGGTAGTCGGTCTCCATCAGGAAGGGCTCGCCGGATTGGGCGGCCGCCTCGAGGGCCGCCTTCCGGGCGATGACGCTCGGCGTGACGCCGTCGGTCGGGCCCTCGGCGTAGTGCTTGACCACGCGCTCGGCGGGGAGCCCGGCGTCCTCGGCCCAGGTTTCGAGGTCGCCGAAGGCCTCGCCCGCCTCGGTGTGGAGCTGGACGGCGACCCCGGTCTCGGCGCCGAGGGCGAGCGCGTGCCTGAGGACGGCGTTCGAGGCGTCCCACACGGCCTCGCTCACCTCGTAGTGCGGCCGGCCGGACTTCAGCGCCACCGCCGGGCCGTCGGCGGCGTACTCGGCGGCGACGTCGAGTCCGGCCCGCATCAGGTCGGCGGCCGCCCCCGGATCGAGCCCCCGGTCGACGAGCCGGCTGACGAGCGCGGGGTGGACGCCGAGCACCGGCCACGCCCGGCCGGGGAGGGCCTCGCTCGCCCGCTCGACGAGCGCGACGGTCCGCTCGAAGACCGGCCGGAAGCCGTCGCCCGACTCCGGCTCGACGCCGAGCTTCCAGGAGGGCTGGTTGCAGACCAGCAGGTGGGTCCCGCCGGCGTCGGCGAACTCGCGGACGGCGTCGAGGCCCCGGCCCCGTTCGGCGTCGAGGTGGCAGTGGTCGTCGAGGACCGGTCCGGGCATGGCCGTCCTACCCGTCGGGCCCCCAAAACCGCTGGCATTCGAGGCCCTACTCGCCCAGCGTCACGGCCTCGTCGGCGACGGCGCCCAGTCCGGCCGACCGGCCGTGGGTCCCCGGCGCGATGGCGACGGTGCGGACGCCGCGACGGTTGGCCGCCTCGAGGGCGGGCTTGAAGTCCATGTCACGGGAGGCGACGACCAGGACGTCGACGGCGCCCTCGGCCGCCAGCGCCGCCGCGTCCACCGCCAGCCGGACGTCGACGTCGCCGGAGGTGACGACCGCCTCGAAGCCGTGGGCCTCCGCGGCCTGGAGCAGCCCGGCGGGGGCGTCGACGTCGAAGTAACACCGGGCGACCGCGACCCGGCCCCGGGCCTCGGCGACGTCCCGGAGGTCCGCGAAGTCGACGTCGAACTCCTCCCGGAGGACGTTCGGGCCGTCGACCAGGAGCCCGACCGCGTCGGGTCCCCGGCCGAGCAGCCGCCGTACCACCATGGGCGGGCTACCGCCGGCGGCGGGATAGCGGTGGCGGTCCGCCGGCGAGCACCCAAATACCAGCACGCCCCAGCACCGGGTGCCGACACCTCGAAACCAACCCGTCGGCCTGAACGACAATGCACTGCCTGAATTGCGGCAACGCCGATTGCTTCGTGCTGGTCGTCGAGCTCGCCGTCCGTACGCGGGGGCCCGAGGAGTTCGCGGCCCCCGACTGGGCGCTCGCGCTCGAGTGCGCCGACTGCGCCAGCACCGACGTGGCGGGCGACCCCGCCGCGCTGCTGGCCGCTCGGACCGGCTAGCCCGACCGGACCGCCGGGGCGCCGATGACGGCGTCGTAGCCCCGGACCTCCCGGTCGCCCTCCGCGGTGGTCCAGGTGAGGAGCGCTGCCCGACCGGCCCGGGCGGTGGCGGCGAGACGCCGCTCGATGGTGCCGACGCCGGCCGGTCCCAGGGCTGCCCGGCACGCGGCCCGGTCCCCGAACCGGAGGACGGTCGGCTCTGACCCGACCAGGTAGCCGGCCACGGCGCGCTCGAGGCCGTCGACGTCGCGCCAGCTCACCCGGGTCCGCCGTGACTCGGTGCGCACCGTCAACGGGAGCGATACCCGGTCGCCGTCGAACGTCGCGAGGGTCCCAGGCCGGACGTCGACACACCGGTAGCCGAAGACCGACGGCGGGTCGGTGCATTGGACGAGGACCGTCGCTGGGAATGGGTCGCCCGCCGAGTCGCCGTCGGTCGTCATTCGTGACTATTTCGTCGAAATAGCTAAAAGTGCATAACACTACCGGTGGCCCTACCCCGGTCCATGGCCGACGGGGAGATCCTCGGGACGACGACGGTAACGGACCGCTGGCGCATCAGCCTCATCAAGGCGGTCAGGGAACGGTTCGAGGCCGAGGGCGAGGAGATCGAGGTGGGCGACCGGCTGGTCTACCGGTACCGCGACGGTCAGGTGGTCGTCGAGCCGGCGTGAGCCGGTTCCGAAACGGAATTACGTCCCCGCGGCCAAGCCGGTGGGTGTGACGCCCACCCCCCGCCGCTCCCCGCTCGCCGGAGCGCACGAGGCGCTCGGCGCCCGGGTCACCGAGTTCGGGGGGTGGGAGATGCCGGTGTCCTACGACGGCATCCGCGACGAGCACGCCGCCGTGCGCGACGCCGCGGGCAAGTTCGACGTCTCCCACATGGGCCAGCTCGTCGTCGAGGGCCCCGACGCGGGCCGGCTCACGGACCGGCTGACGACCGCGGCCGTCGGGGCGCTCTCGGTCGGCGACGCGGTCTACGCGTTGGTCACCGACGAGGCCGGCGTCATCCTCGACGACGTGCTGGTCTACCGGCGCGACGACGCCGAGTACCTGGTCGTCCCCAACGCGGGCCACGACGCCGAGATGCACGAGCGCTGGACGACCCACCGGGACGCGTGGGACCTCGACGCCGCGGTGACGAACGCCACCGAGTCGCTCGCGATGGTCGCGGTGCAGGGCCCGGACGCGGCGGCCCTCGTCGACGCGGTGGCCGACGGCTCGGTCGCCGACCTCCCCCGGATGGGAGCCACCTGGGCCGCGGTCGCGGGCGTCGAGGCCTACGCCGCCCGGACGGGCTACACCGGCGAGGACGGCTTCGAGTTCGTCTATCCCGCCGAGGACGCGGCGACGGTGTGGGAGGCGTTCGACTGTGCGCCCTGCGGTCTCGGCGCGCGGGACACCCTCCGGACGGAGATGGGCTTCCTGCTGTCGGGCCAGGACTTCGACCCCGAGGCGGAGCCCAGGAATCCCTACGAGGCCGACGTGGCGTTCGCGGTCGACCTCGACACCGAGTTCGTGGGCCGGGACGCCCTGGCCGCGGTCGCCGAGGCCGGGGTCGAGGAGCGGTTCGTCGGCCTCGTCCTCGAGGAGCGCGGCGTGCCACGGCACGGTTACGCGATCACCGACCCCGACGGGACGGCCGTCGGCCACGTCACCAGCGGGACGATGAGCCCGACGCTCGGCGAGCCCATCGGCCTGGGTTACGTCGACGTCGACCACGCCGAGCCCGGGACCGACGTCCGGGTCGTCGTCCGCGACGACCCCAAAACAGCCAAGATACGGGCCACGCCATTCATCGAATGACCGACGACCCCGCCTGACCATGAGCTACGACACACCGGACGACCGGCGATACCTCGAATCGCACGAGTGGGTGCGCGCGGACGGCGAGACCGCGCGGGTTGGCATCTCCGACTTCGCCCAGGACGAGCTCGGCGACGTCGTGTTCGTCGAGCTCCCGGCGGTGGGCGACGAGCTGGCTGCCGAGGAGGCCTTCGGCGTCATCGAGAGCATCAAGGCCGTCTCCGACCTCTACGCGCCGGTCTCCGGCACCGTGACGGCCGTCAACGAGGCCCTCGAGCAGGAGCCCGAGCTGGTCAACGAGTCCCCCTACGGGGACGGCTGGCTGCTCGAGCTCGAGCTGGCCGACCCCGACGAGCTCGACGAGCTGCTGACCGCCGAGGCGTACGCGGACCAGATCGCATGACGCCGGCTGGCGGGACCGGCCGATGAGCGACGGCCGCCGCTCGGCGAGCCCGTACGCCCCGCACACGCCCGAGCAGACCGAGGCCATGCTCGAGGCGATCGGCGTAGACGACCTCGAGGCGCTCTTCGACGTCCCCGAGGCCGTCCGGTTCGACGAGGACTACGGCATCGAGGCCCGGAGCGAGCGCGAGGTCCGCGAGCGCCTGGCCGACGTCCTCGGCCGGAACGACGACCTCGTCGAGTTCCTCGGGCGGGGCCACTACGACCACTACGTGCCCGCGATCGTCGATCACCTCGCTGACCGCTCCGAGTTCCTGACCTCCTACACCCAGTACCAGCCCGAGGTCGCCCAGGGCTTCCTCCAGGCGCTCTTCGAGTACCAGTCGGTCCTGGTCGAGCTCACCGGGCTGCCCATCGCCAACTGCTCGCTGTACGACGGCGCGACGGCGCTGGGCGAGGCGGCGCTGCTCGCGGCCCGGGTCCGGGAGGCGAGCGGCGACGTCGTGCTGGTGCCCGACATCGTCCTCGACGACCGCCGGAGCGTCCTCGAGAACTACACCGCCGGCGCCGGGCTGGCCGTCGAGACCTACCCCACCGACGGCGCGAACGTCGACGTCGACGGGCTCGCGGCCGCGCTCGACGAGGACGTCGCCATGGTCTACGTCGCGAGCCCGAACGCCCGCGGGGCGATCGAGGAGTCCGTGGGCGCGGTCGCCGAGCTCGCCCACGACCACGACGCGCTGTGCACCCTCGGCAGCGACCCGGTGGCGCTCGCCTTGCTGGCCGAACCCGCGAGCCAGGGCGTCGACGTCGTCGTCGGCGACGCCGCCAGCCTGGGCCTCGAGACGGCGTACGGCATGGGGCTCGGGCTGTTCGCCTGCCGGGAGGACTACCTCCGGCGGGTGCCCGGCCGGCTCGTCGGGGCCAGCGAGGACGCCCGGGGGAACCGGGCCTACACGCTCACGCTGCAGACCCGCGAGCAGCACATCCGCCGGGAGCGCGCGACGAGCAACATCTGCACGAACCAGGCCTGGGTGGCGCTGCGGACCGCGATGCACGCGGCGGCGCTCGGTCCGGACGGCCTCGTCGAGCTCGCCGAGCGCTGCGTCGAGCTCCCCCGCGAGCTGGCCGCCGAGCTGGACGCCGTCGAGGGCGTTTCCGCGCCGGTCGACGACCGCCACCACTTCCGGGAGTTCGTCGCGCACACCGACCGGCCCGCGGCGGCCGTCGCCGACGACCTGGCCGACGCCGGCTACGCCGTGCACGTCGTCGGCGACCACGAGCTACAGGTCTGCGTCACCGAGGCGAACGCCGACGCGACCGACGGGCTCGTCGCCGCGTTCGAGGGGGCGGCCGGATGACCGTCTACGACCAGGCCCGGTGGACCGACGAGGGCGTCTACGAGCCGCTGCTCGCCGAGAAGGACGAGACGACTGTCGAGGTCGACGGCGGGCCGCTACCCGACGAGCTGACCCGGGACGCCCTGTCGCTGCCGGCGCTGTCGGAACCCGAGGTCGCGCGGCACTACACCCGGCTGTCCCAGATGACCTACGGCGTCGAGACCGGGCCGTACCCGCTCGGCTCCTGTACGATGAAGTACAACCCGGCGTTCACCGAGGACGTCGCGGCCGACCCGAACGGCGCGGTCCACCCCGACCGGCCCGCGGGGACGGTCCAGGGCACCCTCGAGGCGCTGTACCGGCTCCAGGACTACCTGGCGCGCATCGGCGGGATGGACGCCGTGACGCTGCAGCCGCCCGCGGGCGCGGCGGGGGAGTTCACCGGCATCCGCATCGCGGCGGCCTACCACGCCCACAACGGCGAGGCCGACCAGCGAACGGAGGTCGTCGTCCCCGACACGGCCCACGGCACGAACCCCGCCAGCGCGGCCATGGGGGGCTACGACGTGGTCGAGGTGCCCTCCGACGATGACGGCCGGGTCCACCTCGAGGCCCTCGAGGCCGCGGTGGGCGAGTCGACCGCGGCGCTGATGCTCACGAACCCCAACACGCTCGGGCTGTTCGAGCGCGAGATCGAGGACTTCGCCGACGTCGTCCACGACGTCGGCGGGCTGCTCTACTACGACGGCGCGAACCTCAACGCCCTGCTCGGCCGGGCCCGGCCGGGCGACATGGGCTTCGACGTCATGCACTACAACGTCCACAAGACGTTCGCGACGCCCCACGGCGGCGGCGGGCCGGGCGCCGGCCCCGTCGGCGTCGTCGAGGCGCTCGCGCCGTACCTGCCGTCGCCGCACGTCCGGGAGGCCGACGGCGGCTACGAGTGGTACGAGCCCGAGCGGTCCATCGGGAAGGTCCACGGCTTCCACGGCAACTGGCCGGTGCTCCTCAAGGCGCTGGCCTACATCATGCGCCTGGGCGACGCCGGGCTCGCCGACGCCAGCGGCAAGGCGGTCCTCAACGCCAACTACCTCGCGAGCCAGATCCCCTACGAGGTCCCCTACGAGCCGTTCCACCACGAGTTCGTCGCGAGCGCCGGCGACCAGGACGCGGCCGAGGTCGCCAAGCGGATGCTCGACCACGGCGTCCACCCGCCGACGACGAAGTGGCCGGAGATCGTCGACGAGGCGCTGATGACCG
>JBDGPL010000226.1:0-2670 GCA_042219705.1 Halobacteriales archaeon | reverse complement strand
CGACGACGAACGTGTTGTCGGGGTCGTTCCCCGTCTCGGCGAGCGCCTTCATCATGCCGTTCATCGTCCCGAAGTCGCCACAGCCCGGACACCAGGTGGGCTGCTTGTCGGACTTGAAGTCCCGGAAGTCGGCCTGCGCGCTCATGCGGCCACCTCCGGGCTCTCTGCGAGGGTCTCCCGGACGGCGTCGGCGAGCTCGTCGGCGGTGAACCGCACGCCGTCGTACTTCGTGATCCGCTCGACCCGGGTCAGCGTATCCCGTTCGACGAGGTCGGCGAACTGGCCGGTGGCGTTACACTCGACCACGATGACCCGGTCGGCGGCCTCGACGGCGGTCGAGAGGTCCGGCCGCGGCAGGAGGTAGGGCACCGAGAGGAACCGGACGTCGACGCCCGCCTCGTCGAGGAGGCCGATGGCCTCCCGCATGGGGCCCTCGTTTGAGCCCCAGGAGAGCACCAGGGCGTCCGCGTCGGCGGCGCCGTATTCCCGGGGCCGCCAGTCCTCGGCCTCGCGGGCGGTCTCGAGCTTGCGCTGGCGCTTCTCGACCTGGGCCTCGCGGACCTCGGTGTCCTCGGTCCGCCGGCCGAGCTCGTCGTGTTCGAGGCCGGTGGTCATGTGGGCGCCGCCGGCCAGGCCGGGCTGGACCCGGGGGCTGACCCCGTCAGGGGTGTCGGCGTGGGGCCTGAACCGGCCCGCCTCGTCGAGCCACGCCTGGAGATCCGCCTCGTCCTCGACGAGCGGGCCGCGGTCGATCTCGACCGCCTCCATATCGAACTCCGCGGGCGGGTAGGTCTGCTCGGAGACCGCCAGCGAGAGGTCCGAGGCGACGAAGACCGGCGTGTTGTACCGCTCGGCGAGGTTGAACGCCTCGACCGTCTTGTGGAACGCCTCGGCGACGGTGGTCGGCGCGAGGACGAACCGGGGGACCTCGCCGTGGCCGCCGTAGAGCAGCGCGTTGAGGTCGCCCTGCTCCTGCTTGGTCGGCATGCCCGTTGAGGGGCCCGAGCGCATCACGTCCACGACGACGAGCGGCGTTTCGCTGGTCGCGATGAGCCCGAAGGTCTCGGTCATGAGGTCGATGCCCGGTCCGGAGGTGGCCGTCATCGACCGGGCGCCGGCCCGGGCGGCGCCGAGTGCGTGATTGATGGCCGATAGCTCGTCCTCCGCCTGGACGACGTGGCCGCCGAACCGCTCGAGGCGGCCCGTGAGGTACTCCATGACCTCGGTCGCCGGCGTGATGGGGTAGCCGGCGTAGAACCGACACCCAGCAGCGATGGCGCCGAGGCCGATGGCCTCGTCGCCGTTGAGCAGGACGTAGTCGGCGTCGGTGGTTTCGAGGTCGAACCCGAAGCCGCCGGCCCCGGCCTCGTCGGCGACGTGCTCGAAGCCGGCTCGGGCGGCCGCGTGGTTGCCCTCGACGATGCGCTCGCCCTTCCCGCCGAAGCGCTTGGTGAGCGCCTCGTCGAGGTGCTCGATGGGGAAGTTGGCGACCGCACAGGCCGCCCCCAGGGCGACGACGTTTCGCATGATGGCACCCCCGGCCTCTTCGGCGAGGGCCTTCAGCGGCACGTCGAGGCCGACCATGCCGTCGGGGGCCTCGAAGTCCTGCATCATCGTCCGCTCGCCGTCGTAGATGATGACGCTGCCGTCCTCGAGCTCGTCGAGGTTCTCCTCGACGGCGCGCTCGGTCAGCGCGATGAGGACGTCCAGCCGGTCGACGACGCCCTCCACCGGGTCGACGGCCGTCCGGATCTTGTACGCGGTGTAGCCCCCGCGGATGCGCGAGGCGAAGTCCTTGGAGGTGAAGACGTGCCGGCCGGCCCGGGCGAGCGCCTGGGCGAAGATCTTGCCGGTGGAGTCGATCCCGTCCCCGGCCTCGCCGCCGATGGCCCAGTTGAAGTCCGCCGTCATCTGCCGGAAGGTAGCCGCGGTACGGGGAAAAACCTTCTGTCTGGGGTGGCGCGCAGGATTGGACAAATGAACAACTTATGGTTGTAAATAGGCTATTCATACACTAATCAGCTGAAACTACCGTTATTCTTGAACGAATATCAACATCATCGACCCGGGTCGGCGGTCGCCCGGACGGCCCCCTTCACAACCCGGCTCACCGCTCGACCAGCTCGAGGAGCACCCCGCCAGTGGAGGACGGGTGCAGGAACGCCACGTCGTGGCCCCGGGCTCCGGGGCGCGGCGACTCGTCGACGCGCTCGATCCCCTGCTCGGCCGCGGCAGCCAGCGCCGCGGCGACGTCTTCGGTCGCGAAGGCCAGGTGGTGGAGGCCGGGACCGCGGCGGTCGAGGAACTGCGCGACGGTCCCGTCGTCACCCGTCGGCTCGAGCAGCTCGAGCTCGACGGCGCCAGCGTCCAGGAAGACCACCCACAGGCCGTCGAACCGCTCCTCGTGGACGATCGTGGCGTCCACCAGCGCACCGTATCGGTCGGCCAGCCCGTCGGCGTCGGGCGTCGCGATGCCGACGTGGTCGAGGCGCATCCGGCCGACACTCCCCGGGCCGGCGGCATAACCGTGGCGCCGACCGGGTTTCGACCGTTCCCGACCGATGCCACCGGCGCGCAGAACTAAGTGGGCTGAGCCCCGACGTCGACCGTGCCCGACACCAAGGAGACCCGCGAGAAGAAGGGCCGGGTGAAGGAACAACAGCGCCTCGA
>JBDGPL010000225.1:0-4556 GCA_042219705.1 Halobacteriales archaeon | reverse complement strand
ACGATGTAGACCTCGGGGTGGCCGAAGAACCAGAACAGGTGGGTCCAGAGCAGCGAGCCGCCCGGCGAGGTCGCCGCGAAGTAGGTGGTGCCGAGGATGCGGTCCGAGCTGAGGATGAACAGCGCGGCGAGCAGCGCGGCGAAGGCGAACAGCATCATCCAGACCGTGAGCAGGATGGACGCGCTGAACAGCGGGAGTCGCCGGAGGGTCAGCCCCTCCGCCCGCATGCGGTGCATCGTCGTGAGGAAGTTGACCGACGAGACGGTCACCGAGATGACGAACAGCGCCAGAGCGAGCACGGCGGTCGTGCTCCCGATGCTCGGCATGAAGGTGGGCACGTTCAGCGGCGCGTACATGGTCCAGCCGCCGGCGAAGGAGCTGCCCTGGAAGAACGAGACGCCGAGCAGGACGCCCGAGGCGAGGTAGAGCCAGTAGGACAGCGCGTTCAGCCGGGGGAACGCCAGGTCCTTCGCGCCGAGCTGCAGCGGCACGACGTAGTTGGCGAGGCCGAAGGCGAACGGCGAGAGGAACCAGAACACCATCGCTAACCCGTGGATGGAGACGGCCTGGTTGTAGGCGAAGGCGCTGAGCAGGCCTGACTCCCCGGCCGCGACCGGCGACCAGAGCTGCAGCCGCATGAGCAGCGCGAGGGTCCCGCCGAAGACCAGGAAGAACAGGGACGTGACGATGTAGAGGATGCCGATGTCCTTGTGGTTGGTCGTCACGAACCAGCGCTTGATGGCGGACTGGGGCGGCAGGCCGTGGCCGTGGTCCGTCTCCTGGCCGCCGGAGACGGGCAGCGAGAGCTCCTCGACGGCCCCGGCGGCCCGGGCTTCGGTCCCGCCGTCGGCGGCCGGCTCGGGCTGGTCGTCGCGCGCCGCGTCCGCGTCGTGGGGGTGGTCGGTGGGTTCGTCGGTCATGCGTTCATCCCTCGCTCTCGTTTCCGACGGATGCGTACCACTCGTCGAACTCCTCGGGCGGCATCACGACGACCTCGGCGGTCATGTATGAGTGGCCGGCGCCACAGAGCTCGTAGCACTGGGCAGTGTAGTTACCCGTCCGTTCGGCGATGAACCAGGTGGTCGTGGTCTGCCCCGGGATGGCGTCGGTCTTCACCCGGAACGCCGGGATCCCGAAGTTGTGGAAGACGTCCGTCGAGGTGACCTCGATGCGGATGCGCCGGTCGGCCGGCACCCGGAAGGGCTCGCCGGCGGTGCTGTCGGCCACGTAGCCGTTCGCGTAGTGGAACTCCCAGGCGAACTGCTTGCCGACGATCTCGACGGTCATGTCCATCTCGGGCTGGGCGGCCTGTCCCTGCTCGACGTACAGGAGCGTCCCGTACGTCCAGATGATGAGCGAGACGACGATGACCGTCGACAGGGCGAACGACAGCGCGAGCTTGCGGCCGCCGCCGCTGCCCGACGGGAGCTCGCCCAAGGCCGGCCGGTCGACGTCGGCCTTTTCGGATTTCTCCGAGCCGGACCGATACGCGTACGCCTTCCACAGCATGTAACTGATGACGACGACGCCGACCGCGGTGCCGAGGCCAAGGAACACGTAGTAGATGCTCTGGAAGACGTCCACCCGCGAGCCCGTCGGGATCACGCCGCCGCTGGCGAGCGGCGCGAACCAGTTACTCGCCCATATCATAGCCCATCGTATACCGGGAGCATCGGCCCGCCGGCCTTAGGTGTTACTCTCTCTCGGGCGGGGCCGAATCGCCAGACGTCGCGGGCGCCGAACGGCCCCGTCAGCGAGTGGGTGTCGCAGCTTCAGCGGGCTCACATGGCGTCGGGCGCCGCGACGCCGAGCGCGTCCAGCGCGTTGGCGACCGTGTGGCGGGTCGCCAGGGTCAGCGCGAGCCGGGCCTCGCGGGTGGCGTCGTCGCCGGCGGCGAGCACCGGACACTCCCGGTAGAAGGCGTTGAAGGCCTCGGCGACCTCGCGGGTGTAGGTCGCCACGCCGTGGGGCTCGAGGTCGTCGGCGGCCGCCTCGACGACGGCGGGAAACCGGGCGAGGGCCCGGAGGAGGGTCCGTTCCTCGGGTGTGTCGAGGGCCCCCGCTTCGGGGTTGGCGGCGCCCGGCTCGGGCACGTCGACACCGTCCCGTCCGGCGGCCGCCTCGAGGATGCCACAGCACCGGGCGTGGACGTACTGGACGTACGGCGCGGACTGGGCCTCGAAGTCGAGGGCCTCCTCCCAGTCGAAGGTGAGGCCCTTGGTCGGCTGCTTGGCGACGATGTCGTACCGGACCGCGCCGATGCCGACCTGCCTGGCGATGCGGTCGATGTCGCCCGGCGACAGCTCGTCGTCCCGGCTCCGGGTGTCGAGGCGCCGCTCGACCTCCGCGCGGGCCCGGTCGATGGCCTCGTCGAGCAGGTCGTCGAGGTCGATCCCCGTGCCCGCCCGGGTGCTCATCCCCTCGCCGCCGGGCAGGTTGACCCAGGAATAGTAGACCTGCTCGAGCTGGTCGGTGTCGTGGCCCAGCAGCTCCAGCGCCCGGCGGAGCTGCTCGAAGGTGAGCCGGTGGTCCTCCCCGATGACGGTGACCGCCCGGTCGAACCGGTCGAACTTCCATTCGTGATGGGCGAGGTCACGGGTCGTGTAGAGCGTGGTACCGTCGGAGCGCAGGAACACGAAGGGCTTCTCGACGCCGAACGCCGACAGGTCGAGCCGCCAGGCGCCCTCCTCGACCTCGGCCTCCTCGAGGGCCCTGAGCCGGTCGACGACGTCGTCGGTCGAGCCGTCTCGCATGAAGCGGGTCTCCTTGACGAACTCGTCGAAGCGCGCCGGCAGCCGGTCGAGGGTCTGCACCATCCCGTCGAGCACCCGGTCGACGACCGCGCCGACGCGCTCGTAGGTCGCCTCGTCGCCGGCCTCGAGGCCCTGCATGATGGCCGCGATCTCGGCCTCGGCGGCCTCGACCTCCGCCGGCTCGGCCGACTCGAGGTAGGCGTTCCCCTTGCGGTAGTAGCGAACCAGGTCGTAGTCGGGCTTGTCGCGCTCTGGCTCGGGCAGGTCGGCCGCGTCGAACGTCTCGTAGGCCCAGGTGAAGACGGCGACCTGCCGGCCGGCGTCGTTGACGTAGTAGTGGGCCTCGACGTCGTAGCCCGCCAGGTCGAGCACCCGGACGAGGGCGTCGCCGATGATGGGGTTCCTGGCCCGGCCGACGTGGACCGGGCCGGTGGGGTTCGCGCTCGTGTGCTCGACGACGACCGACTCGTCCTTCGGGGGCCGCTGGCCGTAGTCGGCCTCGACCGCGGCGGCGAGGGTCTCGTCGTAGTAGGCGGCCGACGGTTCGACGTTGACGTAGGGCCCCTGGGCCGCCACCGTGTCGACGTAGGTCAGCCCGTCGGCGTCGACGGCGTCGGCGACGTCCGCGGCGACCGCCGGCGGCGGCGCCTCGGCGGCCTCGGCCAGCCGGAACGCCGCGCTGGAGGCGAGCACGGCGTCGACGCCCTCGGGGGGCTCCTCGATGCCGAGGTCGTCGGCCGGAAGCCCCAGCGACTCGAGGGCGGCCGCTAGGGCCGCCTCGACCTCCTCGCGGAGGGCCAGGAACATGCGGCGGGGGTTGTCCGGGCCCCGATAAAGGGGTTCTGAAAGGGCGGGCCACCGGGTCACCCGGACCGTCGCTGTGCACCCGTCGGGAGGGCCGGCCCCCACGACCGTCGCCGGGTCCACAGGCTTTTGGCCGCGCACGCCAACGCCGGGCCACGGGATGAGCAGCGACGACGGGCCCAGGCAGGTCGACTCGCCGGACTACCACCACGAGTCACACACGGCGGCCCAGACCTGCGGCTGGACGGCCAACGCCCTCCGGGGGGAGGGCACGTGCTACAAGAACGTCTTCTATGGCATCCAGTCACACCGCTGCATCCAGATGACCCCGGTGGTCAAGTGCAACGAGCGCTGCGTCTTCTGCTGGCGCGACCACCGCGGGCACGCCTACGAGCTCGACGAGGTCGAGTGGGACGACCCGGAGGCCGTCGTCGACGCCTCGATCCGGCTCCAGCAGAAGCTGCTGTCGGGCTTCGGCGGCAACGACGAGGTGCCCCGGGAGCGGTTCGAGGAGGCGATGCACCCCCGACACGTCGCCATCAGCCTCGACGGCGAGCCCACCCTCTACCCGTACCTCCCCGAGCTCATCGACGCGTTCCACGACCGCGACATCACGACGTTCCTCGTCTCGAACGGCACGAAGCCGGACGTGCTCGACGCCTGCGAACCCACCCAGCTCTACGTCAGCGTCGACGCCGCCGAGCGGGCGACGTTCGACCGGGTGGTCCGGCCGGTGGCCGACGACGCCTGGGAGCGCCTCGTCGACACGATGGACGTCCTGGCCGAGAAGGACGAGACCCGGACCGTGCTCCGGACGACGCTGCTGGCCGGCGAGAACATGGCCAACCCCGACTGGTACGCGGCGTTCTACGAGCGGGCCGACCCCGACTTCGTCGAGCTCAAGGCCTACATGCACGTCGGCCACTCCCGCGGCCGGCTCGGCCGGGAGACGATGCCCGACCACGACCAGGTCGTCGCGTTCGCCGAGGCCGTCCAGGA
>JBDGPL010000224.1:17773-24426 GCA_042219705.1 Halobacteriales archaeon | reverse complement strand
CCGTAAACGAAGAGCGCGAGCAGCACGAGGATGAGCTGGAAGGTCATGACGCCGACCACCGCGAACAGGAACGCGAAGACCACCCCGACGCGGCCGGCGATGCGGGTGGCGCTCGCGTAGGGCCGCGACCGCGCGAGCAGTGCCCGGAGGATGCGGCCGCCGTCCATCGGGAACGCGGGCAGGAGGTTGAACCCGGCGAGGGTGAGGTTCGAGAGCGCGAGCCAGCCGACGACGAACCGCGGGACGTCGAGGCCGGCCGGGACGACCAGGAGGCCGGCCCAGCAGCCGGCCGCGACGGCGACGCTCGTCACCGGCCCCGCGATGGCGATCCAGAACTCGCGGTGCCACTCCCGCGGGATGGACGCCAGCGACGCCATGCCGCCGAGGATCCAGAGCGTGATGGACTCGATCTCGACGCCGTACCGGAGCGCCACCCACGAGTGGCCCAGTTCGTGGACGGTGACGCTCGCGAACAGCCCGACCGCGGCCACGAGCCCGATGACCCAGGGCGTGCTGCCGGCCCGGAGCCGGGCGAGGTCGAAGCCCACGCCGGTCAGGCCCTCGATGAACCCGGCGTAGACCTCGATCTGGCCGCCGCTGCCGATGAGCCAGGCGAGGATCGGGAGGAAGACCAGCAGGGAGGTGTTGACGCGGATGGGGATGCCCCAGACCCGGCCGATGGTGTAGCTGCGCATGCCCGGGGGTGGTGGCCGCCCGCTCATGAGTCCACTGGCGGCTCCGCATCGGGCCGTTCATAACCGACGCCGGCAAGGCACCGGGCGTCCACCGACCGCGATGTCGCGCCCCGCCACCGCCGCCCAGCGTCCGCTCGCCCTCCTCGGGAACCCGGAGTTCGTCGCGCTGACGTCGGTCCGCTTCGTCGCCGGGATGGCCTTCGCGACCATCATCATCGCCCTGGCGCTCTACGCCGACCGCTTCGCGGCTTCGGGTGTCGTGGCCGGCCTGTTCGGGACGGCCTACGCGGCGGTCCGGCTGGTGGTGGTCCTCCCGCTCGGCCGTCGCATCGACCTCGGGAACTCCAAACGGTGGCTCCTCGTCGGCCTCGGCCTCAACGTCCTGCTGCTGGTCGGGTTCACCCTGGTCGAGTCCATCGAGCACGTCGTCGTCCTCCGCGGCCTGCAGGCCCTCGGGGCGACCGTCCTGTGGGTCACCGGGGCGGCCGTGGTCGGCGAGATCGCCCCGGACGGCGACCGGGGCCTCTGGATCGGGACCTACAACCAGGCCCGGTCGGTCGGGAGCCTCGGCGGCGACCTGCTCGGCGGCGCGCTGCTGTTCCTGTACGGCTTCGGGACGACCTACGCCGTCCTCATCGGGCTGACCCTCGTGGCGACAGCCGCCGTCGTCGCCTTCGTTCGGGACGACCCGGGGACCCGCTCGGACCCCGCGGCGGCCACGGGCCTCGAGACGTTCGGCCGGCTGCTCGGCCGTCGGGCCGTCCTGGCGCTCGTCGTCTTCCGGTTCGGGTTCAGCTTCGGGAAGATGGCCGTCGTCATCTTCCTGCCCATCTACGCCCGGACCGAGTTCGGGATGACGGCGCTGCTCATCGGCGGCATCCTGGCCGGCGGCAAGCTCACCAAGGGCGTCGCCCAGGGCTACGTCGGCGAGTACGCCGACCAGGTCGGGTCCCTCGAGCGGTTCGTCCTCGCGGGGACGGCGGGATACGCGCTCGGGACGGCGCTGATCCCCGTCGCCGGGACCGCCGCGGGCTGGCTTCCGGGCGTGACGTTTCCCGGTCCGTGGGGGGCGGTGCGGCTGATGCCCGCCTTCTTCGTGCTCTTCGTCGCCTACGCGGTCCTCGGCGTCGCCGACAGCCTCCGCATCCCGACCAGCATGTCGCTGTTCGTGGCGGAGGGCGAGTACTTCGACGCCGTCGCGGGGAGCCTCTCGCTCCGGTCGGTCGCCTGGCAGGTCGGCTCCATCGTGGGGCCGCTGGCGGTCGGCGGCGTGCTTGACTACGTCTCCTTCGCCGCCGGCTTCTGGCTCGCGGCCGGCTTCATGGTGGTCGCGGGGGCGGTGTTCGTGGCGCTGTTCGAGGCCGAGCCGCCGCCGGCGGTCGCGGACGCCGCGCCCCTCGACGATTAGACGCGGGCGGGCTACGCGTCCGACCCGGTGAGGTCGTCCGGCGCGTCGACGTCCCGGCGGACGCCCGGGTCGCCGGTCTCGACGAGCGCGGCGTCGTCGTCGGCCAGGAGGATGCCCCGGCCGCCGACGTCTCCGGAGACCGCTGCGAGGGCGTCGAAGTGCCGGGCGTCGAACAGCGTGGGGTTGCCCCGCACGCCGTCGACCGCGGCAGCCAGGGCGTCGCCCGCGCCGGCCCGGTAGGCGGCGACCAGCGCGTCGACGGTGCCGGGATCGACCCACGGCATGTCGCCCAGGGCGAAGCAGACCGCCGCCGCGCCCGCCCGCCGGGCGGCCCGGACCCCGACCCGTACGGAGGTCGCCTGGCCCTCGGCGTGGTCCGGGTTCTCGACGACCTCGAGGGCGAGGCCGTCGAGGGCGGCCCGGACGCGGTCGGCCTCGTAGCCGACGACGGCGACCACGTCGTCGACGTCGCCCTCGGTCAGGCTGCGGGCCGCCCGGCGCACCATCGGCTCGCCCTCGACGTCGGCGAGCAGCTTGTTCGGCTCGCCGAACCGCTCGCTCGCGCCGGCTGCCAGCAGGACGCCGACGACCGGGCCCTCGCGGGTCGGCGGCCCGAGCTCGTCGGGGTCGACGACCGGGAGCTCGTCGCCCGTCTCGGCCGCGTCGCTCATTCGAGCACCCCGGCCGGGACGACCCCGACCGTCTCCCCGGCGTCGACCGGTTCCTCCGTGACGACGAAGCCGTCGGCGCGGGTCGCCCGGGAGCTCGAGGAGACGACGCTGGCGTCGAAGGTCTCCTCGTAGATCGCCAGCGGGGAATCGACGTGGCCGAGCGGCATCGCCTGACCGTCATCGACCGCCACCGGGACGACGTACTCGAAGCCGGCCGGCTCGACGCCGATCGACCGGGCGAGCGTGGCCGGCTCGGTGGCGAGCGATGCCTCGCCGGTGAAGAACGGCCGCATCACGGTCACCGCGGCGACGTACGCGCCGACGGGCTTGCCCGGGATGGCGAACGCCGTCGCCCCGTGGTCGGGGAGCTCGGCCATCGCGACGGGCTTGCCCGGCCGGACCCGGACGCCGTGGAAGCCGACCTCGCCGAGCGCGTCGAGGGCCGACACGGCGTAGTCCTTGTGACCGACGCTGGTCCCGCCGGACGTCACGACGACGTCGTGGGTCTCGGCCAGCTCGGCGACCCGCTCGCGGACGCGGTCGGCGTCGTCCGGGACGGTGCCCTCGATCGTCGCCTCGTGCCCCCACCCGCGGACGAGTCCGGCGAGCATGGCCGAGTCGAGGTCGATCGACCGCCCCTCGTGGATCTCGGTCCCGGTGGCGAGGACGCCGACGGCGAACGGGGCGAAGACGGCCACGGGGTCCCGGCCGAGGTCGGCCAGCAGCACGGCGTCCTTCGCCCCGAGGCGCTCGCCGGCCTGGACGAGGGTCTCGCCGGCGGCGACGTTGCTGCCCCGCTCGGAGACGTTGGTCCCGGCCTCGACGTCGGGGCCGGAGAGCCGGCCGTCATCGACGGTCACGTCCTCGCGCTTGAGGACGGCCGTGGCCCCATCGGGCACCGGCGCGCCGGTCGCCACGGGAACCGCGCCCCCGGGGGGTAGCTCGGGCGGGTCGTCCTCGGGGAAGACCTCGTTGTCGACCACCTCGAGCGGATACGGGTCGTCGGCGTCGACGGCGTAGCCGTCCATCGTCGCGTGGGAGCGGGGCGGTCGGTCGGCTGGGGCCACGACCGGCTCGGCGGCCACCCGGCCGCCCACAGCCGCGAGGGGCACCCGTTCCGTCCGCCGGCATTCGAGCGCCCGCGACCGCCCGGCGAGGACGGCGCCGACGGCGTCAGCCCGGGGGCGGAGCGCCGCGTTGTCGGCCATGCCGGCCGGCTTGTCTCCGGCCCGGGAAGGGGTTGTCGGTCGGCCGGACGCCGTTCAACTGTCTTCGGCTGGCCGGCTGGGATTCGGCCACGGATGCTGCCCCTACGGGTGGATTTATACCGTGTTAGGGAGTGGTTGGCACGGGTGCGGCGAACCAGAAAAAGAGCCCAACACGAATGGAATTCAACGGTACCTTCGAGCTCGACGGCGTGACAGCAGAGGAGGCGTGGCTGGCGCTCTCGGATCCGGTCCTCGTGAAGCAGGCGCTGCCGGGCTGTCAGTTCCTGGTCCGGGTCGACGACCCGGACGACGTTGACTTCGACGGCCTCGCCGAGGAGGCCGCCGCGGCGGCCGACGAGCCGGCGGTCCTGCCCGAGGCGGACCCCGAGGACGTGCTGGGACGGGCCTTCGAGGCCGGCGCCAGCTACGCCGCGGTGATGGAGGTCGGCGTCGGGAGCGTCAAGCCGACCTTCCGGACCGTGGTGACCATCGAATCGCGCGACTACCCCGAGATGCGGGCCAGCGGCGAGGGCTCGGCCTCCAACTCCTCGTTCGAGATGGAGGCCGGGATGACGCTGGCCGAGACGGACGACGGCGTGGCCATCGAGTGGTGGGCGGAGAGCGACGTGTTCGGCCGCATCGCCCAGATGGGCCAGCGCGTCCTCAACCCGGTCGCCAACCAGGTGGTCAACCGGTTCTTCAAGCGCGTGCAGTCCCAGCTCGCCGAGCTCGACGAGGGGGACGCCCGGCTGCGGGACCGCATCAGGGGCCTGCTGTGACCCGTCGGGTCCGGGTGGCGACGACCGACAACCGACCATGACCGAACACGACATCACGCTCACCGTCAACGGGACGGAACACGAACTGACCGTCGAACCGCGGACGCTCCTGGTCCACGCCCTCCGGGAGGAGCTGGGGTATACCGGGACGAACGTCGGCTGTGAATCGAGCCTGTGTGGTGCCTGCACCGTCCACCTCGACGGCGACGCCGTCAAGTCCTGTACGGTGCTGGCCGTCCAGGCCGACGGCAGCCGGGTCGAGACCGTCGAGGGGCTCGCCGACGACGGCGAGCTCCATCCCCTGCAGTCGGCGTTCCAGGCCGAACACGGCCTGCAGTGTGGCTACTGCACGCCCGGGATGCTGATGACCGCCTCGGCCTTCCTCGCCGAGCACGACGACCCGAGCCGCGAGGAGATCCGCGAGGCCCTCGAGGGCAACCTCTGTCGGTGTACCGGCTACCAGAACATCGTCAACGCGGTCGAGACGGCGGCCGAGGACCTCCGGACGGCCGCCGACGGCGGGGTGCCCGATGGCCGTTGAGACCGTCGGGGCCGACGAGGTCGAGGAGATCCTGGGCTCGGCCATCGAACGCCGGGAGGACCCGGCGCTGGTCACCGGGGAGGCCGAGTACACCGACGACATCCAGCGGCCGGCGCTGGCCCACATGGCGGTCGTGCGGAGCCAACACGCCCACGCGCGGGTCGAGTCCGTCGACACCTCGGCGGCCGAGGCCATGGACGGCGTCGAGGGCGTCTACACCTTCGACGACCTCGTCAGCGACGATACGCCGGGCGAGGGGGAGTTCCTGCTCCCGCTCGGGTGGGTCCTCCCCGGCCTCGCGGAGGTCCCGTATCCGGTCCTCGCCCGGGACAAGGTCCGGTACCAGGGCCAGCCGGTCGCCGTCGTCGTCGCGGAGGAGCGCTACCAGGCCCGCGATGCGGCCGACGCGGTCGTCGTCGACTACGACCGGCTCGACGCCGTCACCGATCCCGTAGCGGCGATCGCCGACGACGCCCCGACGCTCCACGAGGACGCCCCGGACAACGTCGCCTTCGAGTTCGAGCTCGGCGATGCCGACGCGACCGCCTCGGCGTTCGACGACGCCGACCGCACGGCGAGCCTCTCGCTGACCAACCAGCGGCTCATCCCGAACGCGATGGAGCCCCGGGCCGCGGTTGCCGAGTTCACGCCCGGCACCGGGGAGCTCGAGCTCTCGATGACGACCCAGAACCCCCACGTCCATCGGCTCCTCCTCGCCGGCGTGCTCGGCTTCCCCGAGCACAAGCTGCGCGTGGTCGCGCCGGACGTCGGGGGCGGCTTCGGCTCGAAGATCCACGTCTACCCCGACGAGGTCCTGGCCTGCTGGACGTCGATGCAGCTGGGCCGGCCCGTCAAGTGGCAGGCCACCCGGTCGGAGTCCTATCTCACCGACCGGCACGGCCGCGACCACCGGACCGACGTCGAGGTCGCGCTGACCGAGGACGGCGACGTGCTCGGGCTGCGGGTGGACACCGTGGCGGGACTCGGTGGCTACCTGTCGGCGTTCGGCCCGGCGGTCCCGACGTTCCTCTACGCCACGCTCCTGTCGGGGCAGTACGACGTCCCGGCCATCCACTGCTCGGTGACCGGGGCGTTCACGACCACGACGCCGACCGACGCCTACCGCGGCGCGGGCCGTCCGGAGGCGTCCTACGTCGTCGAGCGCATCATGTCCGCGGCGGCCCGGGAGCTCGACATGGACCCGGCGGCGATCCGGCGGCGCAACTTCGTCGAGACCTTCCCGTACGAGACGCAGGTCGCCTCGGTCTACGAGTCCGGTGATTACGAGACGGCGCTCGACCGGGCGCTCGACCTCGTGGACTACGAGGCGGTCCGGGAGCGCCAGCGGACG
>JBDGPL010000224.1:0-17763 GCA_042219705.1 Halobacteriales archaeon | reverse complement strand
GAGCGCTCGACGCCGCCCTGGAGCACGTCGGCTACGACGACCTCAGGGAGCGCCAGGAGCGCCTCCGCGAGGAGGGCCGGTACCTCGGCGTCGGCATCTCCTGTTACATCGAGGCCTGCGGCATCGCGCCCTCCGAGCTCGTGGGGGAGCTCGGCGCCCAGACCGGGCTCTGGGAGAACGGCGTCGTCCGATTCGCGCCGTCGGGGACCGTGCTGGCGTACTGCGGGACGGCCAGCCACGGCCAGGGCCACGCGACCACCTACGCCCAGATCGTCGCCGACGAGCTCGGCGTCGACTACGAGGACGTCGAGGTCATCGAGGGCGACACCGACGAGGTGCCGGCGGGCATGGGCACCTACGGCTCCCGGAGCGCGGCCGTCGGGGGCTCGGCCCTCCTCGAGAGCGCCCAGAAGGTCGTCGAGAAGGCCCGACGCATCGCGGCCCACCACCTGGAGGCCGACGCGGCCGACATCGAGTTCGACGACGGCGAGTTCTTCGTCGCCGGGGCCCCCGACCGGTCGATGACCATCCAGGCGGTCGCCGCGGAGGCCTACACGGCCCACGACCTACCAGACGACGTGGACCCGGGGCTCGAGGCGTCGACGTTCTACGACCCCGACAACTTCACCTTCCCCTTCGGCACCCACGTCGCCGTCGTCGAGGTCGACCCGGACACCGGGGAGATCGCGTTCGTGGACTACGTCGGCGTCGACGACTGTGGCAACCAGATCAACCCCAAGATCGTCGAGGGTCAGATCCAGGGCGGGGTCGCCCAGGGGATCGGCCAGGCGCGCTATGAGGGGGCGGTCTACGACGAGAACGGCAACCTCGCCTCGGGGACGATGCAGGACTACACGGTGCCCAAGGCCGAACACGTCCCCGAGTTGACGCTCGACGAGACGGTCACGCCGTGTCCCCACAACGAGCTCGGCGTCAAGGGCGTCGGCGAGGCCGGTACCATCGCCGCCCCGCAGGCGGTCGTCAACGCCGTCGTGGACGCCCTCGAGCCGTTCGGGATCGACGACCTCGACATGCCGCTGACGGACGAGACCGTCTGGGCGGCGGTCCAGGACGCCGAGGGAGGTGCCTGAGATGTACCCGAGCACGTTCGAGTACCACCGGCCCGACAGCGTGGCCGAGGCGATCGACCTCGTGGTCGAGCACGCCGACGCCGAGGTCGAGCTGCTCGCCGGCGGCCACAGCCTGCTCCCGACGATGAAGAGCGGGCTGGCCAGCCCGGACGTCGTGGTCGACATCGGCGGCCTCGACGACCTCCGCGGCATCGAGCCGAACGGCGACGCGACGACCGTCGGGGCCCTGACGCCCTACGCGGATGTCGTCGACCACGACGGGCTCTGGGAAGCGGCGACGGTCGTCGCGGAGGCGGCGGGCGAGATCGGCGACATCCAGGTCCGCAACCGGGGGACCGTCGGCGGCAATATCGCCCACAACGACCCCGCCTCGGACCTGCCCGCCGCCGTGCTCGCCGCCGACGCGACCGTCCATGCCTCCGGCCGGGGCGGCGAGCGAACCATCCCGGCCGACGACTTCTTCGTCGGGATGTACGCCACCGCCCTCGAGCCCGACGAGCTGGTGACCGGGATCGAGGTACCCCACCAGGCCGACGGCGCCGGCGGCGCGTACGTCAAGAAGCCCAGCCCCGCCTCGGGCTACGCCATGGTCGGGGTCGCGGCCGTCGTCGAGGCCGAGGACGGCGAGATCACGGGCGCCCGGGTCGCCGCCAACGGCGCCCTCGACCACGCCACCCGCCTCGGGCCCGTCGAGGACGCCCTCGTGGGCGAGCCCCTCGACCCCGACGTGGCCGAGGCCGCCGGCAAGCACGCCACCGACGACGTCGAGGACTGGCAGCTCATGGACGACATCCACGCCTCCGCCGAGTTCCGGGGCCACCTGTTGGAGGTCTATGCGGGCCGGGCGATCGCCCGGGCCATCGAGCGCGCCGAGTGACGGTCGCCGGGGCGCGACCCCGGTCACGTGGGTTCTTTTTATAGTTCGGGCGGCAACCGGCGGCCAGACCGTGTCGCCCGACGCCCCGGCCGGCGGCCGCCACGACCCCTTCGACGATATCGACGAGCCGGCCCTGCGGGAGATCTTCGAGTCGGCCGACTACGTCGCCGAGGACGACATCGTCACGACGGTGCTCCTCGCGCTCCGGCTCGGCAAACCGCTGCTGATCGAGGGCGAGCCCGGCAGCGGCAAGACCGAGCTCGGGAAGGTCCTGGCCGAGGGCTTCGGGGCGGAGCTCATCCGGCTGCAGTGCTACGAGGGCCTCGCCGCGGAGCACGCGCTCTACGAGTGGAACTACGCCAAGCAGCTGCTCGCCGTCCAGGCCGGCGAGCGGGGCGTCTCGGCCGAGACGTCCGTCTTCGAGCAGGACTACCTGCTCGAGCGGCCGCTGCTCCGGGCGCTCACGGCCGAGGGCGACCGGCCCCCCGTGCTGCTCATCGACGAGGTCGACCGGGCCGACGAGGCGTTCGAGGCGCTCCTGCTCGAGGTCCTCAGCGACTTCCAGGTCTCCATCCCGGAACTGGGGACCGTTGCCGCCGACCGCCCGCCGGTGGTCGTCATCACCTCGAACCGCACCCGGGCGCTCTCGGACGCCCTGAAACGCCGGTGTCTCTACCTCCACCTCGAGCCGCCGTCGTTCGAGAAGGAGCGGGCCATCGTCCGGCGGAAGGTCCCCGAGCTCGACGGGGCCGTCGCCGACGCCGTCTGCGGCGCCACCGGCCGGCTCCGCGAGGAGCCGCTGTTGAAGCCGCCCGGCGTGGCCGAGACGCTCGACTGGGCCCGGGCGCTCGCGACCCTGCGTGAGGACGGCGACACGAACGCGATCACTGACGAAACGGTGCGGCACACGCTGGGCTGTCTGCTCAAGGAGGTCGAGGACGTCGAGCGGCTGGACGACGCGCTGCTCGCGGACGTCCTCGAGGCGGCCGAAGCGGCCCGGGCCGACGACTGACGATGGCGCCGAACGACGGGAGCTCGGTCGACGGTCTCGCCGGGACCGCCGGCGTCCGGCAGCGGCTCGTCGACGAGCTCGTCACGTTCGTCCGGGCGCTCCGGGACCGCGGGGCCGCGGTGCCCGCCGACGCCACGCTCTCGGGCGCGCGGGCGCTCGCCGTCGTCGGCCTCGACGACCGCGACCGGACCCGGGCGGCGCTCCGGGCGGCGCTCGTCAGCCGGCGCGAGGACCTCCCGGTGTTCGACGAGCTTTTCGACGCGTTCTGGCGGTCGCTGGCCGATGACGATGGCGGGGCCGGGCCCCCCGCGGGCGGCCTCCGACGGCCCGAGGCCGGATCCGGCCCGGCCGAGCGCGAAGCCGACGCCGGGACGGGTTCCGATGGTTCCCCGCTCGCGGTCGAGACCGAACGGTCGTCGGTCGGCGCCCGCCGGGCCCCGGATGACCCCGATACCCACGCGAGCACAGCGGTGTACAGCCCGACCGGCCGGCCCGAACGGGTCGAGGCCGGGCCCGGGATGGCCGGCGTCGACGACGCCCTGGCGGGCCCGGTCAGGGAGCTTACGGCCGCCCTCGCGGAGCTGCGCGGGCGCCGGTGGTCGCCCGGCACCGGCCACCCGGACGTCCGGCGGGCCCTCCGCGAGAGCGTGGAGACGGGGGGCGCCGTGGTCGAGTTTCCCGGCCGCGACCGGCGACCGGCGGCGGTCCGTGGCGTCCTGCTCGTCGACGTCAGCCGGTCGGTGCTCGACACCGTCGACCGGGGCTTTCTCGTGTCGTTCGTCCGGGCGGTCCGCGAGGCCTGGCGCGACGCCGCGGTATTCTTCTTCGACACGTCGGTCCGCGAGGTTGGCGAGGCGTTCGACGCCCGAACGCCCGGGGCGGCCCTCGAGGCCCTGGAGGCGGCGGAGGCGGCCTGGGGCGGGGGGACGCGCATCGGTCAGGCCGTCGAGACCGTCCGGCGCGACCACCCGACACTCGTCGACCGGGAGACGGTCGTCCTGGTTATCTCCGATGGGCTCGAGGTCGGCGAGATCGACCGGCTCGAGCGGGAGCTAGCGGGGCTCTCCCGGCGGGCGGGGGCCGTGCTCTGGGCCAACCCGCTGGCGGCCTCCCCGGACTACGAGCCGACCTGCCGGGGGATGGCGGCGGCCCGACCGTACCTCGACGGCCTGTTCGCCTTCGCCGGCCCGGACGACGTCGCCGAGATGGCCCGACAGCTCGCCCGGCACGGGCCCGGCGACCGGGTGGGCTACGAACACGATGGCCGCCAGCGGGCGCCCGAAAGCGATAGAAGCCCCGGGGACGTAGACGACGTCGATGGACGAGCCTGACTGGGGTCGCCCCGAGGCCGACGTCCTCGCCCACCTCCGCGACCTGGTCGAGCGCGGGGAGCGGGGGGTCCTCGCGACGGTCATCGGCGTCGAGGGGAGCGCCTACCGCCGGCCCGGCGCGAAGATGGTCGTCGAGGAGGACGGCGGCGGGAGCGGCCACATCACCGCCGGCTGCCTCGAGGACGAGGTGTTCGAGCTCGCCGAGGCCGTGCTCGAGGCCGGCGAGCCCCGCGTGGAGACCTACGACCTGATGGACGGCGGCGACGACATCTGGGGGCTCGGCGTCGGCTGTAACGGCATCATCGACATCCTCATCGAGCCGATCGACGGGTCGCTCTCGCCCGCCCTCGAGGCCCTGGACGCCGACCGCCCCGTCGCCGTGCTCACGGCGTTGACCGGCGACGCGCCGCTCGGCGCCCGGGCCTTCTACCTCCCCGGCCAGGGCGTCACGGCCGGCGCGGACTTCCCCGATTGGCTGGCCGAGGCGGCCGCGGGACCGGCCGAGGCCGCCCTCGAGTCCGGCGCCTCCGAGACCGTCCCGGTCGAGACCGACGCCGGCCGGGCCGAGCTGTTCGTCGACAGCCTCGAACCGGCGCCCGACCTCGTCGTGTTCGGCAGCGGCCACGACGTCGCCCCGGTGGTCGAGCTCGCCAAGCGGAACGGGTTCTCGGTGACCGTCGTGGGCTACCGGGGGGCGGCCGACCTCGAGGCCCGGTTCCCGGCGGCGGACGAGACGGTGGCGACCGCGCCGTCCCGGGTCGGCGAGGCGGTCGAGCTCGACGGGGCCCACTGCGTCGTCATGACCCACAACTTCGTCGACGACCGGCTCACCCTCGCCGAACTGGTCGACGCCGAGGTACCGTATATCGGCCTGATGGGCCCCCACGAGCGGTTCGCGGAGATGCTCGAGGAGTTCGAGGCCGAGGGCCGCACCTTCGGCGAGACCGAGCTCGAGCCGGTCTACACCCCTATCGGGCTCGACCTCGGCGGCGGCTCGCCCTACCAGATCGCGACGAGCATCGTCGCCGAGGTGCTCGCGGTACACAACGGCCGGCAGCCGGGCCACCTCCGGGAACGGGAGGACCCCATCCACGACCGGGTATCGGTGGGGCCGCCGGCCGAGGACTGACCCCGCTCGCCGCCCCCGAGAGAACGGCTTAAGGACCCCCTGCCGGATGTGGAGCCATGGCACCAGACGGGTCGGTCCGGGCGGACGTCCCCGGCCACGTCACCGTCTTTTTCGCCCCACGTCGGCGGGACGACCCGGCCCGGACCGGCTCGGTCGGCGCCGGCCTCACCCTCACCGACGGCGTCACCGTCACCGCGGCCCCGGCCGAGGCGACCGAGCTCCGGTTGAACGGCGAGCCCGCCGGGATGGCGCCGGTCGAGCGGGCGCTCTCGGCGGTGTCGACGCCGGCGCGTGTGGCGGCGACCACCCCGCTCGACGTGGGGGCCGGCTTCGGGGTCTCGGGGGCGACCACCCTCGGCGCCGTCCTGGCGGCGAACCGGGCGGCGGGCGGGGACCGGACGGAGAACGAGCTCGTCCGGGCGGCCCACGTCGCCGAGGTCGAGTCGGACACCGGGCTCGGTGACGTGGTCGCCCAGGCCCGGGGCGGGCTGCCGATGCGGCTCGCGCCGGGGGCGCCGCCGTACGGCGAGCTCGACGGGGTCCCGGCCGCGGCCCGCGTCGAGTACGTGTCGTTCGGCCCGCTCTCGACGAGCGACGTCATCACCGGCGACGTCGACGAGCTGGCCGCGGCCGGCGAGCGGGCCCTCGCCGACCTCCGGGAGCGTCCGACGCTCGACCGGCTCTTCGCGCTCGGCCGCCGGTTCGCCCGCGAGGCCGGCCTCTATACGGACCGCGTCGAGGCGGCCATCGAGGCCGTCCGGGACGCCGGCGGGGAGGCCACGATGGCGATGCTGGGCGAGACGGTGGTCGCGCTCGAGACCGGGCTCACCGACGCGGGCTACGACGCGTCGGCCTGTGAGACCCACCCGACCGGCGTCCGGCTCGGCCCCCGGTAATGCCCGTGGACCCGCCGGCCGGGGGGCGGAGCGGTCGATTTTTGGTCGTCGTCCGCCCACCGCCGGTATGACCGGCCCGGTCCCCGATGAGCACCCCCGCGCCGAGTCGCTCCGGACCCGCCACCGCATCGAGGCGGGCGTCGACGCCGGCATCACGAGCCGCCAGGGGCTCGTCGCCCAGGGACGCGGCGAGGCCTTCGACTACCTGCTCGGCGAGACGACCATTCCGAGCGCGGACCGGGCCGAGCGGGCCGCGGCGGCCCACCTCCTGCTCGCCGACCATCCGGTCCTGTCGGTCAACGGGAACGTGGCTGCCCTCGTGCCCGACGCGGTCGTCGAGCTGGCCGCGGTCGTCGACGCCGACCTGGAGGTCAACCTCTTCAACCGCACCGAGGAGCGGCTCCACGCCATCGCCGACCACCTCCGGGAGCACGGCGCGACCGCCGTGAAGGGCCTCGAGGCGGATGCCCGTATCCCGGGCCTCGAGCACGAGCGGGCGAAGGTCGACGCCGACGGCATCTACGACGCCGACGTGGTGCTCGTGCCGCTCGAGGACGGCGACCGCGCCGAGGCCCTCGCGGCCATGGGCAAGACCGAGATCGTCATCGACCTGAACCCGCTCTCGCGGTCGGCCCAGGCCGCGGCGGTCCCCGTCGTCGACAACCTCGTCCGGGCCATCCCGAACATCGCGGCCCATGCCCGCGACCTGCGGGACGCCCCCCGGGCCGAGCTCGAGCGCATCGTCGAGACGTTCGACCGCGAGGCAGCCCTCGAGGCCGCCGAACGCCGCATCCGGACCGGGGACGCCGCTGAGGGTTGAGAAATCAGTCGAGCTCGAGGCGCTCCTCGACGTGGTAGTGCTCCTCGGCGGGATACTCACCGGCGGTGACGGCGTCCCGGTAGCCTTCGACGGCCCGCTCCATCTCGGCGGCGACATCGCCGAACTGCCGGACGAACGGCGCGGGGTCGTCGGTGAGCCCGAGGACGTCGTCGATGACGAGCACCTGGCCGTCGCAGTCCGGGCCCGCCCCGATGCCGATGGTCGGGATAGCGAGCGCCTCGGTCACGGCGGCCGCCAGGTTGGCCGGGACGTGCTCGAGGACGAGCGAGAAGGCGCCGGCGGCCTCGTGTTCCTCGGCCAGTTCGAGGATGCGTTCGGCGCTCCCCTGCTCGGTGCCCTGCCGTCCCAGACCGAGGATGTGCTCGCGCTGGGGGGTGAGCCCGAGGTGGGCCTGGACCGGGATGCCGAGCTCGACGAGCCGGCGGGTCAGCTCGACCGTGTGGGGGCCGCTCTCGAGCTTGACGGCCTGGGCGCCCGCCTCCTTCAGCATCCGGCCGCAGTTCCGGATGCTCTCGGCCGCTTCCGCGCCGTAGCTCAGAAACGGCATGTCGGCGATGACGACCGCGTCGTCGACGGCGCGGGCCACGGCGGCGGTGTGGCTCGCCATCTCGTCGACGGTGACCGGCAGGGTGGAGTCGTAGCCCAGCGACGTGTTCCCCATGCTGTCGCCGACGAGGACGGCGTCGATGCCGGCGTCGTCGACGATGGCCGCCGTCGGGGCGTCGTAGGCCGTCAGCATGGTGAGGGGGGCCGCGTCGGGGCTGCGGTCCCGGAGAGACCTGATTGTGGGCATGCGCAACGGGTCGATAACGGTCCGCCGAGGGCGTAAAACCGATGGTTCTCTCGGTCGCGTCGGTCCGCCCGAGCCTCGCAGGGCTGGCGGCGACCGGCGGCTATCGGAGCCCGCGGCCGGCCTCCCAGGCGGCGACGAGCCCGGAGAGTGCGCGGTTGACCGGGACGGGGACGCCGTGGGCCTCGGCGCGGTCGACCACGTACCCCGCGATAGCGTCGATCTCCGTCCGCTGGTCGGCGGCGACGTCCTGCAGCATCGAGGACCGGTTCGCGGCGGTGGCCGCCATCACGGACTCGGCGCGGTCGACCGCGGCCGATTCCTCGAGGTCGACCCCCTCGGCCTGCGCGACGGCGGCGGTCTCGCGGGCGGCCGCCCGGGCGACCCGGCCGGCCGGGCCGTCCCGGAGGGCGCCGTTCTCCACCCGGGCCAGGGCCGTGACCGGGTTGATGGCGGCGTTGACCGCCAGCTTCTCCCAGAGCCGCCCCTCGACGTCGGCGTCGACGGTGACGGCGATGCCGGCGGCGTCGAACGCCTCGGCGGCCGCCTCGGCCGGCCCCAGCTCCGGCGGGTCCCAGGGCCCGATGACCGTCTCCCCGCGGCCCGTCCACTCGACGGCACCCGGATCGCGCTGCAGCGCGCCGTGGGTCGTCGTGCCGGCCAGCACCGCGCAGTCGAGGGCGTCGGCCAGGACGGCCTCGTTCCCCATACCGTTCTGCAGCGAGAGGGCGGCGTCGAACGACCCCGTCGCGAGCTCGGCTGCGGCCGTCCCCGTGTCGAACGCCTTGACGGTGACCACGGCCAGGTCGGCACGCAGACCGGTCCCGTCCGTGGTGGTGGCGGGGTAGACCGTGAAAGCCTCGACGCCGGTTACCCGGAGTCCGTCGCTGGCGACGGCGGCCATGTGGGGGTCGCGCCCGACGAGGGTCACGTCGTGGACGCGGGCCAGCAGCCCGCCGACGAGGCTGCCGAGGCTGCCGGCGCCGAAGACGACGACGTCCATGATCGGGGCTCCGGTCCCCGGACACAAAGCGGTGGCTGCTTTCGATCGCCCCGCGTAGAGGTCGCCGCCCCGCGGCCGGGACGCGGACCGGACGACGTCGCCGTCGCCCGGTTATTCGCCGGACGCCGGGGTGGTGATATCGCAAGGCTTTCGGTACCTGGCGGGCAATCTATCAGTCCGATGCAGCGCTGGTTGATGAAGTCGAAGCTCCACCAGGCCCGCGTCACCGGGACCGAGAAGGACTACGCGGGGAGCATCGTCATCGATGCCGACCTCCTCGACGCCGCCGACATCGCCGTCGGCGAGCGGGTCCAGATCGTCAACGTCACCAACGGCGAGCGATTCGAGACGTACACCATCGAGGGTGACCCGGGCCAGGTGGAGATCAACGGGGCGGCCGCCCGGCTGGTCGAGACCGGCGACGTCATCATCGTCATCTCCTACGGCTTCTACGAGGCGGACGAGCGGCCCGACGGGACGGTGCTGGTGCTGGACGAGGACAACACGGTCAAGGAGCGCCTGTAGGGCGTCGAGCGGCGGTTCCCGGGGCCGTCAGCCGTAGAGCGGCCGGTACCGCCGCCAGTACCACCAGCCGGCGACGGCGGCCAGGACGACCAGCCCGCCCGCGAAGAACAGCCCGCCGGGCGGCAGGCCGCCGAGGTCGAGGGGGCCACCGGCGGCCTCGCGGACGACTGTCCGCTGAACGATCACCGTCCGCTCGACGACCTGGGGGGTCGCCGTCGGGCCCGACGTCCCGGTCGGCGCAACCGTGGGGGACGGCGTGGGCGCGGCCGTCCCCGCCGCCGGCACGGTCGGCGTCTGGGTGGCGACCGGGGTCCCGGTGGCCTCCCGGGCCACGGTGCTCGCCTCCGTCGGCGTCGGGGCGGGCGTGGTCGCGTTCGCCGCCCCGTACTCGGCGGCCCGGGTGGTGGCCTCCCCGGCGAGCGAGACGGCGTCGCCCCCGTTGCCCCCGGCCGCGCCGCCGGTTTGGGCGACGGGGAACACCCCGACCCCGCGCCGGGCTAGCCGGTCGACGAGAAGGCTCGCGATCCCGAGCACGCCGAGCGCGCCGACCAGCCGGCCGAGCGCTGACCGGAGCACGCCGGTCTGCTCCTCCGGACCGGCGGCGACGACGAGGGGTTCGCTCGTCGGCGCGTAGACCGTCATCTCCGTGCCCCGAGAGGAGTACCAGGTGTCCACGGCCTCGACGAGCCCCGCCGACTTGAGCTTCTCGAGGTGGTACCGGGCGTTCTGCAGGGAGGTGTCGGCCGCCTCGGCCACGTCGGTGGCCGTGGCCGGTTCCTCGTACAGCCGGCCGAGGATGTCCCGGGCCGTCCCGGCCGACAGGGCCGCGAAGACGTCGTCGGCAGCCTCGTCCTCGAGCTCCACCAGTCGTGGTTCGCGGGGCTCGGGCGGCTCCGACTGGCGGAACGGGAGCAGCTTGGCCATCGTGGCGTGACCGGCAGCTCGTCCGGCGTTGACGAAAGCCCTTCGGATGGGTGAAGCGGCTGTTTCACCCTCGTCACTCGGGTTCTACTCGCAGAAGTTCCACCCCGCCGTCGGTGCGCTTTGACTCCGGGGGGTAGTTGTCCCCGTCTCGAAGGGCGCTGTCCGCGACGGCCTCGGGCCCCCACCTCGCGGCCGACGCCGACCGCCCGACGCCGGCGCGGCCAACCGAACAGCAACCGTTAAACGGGACCGCATCCACCGCCCGCTCATGCAACGACGCGCGGCGGCGCTCTACGGGGCTTTCTTTCTCGTTCTAGCCCTCGGGTCATACGGGATGATCGCGGCCGCGTCGGCGCCCACCGTCTCCGTCGCCAACCCCGACCACCGGCTGGCCGGTGGGGACCAGCTCACGGTCGAGGGGCGGACCTACAACGTGAGCGTCGACGGCGAGTCAGCGACACTGACCTGGACGAACCCGAGCGCCGACTACACGACGACGTGGGAGGACGGCTCGGACGTCGAGGTCGGGGGAACCAACTACACCGTCTCCATTCCCGATAGCCCGGACCCGCAGCTCGTCGAGCTCACCGAGATCCGGACGCTACCGGCTGACGTCCAGACGACCGAGGTCAACGGCACCGAGTACGTGGTCGTCGAGCGGGACGGCACCCGCCAGCTCGTCCGCGTCTCCGACTACCTCAACGAGACCGCGGGCCCGGCCGCGACCCGCTCGCTCACCGAACGTGAAGCCTTCGACTACCGGGGGAACCTCACGACGGTCCGGACGGTGGAGAACGAATCGGCCACGCTCGGCTGGCGGGCCCCGCGGGCGGTTTCCGTCGAGGTCAGCGAGGGCGACGTCGTGACGCTCAACGGCGTCGAGTTCGTCGCGCACTTCCCCGACGCGGGGGGGCTGGTCCTCGACCGCGATATCCAGGCGTACGAACACCAGGTCGAGGTCGTGGACACCTACGAGGAGCGCGTCAACGGCCTCTGGGGCGTGAGCATCCTCTCGGGGCTGGCCGTCGTTTTCCTGCTCGGGCTCGCGTACCTGCCCTCCCGGTACTGACTGCCGCCCTCAGGAGACCTCGGCCGTGATGTCCGTCGAGGAGAGCATCCCCACGTAGTCGTCGTCGACGACGGGGAGGTGCTTGATGCCGAAGGTCGTCATCATGGCGGCGGCCTCCTCCAGGTGGAGGTCTGGCGTCACCGTCTCGACCGACGCCGTCATCACGTCCGATACCCGGAGCGTCGACGGATCGTGCCCCTCGGCGACCGCGTTCAGCACGTCGGTACTCGTGACGATACCCGCCGGGCTCGTGGTCACCAGCAGCGCGCTGACCTCCCGGTCGCGCATCTTCTCGGCCGCCTCCCGCACGGTGGCGTCGGGCGAGACGGTTTCGATGGGCGATGACATCACGTCCGCGACGCTGACGGGTTCCTCGGGTTCCATAGGACCGCCTCCGGGGGGAATCCCTAAAAGGGGCGTGGCACCCGGGGCGATGGTTCGTGCGTCGGATTCGCTCGTTGTAATCGTCGGCCTGCCCGCCCGCTCACTCCCGGACGATCCACCAACCGCCGACGATCAGCGGAACGACGAGGAGGACGAGGGTGAGGCCGGCGGCGACCAGGTCCCCCCGGGCGAGGTGGTGTCTCGCGAGGTTTCCCCAGACGAAAATCCAGCCGACGGCGATGTTCAGCAGCAGCAGCCACTTGACGAAGACGAGGACGTACCGAACCCCGGTTTCGAGCCCGGCGATAGCGGGCTCTAGCCCATCGACCCGCGCCATGCTCTGGCGTTCCGAAACCATCGTCACGTGGAGCGGTGGGGCGGCGGGACTTAATCCGGCCTGGGCGACTGCAGATTCCGAAACAGCCCACGGGCGGCGGAACCAGCGGTCCTCCGACCGGGGCCGCTTCGCGATTTGAAGCCCGTCCGGTCGTTGATGCCAGCCGGCCATAGGCGTTCAGCTATGCGACGACGCAGGCTCGCGGTCCGCCTCGGACTGGTCGCTCTACTCCTGGTCGGCTCGGTGCCACCCGGCGTGGCCGCCCAGGGGTCACCGCGCCACGTCCTTCTCGACGCTGACGCCACCCGGCTCGCCGAGGTCCACACCAACGGCCAGACGTACGTCGTTTACGCGGTCGAGAACCGCCTCCCGTACGCGAGCGGCATCGAGGTCTACGCCGACGGCCGACGCGTCACCGACCCGGCGACCGTTGACGAGGTGTTCCAGGCGTTGGCTCGCCGGGCGGGGACGACGTTCGCACCGGTCAACCGAACCATCCGCCGGCTACGGCGGGTCATCGAGCGCAGCCAGTCGATCCAGACCGCGGCCAGCGACGCCATTGAAGCGCTCAACGCGACCATCGAGTACCGGCAGGCGCTCGAGGAGCGAACGGTCAACGGGACGTCGGCCTGGACGGCGGCGAGCGAGCGGTCGGACGCGCTCCAGGACGTCTTCGCCCTGGGGCTCTCCGGGACGTCCGACGTCGCCGATCTGCGGAACCGCCTGCTGGAGCTCCATCGGTCGGCGGCCGAGCTCGAGACCGACGCCCGGCGGGTCGTCACGCTGCTCGAGCGCCGCCGCCGCGGCGCCGATGTCAATCGGTCGGCCCTGTACCGCCGGTACCGGGCGGTCCACGCCGGCGTGGCCACGTTGAACGAGGCGTCCGGCGAGGCCGGCGCGTCCCTCCGTCGGATGGCCGAGACCTTTCGAACCGCCGCCTCACAGGCGAGCACGGTCCCCCAGGTCGGGCTCGAGATCGAGCGCCGGTTCACGACGGCCGCCGGGACGCTGGCGGGATCCGCCGACCGGCTGGGGGAGGCCGGGCGGTCCCTCCGATCGCTCGCCTCGTCGCTGCCGCCGGTCTCAACCAACACCAACTACCAGCGCCGGTTGACCGAGCGGTGGCAGCGGCGTCAGGGGGCACCGACGAAGGTCTCCATCACCGTGGTCGAGGGGCTGCTCGTGTTGGCGGCCGGCGTGATTACCGGGTTCGATATCCGGTCGTGAGTGCGGGGGAGGTGCCGCGTGTGTCCCACGCATCGGCCCCGGCGTGACGCCCACAGACGAGCCCTTACCGGGACATCGGCCTAACCCGGCTCGCCCCGGTCCTTCGGTTGTTCCTCGCCGGGGCGGTGGGGTGTCCTCGGGCACCGGGAGGCGATTCCCGTCGCCGTCTCCGGCCCCCTCGCGCTCCGCTCCGGGGGTGTCGGCGCAGCGGGGGAACCCGGGTCGAGGCGAGACCGTCGTGGGCCGGCGTTACCGTACGCCGGGCCCGAGGGCGCATCGGCTGCAGACGGTGGCTGGTTGGGATCTATCCAGTCTCTCGATCCCTACGGTTCCCCGCCCCTGGATACTCACGGGCGTGCCCGCCCGACCGCCCAGGCTCGTTCGTCTTCGCGCGCCCTGAACGGATTCAGCGCTGGCTGATATGGGGTGGAATGGGGCCGGCGTAACTCGCCACCCAGTACCATTACATCGCCAGCATCCCCATCCAATCCAATGGCCGATACCCCCAACCGAAGGGTCCACGTCGGGGCCGCCCAACTCGCCGAACACCACCTCGACCGCGAGGGGACCATCGAGAAGGACTGTAGGTACATCCACGAGGCGGGCGACCGCGGCCTCGACCTGTTGGCCTTCCCCGAATTCCACGTCCCTTCGAGGCCGACCTGGTATCGCTTCATCGACGATGTCGATTTCGAGGAGTACTACGCGCGACTGTTCGAGCAAGCCGTGACCGTCCCGGGGCCGGCGACCGACCGCCTCGCCGAGGCCGCGGCCGACGCGGGGGTCGCCGTCGTCGTGGGCGTCACCGAGAAGGAACCCGACACGGCCGGGACGATGTACAACACGCTGGTGTTCATCGACGCCGACGGTCAACTGCTCGGGCGGCGTCGGAAGCTCGTTCCGACCATCGACGAGCGGCTCTTCCATACGGGCGGCACCGGCCGGGACGTCCGGACCTTCGAGGCGTCGGTCGGCACCCTGGGCGGCCTCATGTGCGGCGAACACACGAACCAGCTGGCGAAGTTCGCGACCCTCGCGCTCGGCGAATCGGTCCACGTGGGCGCCTGGCCGGCCTTCCACTATTGGGGCCGCGAGAAGCGGGAGGCGTTCGTCCTCGGCGTCAGCCGCGAGCACGCCATCGCCGGCGCGGTGCCGGTCGTCGTCGCGACTGGCGTACTGACCCAGGAACTCGCCGACGAGGTCGGCCTCGAAGACGTCGACACCGACTCGGGGACCACCGCGATCATCGCCCCCGACGGCACCACTCTGGCGGGACCCGAGTGGTCGGGCGAGGGGATCGTCCAGGCCTAGCTGGACATGGCGGACCGTACCCGTGCCAAGGCGTTCCACGATACCGTCGGCCACTACAACCGCTTCGACGTGTTCACCCTCGAGGTCGACCGGTCGCCCCAGGAGCCCCTGGCGACTCCCGATGACGGCTCGGATAATTCGGTCATGCGGCTCGAGAGCGGACACCGTGACGGGCCGGCTCGAGATTCGACCGTGAACCCTCCCAACTCGACAAGGGAGTAGCGTTTCAGTGGGGCGGAATACAAAAATTCCGCCGATATCGTCCGAATCGCCACCCGTTATCGCCCCCGTGCTTGTCACGGGCCGGGAGGGATTTGGACGCCGGACGGTCCGCCCTGCTTCACTCGCTTCCCGGCACCGTTCACATCCCAGCGTGCCCACTTCGCTCGTCGCGTCCGTTCCGCACCAAACGGGCCGGGAGGGATTTGAACCCCCGACCACCTGGTTAAAAGCCAGACGCTCTGCCGGGCTGAGCTACCGGCCCGCAGCCATTCGTACTCCGGCTCGGGGGTTAACGCTTGCCCTGTCGACCGCCGCGGCCGTCCGCTCAGCCGAACTGCGACTCCAGGGCGGCCGCGACCAGCTCGTCGGGCTCGACGTCCTCGACGGCCGCCCGCCGGCGGACCTCCCGGTAGAGTTCGGGCGGCAGGTCGAGGGCCAGCCGGCCGGGCTCGAAGCCGGCCTCGGCCAGCACCTCGTCGGCGTCCTGCCCCTCGTTGACCTCGCTGGCGAGCGCCCGGACCTGCCGCACCGTCAGGTCGTGGTCGAGGGTCGCCCACGCCAGGTGGTACCGGGCCTCGCCGGCCACGCGGGCGATGTGCTTGGCCGCCGTCGGGGCGATGCGCCCCCGGGCGACCTGTAGGCGGATGGGCCGGGGCAGGTCGTGGACCCGGGCCCACTTGCGAATAAACGGCACCGTGACGCCCTCGCCGGCCCGCTCGGCGGCGGCCTTGTACGACCCCGTGCCTCTGACCAGGGCCGCACACGCGGCGGCGCCACGCAGCATGTACCACTGGTCGGCGTTGGCCGCCGGCTCGGCCGCGAACTCCGCGACCACGTCGGCGGCGTGGGCGACGCTCTCGGGGTCGTCGGGGTCGAACTGGACCGCCTCCCGGGCCCGCTCGCCGGCGACGGCCGTGTCGCCCCTGATGACCGGCGCCCCGACCGGCGACTCCCGGTCGGTCGGGATGGCGTCGTCCTCGGTCATCGGGTCCGGTAGCGCCCGGCGGGTTAAAGAGCCACCGTCGGCCGGGCCACGGTGCGGGTCCTGGGTCAGACGACCACCGTGTCGCCGACGGCGGGCGCCCGGGCGGCGAAGCCGTCCGCCGCGAGGTCGTCAGCGAAGTCGCCGCACTGGTCCCCGTGGACCGCCAGGACCTCGGCGTCCCGGTAGGACTCGAGGAACTGCCGGAGCCCGTCGCGGTCGGCGTGGGCCGAGAAGTCGTACTGCTCGACCTGGGCGCTGACCGGGATGACCTGGCCGTCGATCTCGGCGCTGCCGGTATCGAGCAGCTCCCGCCCCGGCGTCCCCTCGACCTGAAACCCCGTCAGCGCGATCTTGTTCACCGGGTGGGTCCGGATGGCCGGCACGTACGTCATCGCGGGACCGCCCGAGAGCATCCCGCTGGTCGTCACGATGACGTTCCCGCCCTCGGCGATTCGCTCGCGCTGGCCGTCCCGACCGGTGACGTATCGGGCGTGGGACTTCGCCCGGCGGAGCGCCTCGGGGTCCCGGAGGAACTCGGGATGGCGGCGGAACAGCGACGTGACCCGCTGGCCCAGCCCGTCGACGTAGCAGGGCACGTCGTAGGCCTCGAGGATGCACATGACCTCCTGGGTCCGGCCGATGGCGAACGCCGGCACGACGACCGTCCCGCCCTCCCAGAGCGTGGTCCGGCAGCTCTCGACGAACCGCTCCTCGAGCGTGTCCCGGTCCTCGTGGAGGGTGTCGGCGTAGGTGCTCTCGGTGACGACCACGTCGGCGTCGGGCCGGGCCGTCGTCCCCGCCACGAGCCGTTGGTCGTCGGTGTGGTAGTCACCGGTGTAGAGCAGCCGGGTCTCGCCGTCGTCGACGAGCACGTGGGCGCTGCCGGGGATGTGGCCGGCGTCGTGGAGCGTCACCTGGTGGTCTGCGGCCTCGAACGGCTCGTCGTACCCATGACGCCGGGCGACCTGGGGGACCCGCTTGATCTCCTCCTCGGTGAACGGACAGTCGTAGGTCCCGCCGTGCAGCTTGAGCGTGTCCCGGGCGAGCAGGAGGGCGAGCTCCTCGGTCGGGGGCGTCCAGTGGACGGGCGGTCGCCGGTCGCCGGCGAGCAGCGTCGGCACCGAACCGACGTGGTCGAGGTGGCCGTGGGAGGCGACGACCGCGTCGGGTTCGGGGGTGTCGACCGGGAAGGCGGGCGGATTGCCCGATTTGGTCCCGAAGTCGAGCAGCAGCGCGTCGTTGACCAACAGCGCGCTTCGGCCGACCTCTCCGGCCCCGCCGAGGAAGCGCAGCTCCATTCCTCCCCGGCTATCCTCGCCCCCGGTTAGTGCCCGTCGGTTCGCCGGCCGGCGGGCCCCGGGCCGGTACCATTCAGTACGAAGCAGTTCAGTACCGCCAACCCGCTCCCCTCGGTCCCGGGAGACCGGCGTGCGGCTGGCCCTCTCACCCGCGCTCGGCCCGCCACCGGCGGACGGCGAACCGCTCGTAACCGCCGTGGGCGATCTCGAGGGAGCCGATCCACCAGTTCCAGCGGTCGGCCAAGCCCTCGCCTTCGGGGGCCTGCTCGAGCTCGGCGACGACGCCGTCGACGGTGAGGGTGGCGCCGTCGTGGGTCTCGGCCCACCGGCCGCTGTCGGCGAGGTCCAGCGCCTGGCGGACGATCACCCGGCGCTCGGCGGGTTCGCCGCCGAAGGCCTCGGCGAGCCGCCGGTCCAGCGCGTCGCGGTCCATCGGCCGGGCGTCGGGGCCGGCTCCGCAAGGGCCTGCCGGTTCCGGCGGTCCTGCGCCCCAGCCGGGTCAGCCGTTCCG
>JBDGPL010000223.1:3375-3787 GCA_042219705.1 Halobacteriales archaeon | reverse complement strand
TTGATGTCGTGCTTGATGCCGTCGATGCGCTCGTACCCGACGAAGTCGCGCTTGAGGTAGTACAGCAGCTTCTCGACCTGATACTCCGAGAGGAGCGTCGAGTCCTCCTCGATGAGGACGGGTTCGGGCCGGGCCCGGATGCCCTCGAGCTCGGTCGGTTCGGCCCCGTCCTCGCTCCCGATGCCGAACCGGTCGGCCAGCGGGCCGAGCATCCCCGCAAGGCCATGGAGGAACGACCCGCCGTCGCCGCCGTCCGCGTAGAGGTCGAAGCGCTTGAGCAGCCGGCGGGTTTCCTGGTCGATGACGTTCGCCCGCACGTCCTCGTCGTCCTCGTCGTCCTGAGCGAGGACCTCGTCCGTCTCGTACTTGATGGCCGCCCGGAGCTTCTCGGTGAGGAACGACCGGAGCTCGT
>JBDGPL010000223.1:0-3359 GCA_042219705.1 Halobacteriales archaeon | reverse complement strand
CGATGGGGGTGAGGTGGGGTTCGACCAGGTAGTACTTGGTCTCGTTCTCCTTGGTGCTGTGGAAGATGACGACGAAGGCGTAGGGCTTGTTGACCCAGTACCGGTTGACCTCGGTGAAGTGGCGCTTCTTCTCACGCGGCACCGCCTTCTCGAGGTCGTACCGGTTGGTCAGGGTCTGAAAGCCCTCGGTGGTCTGGAAGAACTCGTCCTCGGGCAGCTCCTCGCTCACGTCGACGGTGCGCTCGTCGACCAGCTCGGCCAGCTCGCGGCCCCGGTGTTTCGCGCCGCCGACCGCCGTCTCGACGTCGGCCCACTCCTCGAGCTGCGCGAGCGACAGCTCGAGGACGTCCTCGCGGATGCGGCCGTCGTCGGTGGCGTACGCCGCGAGGACATCGAGCGTGTCCGGGTCGACGCTGCCGCCGTCGCCGAACCGGCTCCGGACCGCCTCGGGCGGGTGCTGCCGGTCGAACGCCACGTAGGTGGGCTCGGGCGGATCGGGTTCCCCGGGCGCCGACTCGCCAGCCGCCGATTCACCCGCGTCGGGCGAATCCCCGTCGGCGTCCGCCTGGTTCGATCCCGCGTCGGATTCCACTGCGACCGCCGCCGCCCCGGCACCGCTCCCGTCGGGTTCGGCGTCCGGCTGACCGGACTCCGCGGGTGGCTCCTCGGCCGACTCGTCGTCGCCCCCGCGGTCGAAGATACCCATTACCTCCCCACCCTCGGCTTCGATTAACTAAACGTTATGCCCTCGTTCACACGATTCAACCACGCCTGGCCGCGGTCGCCCCACGGCCCCGTCCGGCACGTGGACGGCCATAACCGGCGGTTAACGGGGGCGGCGGCCCGGGGTGACGGAAACGTGTTGTTAGGGATTGGTCGAAAGTCCTGCCGGGGCCCAATCGTGAGCGCGGCTCGTCGGGGCGAAACTGCTACCGCCGACGCGGACGGGGCGATCGCGAACGGCCACTCGACAACGAGCGGGCGGGAGGGCGATCGCGACCGTCACCGCGGACCCGCCAGACCGCGAGCGAGCCGGACGTGACCGGAGAGAACGGGAGGGAGCGGGTCGCCGCGCGGCGTTCGGCGCTCTGCCTCCCGCGGTCCACACCGTGCACGGCGGTCGGTTCAGCCGCTCTCCGGCCGGCTCGCCGTAGAACACGACGGGCGCGACGGGATTCGAACCCGTGATCGAATGGTTAGGAACCATTCGCCCTGTCCGCTAGGCCACACGCCCCGGGCGGCCGTTGGCGGCGGGTTACTTTGAAGCCTCGGTGTCGTCGTCCGCCGACGCGGTCTCGGCCGAGGCGCCGGCGCCCGTCCCCGACTCTGAGTCTCCCTCGAGGGAGGCCGCCTCCTCGACGTCGCCGGTCATCTCCTCGAGCTCCTGCTCGATCTCCTCGCGGCCGCGCCGGAACTCGCCCATGGCCTGGCCGGTCGACCGGGCCAGCTTGGGGATCTTGTTCGCGCCGAACAGGAGGATCGCGATCAGGAGGATGACCGCGAGCTCCATCCCGCCCGGGACACCGAACTGCAGGGGGGTGAACATGCTAGGTCGGACTTGCCCGGACGCGATTATAGGCCTTTTGCCCCGGTGTGACCGGCGACGACCAACGCTCCGACGCGGCCTTCGTGCGGACTAGTGTCGGTTGGTTCGGGTGTTCCCGCCGTTCGAACGGTGGTGGTCCCGACGGCGGCGGGGGTGGTCCCCACGTCGGATCCGCCTCACGGTGGTGCTACGGGTCGACCTGACGCTTCGACGGGACGTCCTTGTCGCGGTGCCTCCAACGGGTGGCAACAGGTATCCGTGCAGCGGGCCAGGCCCGGGGCTGTCGGACCGGTGGGGCCGGGACTGGGGGAGGTCAGGATTCGCCGCCCAACAATTCCAGACGTTCGGCCTTGGTTTCGACGAGCCGGCCGCGTGTCGGGCCCGGGCGAGGCCTGAGTGGGTCTGCGGTGTCGCGCCGGCGCGACCGTCCGACCCGGCACCGCCGAGCGCGTGCGGCCCTTCGCGGGCCTTTTCCCGCCCGTCAGCCAAGCCGGCTCATGGCCGACACCGAGAACGGGGCCGTGCCCTACGACCCCGACGCCGACCACGCGTTCCCGGACGAGCGACTCAATGCCGTCCTCGACGCCGTCGAATCCGACGCCGAGATCGCCGCCTACCACGAGGCCCAGAACGTCAACCCCGTCACGCGGAAGGGCTATAACGACCACAGCGGCAAGCACGTCGAGATCGTCCGGGACCGGGCGCTGGCGCTGTACGAGCTGTTGAAGGTCGGCGGGGTCGAGTTCGACGGCGCGGCGGACCAGGGGCTCGAGGAGGCGGACGAGCCGGTCATCATCGCCCTGGCGGCGACGCTGCACGACATCGGCCACGTCGTCCACCGCGACCGCCACGTCTACTACTCCATTCCGCTGGCTGCCGACGTGCTCGACCGTCTCCTGCCGGAGTTCTACACCGTCGCCGAGGCAGTCCGGGTGAAGGGCGAGACGCTCCACGCCATCCTGTGTCACCACATCCCGGAGGACCCCATGACGCTGGAGGCGGGGGTCATCCGGGTCGCCGACGCGCTCGACATGGAGCGGGGCCGCTCGCGCATCCCCTACGTCGAGGGCAGCCGGGGCATCAACACCCTCTCGAGCCAGGCCATCCAGCGGGTCACGCTGAGCGAGGGCGAGTCGGTCCCGGTTCTCGTGGAGATCGAGATGACCGACGCGGCTGGCGTCTACCAGGTGGATTCCTTGCTCAAGAACAAGCTCGAGGGGTCCGGCCTGGAGGACCACGTCCGCATCGTCGCGGTCAACACCGGTGGGGGCGGCGAGCAGCTGGTCGAACGGTTCGAGCTGTGAAGCCGCCTGGGCCGCTCGATTCAGGCCTCGGCTTCAAACCGGTCCCAGTCCCGGGTGCCACCGGTCGGCGCCGGCGGCGTCGACCTGGGCGTCCATCGCGGCCAGCAGCGCGGCGGCGAGACTGGCCGTCTCGGCGGCCCGGGCCTCGCCCTCGGTCCGGAACTCGCCGGTGGTCCGGTCGGCGAACACGGTGCAGACGGCGCCGGCACGCAGGCCGTAGAGGTTCGCCAGGGTGAGGACGGCCGCGGCTTCCATCTCGATGTTCACGACGTTCGCCAGCCGCAGCTCCTCGAGCAGGTCCTCGCTCCCGGGGGCTTCGTAGCCGCCGAAACCAGGCCGGGCCTGCCCGGCGTAGAACGCGTCGGTACTCAGCGTCAGCCCCACGTGATATTCGTGGCCGAGCCGCTCGGCGGCGGCCACCAGCGCCCCCACCACCCGGTCGTCGGCGACGGCCGGGTAGTCCCCGCGGACGTACTCGTCGCTGGTCCCCTCCTGGCGGACGGCGCCGG
>JBDGPL010000222.1:0-5152 GCA_042219705.1 Halobacteriales archaeon | reverse complement strand
CGCACCTCTCGTACGTCGGCGACAGCGTTCTGGGTCGCGAGGTGAATTTCGGCGCGGGGACGCAGGTCGCGAACCTCCGCCACGACGGCGAACCGGTCGAACTCACCGTCAAGGGCGAGCGCGTCTCGACCGGCCGCCGGAAGTTCGGCGTCGTGCTCGGCGACGGCGCGAAGACCGGTATCGACACCAGCCTCAACGCCGGCGTGACCCTCGCGGCGGGCGCGACGACGGGACCCGGCGAGACGGTGACCCGGGACCGGTGACGAAAAGTGCGGCGCCGCCTCCACCCGGTCGTCGAGCGGACGACCCGGCGGACGTTCCTCGCCGGCCCGGCGGCCCTCGGGAGCGGCTGCGCCGGGCTCCGGGCGACGACGACGGAGACGCCACGACCGGACCGGGACGGCGACGGCCTCCCCGACGGCCCCGACGACGACCCGACCGACGCCCGCCTGGGCACCCGGACGTTCCGCATGGAGGGAACCGTGACCCTCGCCCCGGGCGAGTTCGATGCCGTCACGCTCACGAACGAGCCGACCGCGAGTGGCGAGTACCTCAACTGCCGCGTTACCGTCCATGGCGACGCGCCCGTCGACTGCCTCGTGTTCGAACGGGAGGCGTACGACGCCTACGAGGAGGGTGCCCGCGACGTTCCGGTCGTTTCCCGGTTCAGCCGGACGGGGGGCCGACGTCGACGTGATCGTCCGGCTGGACCGCGGCGAGTACCGCTTCGCCCTGGACTTCACGGACCTGGCGACCGACCCCGGGCCGGTCCCCGTCGAGGCCGAACTCCTGGTCGAGTGGCTGACCCACTCCCCGGCGGGACCGGGTAGCCCTGCACACGAACGGTGAACCCGTCGACCGCCGGGGCTGGTTCACCCCGCTGGCTGTGCGTTCCGGGCGACGGTCACCGTGTACAGGCCGCCCAGCGACGGTTCGCGATGCCCGAGTTCTAGGTCGGTCTCCGCGACCAACGGCTCCAGCGGCCGCGTGAGGTCGGCGAAGAGCCGCCTCGCCAGCGGGTTGACCGCCCGCCGCAGCCTGGACGGCGACTCGTCGGCGGGGACGAACTTGTCGTAGATCGACGCCCGCCCGCCGGGCGCGAGCACCCGGGCCGTCTCGGCGACGACCGCGGCCGGGTCGGGGACGACCGACAGCACGAGGTGGAGCGTGACGGCGTCGAACGCGTCGGCCTCGAACGGCAGCGCGCCCCCGTCGGCGACCTGGGCCTCGACCGAGGGGGCGACGGCGTCGGCCCTGGCCGCCGTCCGCCGGACCATCGCCGGCGTGATGTCGACGCCGACGACGGACGCCCCGGCCGGGAGGGCGTCGAGGTCCCGGCCGGTCCCACAGCCGACCAGCAGGACCCGGTCGCCGGCGGTGACGTCGAGCCGATCGATGGCCCGCTGTCGGCCGTGCTCGAAGGGGGTGGCGAGCCAGTCGTACATCGGCGCGTAGAGCCGGTAGATGGTCCGGTTCCAATCGTTGGAGACCGTCATGGGCCGCCTTTCACAGCATCCCGACACCGCGGACTTAGTAGTTGGTTGTCGAACCCGACCGAACGGCGGATCGCCGCCGGCTGAAGGCCGGTGTCGGAACGGGGCGCCGGAACGGCCGAACGGCCCTCAGCCCGCGATCGCCGCCTCGACCAGCTCGCGGACCTCGTCGAACACCGCGTCCGCCCGGGGCGCCTCGCGGGCCTCGGCCGTGACCCGGACGAGGGACTGGGTCCCGCTCGCGCGCACCAGGAACCAGGCGTCGCCGAGATCGACCCTGACGCCGTCGGTCGTCTCCACGTCGTCGTACCGGTCGGCCACGGCCGCCCTGATCCGCTCCATGACCGCGCCCTTGTCGCCGACCTCGATCGACTCCCGCCGGGTGGGGTAGCTGCCGATTCCGGCCGCCTGGTCGGCCAGCGGGCCCGCCTCGGCGACCAGGGAGACGAGCTTGGCCGCGGCCAACGGGCCGTCGGGGCACAGCGTCTCCTCGGGCCAAATCCACGCGCCGCTCATCTCGCCGCCGAAGGCGACGTCCGGCTCCGCCGCCCGCTCGGCGACGAAGACGTCGCCGACGCGGGTCCGGACCAGCTCGGCGCCGACCTCGGCCAGCGCGTCGTCGACCAGGAGACTCGTGTTCAGCGGCGCCGCGACCCGATCGCCGGGCCCGGCCGCCTGCCGAGCGAACAGCGCCAGCAGGACGTCGCCGGGGACGAACCTGCCGGCACCGGTCACCGCCATGAGCCGGTCGGCGTCGCCGTCGTGGGCCACGCCGAGGTCGAAGGCACCGGACGCGACGAACCGCCGGAGCGTCGAAAGTGACTCGGCCGTCGGCTCGCTGGCCCGACCGGGGAAGCGGCCGTCGGGCTGGGCGTTCAGCGTGGTCACGGTTGCGCCCAGCGCCCGGAGCGCGTCGGTGGTGAGTCCGCCGGCGCCGTTGCCGGCGTCGACGACGACCGAGAGCCCGTCGACGGGATCGGCCGACTCGAGCACCGCGTCGACGTGCCGCCGACGGGCTGCGTCCCACCGGGTTTCGGCCCCCCAGGCGTCCCACGGCGACGTCTCCCCGGCCTCGGCAGCCAGGCGGTCCTCGATGGTGGCCCGCCGCTCGGCGTCGAAGGCTTGCCCGGAGGGCTGCCAGAGCTTGAGGCCGTTGTCGCCCGGAGGGTTGTGGGAGGCGGTGACCGAGACGCCCGCGTCGGCGTCCCGCCAGGCGACGCTCCGGGCGACCGTCGGCGTCGAGACGACGCCGAGCCGGACGACGTCGGCCCCCGAGCCCGCGAGCCCGGCGGCAAGGGCGTTCGCGAGGGCCGGTCCCGTCACCCGCGGGTCCCGGCCGACGACGACCCGGTCAGCATCGACGGCCAGCGCGGCCCCAACGGCCATCGCCAGCGACGGGGTGACGACGTCCCCCACGGGCCCGCGGATGCCGCTCGTCCCGAACACGGACCGCGGCTCGATGGCCGGGGGGAAAGAGCTGCCGGAGGCCCACGGCCGAGGCGCCCGCTGGAAGCGAGCCCCCCGCTACTCGGGGTCGTCCCGGACGGTGTCGAAGGCGCTCCGATACGCGGCGACCGAGAGCTGTGGGCGGCGAGCGCCGTCGTCCGGGAGGCGGTCGAGCACGCGGCGGACGGGGGAAGAAGGCGGCATCTCTAGGCTAACCTAAACCCTCGCCCGATAAATAGGTTGCGTCGAGCTCGAACCGACCGTCAAGACTTCTCGACGCGGTACCAGTCGCCGTCCCAGCTGAGGAGGTACTCGAGGCCGGCTTTCACGGTGGTGAACCCGTACAGCGGGAAGAGCAGCGGGACCACGAGCCAGTGGCGGGTCGGCCGACGGATACCGCACGTCGAACGGTCATACAACCGCACGCCGAGCGTCACCCCCAGCACGGCCGCCACCGGCGGCAGGAACCAGGCTTCGGCGCCGATGACCAGCAGGACCAGGAACTTCGAGACGACCGACAGCGTGAGCGCGCTCCCGACGACCGTCCCCGCACAAATGATCACGCTCAGGACGCTCCGGTACGATCGTGGGTCGATGTCCCGGACCAGCCGGTTGACCACCTGGGTGTAGCCCGTCATCCAGCGCTTGCGCTGGCCCCACCAGTCGGCCAGGGTGTGGGCGGCCTCGATCCGCGAGGGGTACGCCAACGTCTCGGTCACGTCGAGGTGCTCGATGTAGCACCGGTAGGCAAACTCGAAGTCCTCGGTGAGCATCTCGGGGTCGTAGCCGCCGACCCGTTCGAAGGCCGCCCGATCCATGACGACCGCCCGACTCGATGCCATCCGGAACCCCGTGACGAGGTAGAGCGGCCGTCGGGCCACGTAGCTCAGGAGTACCGATTCGTAATAGGCGAGCTCCTCGATGACGCCGGCTGGCTCGGGGACCGTCCGGCCTTGGACGACGTCGTGGTCGTCGAGCCCGGCCACGGCGTGGCCGACGAAGCGGGGGTCGACCCGCTCGTCCGCGTCGAAGACCGCGACGTACTCGCTGTCGGTCGTCTCGACCGCGTGGTTGACCGCACCAGCCTTCGTCCCCCGTTGGCTCGTATTGACGAGCACCTCGACTCGGTCGTCCTCGGCGAGCGCCTCGGCCCGGCGTCGGCTCGGCCCGTCGTCCGGCTCGCAGACGACGTGGACGCTCAGCTCCGCGTAGGTCGACGCCAGCAAGCTCTCCACACTTCGCTGCAGCGCCGAGCCGTCCCGATACACCGGAACGATGGCGGCGACCTCGCCGCCCCCCGAGGCGACCGCCGGGGATCGCCGGTCGCGGAGGAGCTTCGCCGCGAAGAGCAGTCCCGAAAGGCCGATGAACGCGGTGAAGGCGAGGCTCGATAGCACCGCGTGGAGGAGGACGACCACCACGGCGACGAAGAAGACCTCGGCACGGAACGAGAGCACACCGAGTCCCTGCACGACGCTCGTCGCCAGGATGCTCCCGGACACGCCGACGAACCCGGCTCGGTCGAGCCACCGCCGGCGGTCCATCGTCAGTAGCGTATCGGATTCCCGGCCATAAGGTCGACGCTTCCGTCTCGAGCCGTCAACCGGCGTCGGTCGAACCACAACCCTGACGGTGGGTCCCGCCGAGCCCCCCGGCATGGAACTGGGGGTCGTCGGCCTCGGCCGGATGGGGCGCATCGTGGTCGACCGGTCGCTCGCCGCGGGCCACGACATCGTCGCCCACGACCTCGACGCCGACGCAACCGCGGCCGCCGCCGAGGCCGGCGCCGAGCCGGCCGACTCGCCCGCCGGGCTGGCTGACAGGCTGACCGAACCAAAACACGTCTGGCTGATGGTCCCCGCCGGCGACCCCGTCGACGAGGCGCTCGACGCCCTCGAGCCGTCGCTCTCGCCCGACGACATTGTCGTCGACGGCGGGAACTCCCACTACGCCGACTCCGTCCGCCGGGCGGCGGTCTGCCCGGCGGCGTACCTCGACTGTGGAACCAGCGGCGGCCCCGCCGGGGCCGAGCGGGGCTTCGCGCTGATGGTCGGCGGGCCGGTCGCGGCCTACGAGGCGATGGTCCCGGTCTTCGACGCGGTGGCGTCGGGCCCCGACGGCCACGCCCGCCTGGGTCCCTCTGGGGCGGGGCATTACGCCAAGATGGTCCACAACGGCGTCGAGTACGCGCTCATGCAGGCCTACGGCGAGGG
>JBDGPL010000221.1:0-2977 GCA_042219705.1 Halobacteriales archaeon | reverse complement strand
TCGACGTCGTCGAGGCCCCCGACGCGGTGCTGGCCTACGAGCAGCGCGACGGCATCTTCGAGTCGATGCGGACGCGGTACACGCTCGAACCGGTCGAGGAGGGAGCCCGCGTCACCGCGACCACCGAGTTCACCCTCGGGGGCGTGGTCGGGACCGTGCTCGACTCGACGCTCGTCATGCGCAAGCGACGCCAGGAGCTCAACGCCCAGTTCGACTACCTCGAGGAGCAGGCGGCGGGCGACTGAGGCCCGAACCCGTTCGGGCCGGGCTTTTCCCCGGCCCCGGACCAACCGCCGGCCATGGCCTCCGGAGGGGGATCCGCGTGACCCGGCCAGCCTTCGATACGAGCCGCCGGCCCGTGGTGGTCGTCTGGGAGCTCACGCAGGCGTGCACGCTCGCGTGTCGTCACTGCCGGGCCGACGCCCAGGAGGAGCGGCACCCCGACGAGCTGACGACGGCCGAGGGGCGGGCCCTGCTCGAGGCGGCCCGGGAGTTCGGCGAGGGCCAGCTCGTCGTGCTCTCGGGCGGGGACCCGATGGCCCGCGACGACGTCGTCGAGCTGGTCGAATACGGCACCGACCTCGGGCTGCGGATGACCCTCACGCCGAGCGGCACCGACCGGCTGACCCCCGACCGGCTCGACGCGTTGGCCGACGCCGGGCTGCGCCGGGTCGCCCTGAGCATCGACGGGGCGTCTCCGGCCGCCCACGACGACTTCCGCGGCGAGGACGGCAGCTTCGAGCGGACGGTGCGGGCCGCCCGCGCGGTCGAGGACGCCGGGCTCTCCCTCCAGGTGAACACTACCGTCTGCCAGGCGACGGTCGACGACCTGCCGGCGGTGCGCGACCTGGCTGCCGACCTCGGGGCGGTCCTCTGGTCGGTCTTCTTCTTGGTCCCGGTCGGCCGGGGCGCGGTCCTCGACCCGATCTCGCCCGCCCGGGCCGAGCGGGTCATGGGCTGGCTCGCCGAGGTCGAGTCGTCCGCGCCGTTCGGCCTCAAGACCACCGAGGCGCCCCACTACCGCCGGGTGAAGCACCAGCAGCGCGAGGGGGCGGAACCGCCCCCCGCCGAGGCCGGGCCGCCCCGGGTCCTCGCCGGGGACGGATTCGTGTTCGTCAGCCACGTCGGGGAGGTCTACCCGTCGGGCTTCCTGCCGCAGACCGTCGGGAACGTCCGCGACGCCGACCTCGTCGAGTCCTACCGGGAGTCGGAGCTGTTCCGGGCGCTCCGGGACCCCGACGCGCTGCGGGGCAAGTGCGGCGCGTGTCCGTTCAACCACGTCTGCGGCGGGAGCCGGTCACGGGCGTACGCGACGACCGGCGACCCCCTCGAGAGCGACCCGCTGTGTGCCTACGTTCCGCCGGGCTACGACGGCCCGCTCCCGGAGCCGGTCGAGGCTGACTGACCGGCCCGCCCCGCGACGCGACAAGCTTTTGTGGGTTCCACCTGGCACCCATAATATGCGGGGTGTTCGCATGGCCCAATTCACGCGCCAGGTCGCCGCCCCGCTGTCCGAACGTGTTCGGGAAACCCTTGATACCCTGAACGGGAGGTACGTGCAACCATGGCAGAGGAAACAGAGAGTGGCGAAACTGCCCCGTGGCCCCAGCAGCTCCTCGACGATATCTGGCTGCTCGCCGGGCTGGCCATCGTGTTCTGGGCGCTGTCGTACATCGTCTGGGGCCTGATCGACCTGATGTCGGTCCCGACGGGGTGACCGCGATGGGTTCCCCCATCGAGTCGCCGGAGGGGCACTGGTGGAACCGGGACGTCAACCGCCGGGAGACGATCTGGCTCGGCATCACCGGCGCCTGGGCCGCCATCCTGTTCGGGTGGATGCTCGGTTGGACCCAGGTCGGCCAGCAGAACCAGATCGGTCCCACCCGGGAGGTCGGCACGAGCGAATACCGGAACGCCGTGCAGGCCTACAAGGAGAGAGCGGGCACCACCACGGTCGACGGCGAGGAGATGCTGGTCCCGCCCGGCGGGGACGTCTACGTCGGGGCGATGCGGTACGCCTGGGACGGCCTGCCGTTCGTCATCGACGCCGGCGAGGAGTACACGTTCCACATCGGTTCCTACGACGTCCAGCACGGCTTCTCCATCCGGAAGGGCGACACGCTCTCGAAGCAGCTCTCGCTGCAGGTCCTGCCGGGCTACGAGTGGATGCTCGACATGCAGTTCGACGAACCCGGGACCTACCACGTCGTCTGTAACGAGTTCTGCGGCATCGGCCACCGGACCATGCACGCCAAATTCGTGGTGAGGGCATAGCATGGCGGTGCTCGACGCCTTCCGGTCGAACGACTACGACGCCGACGGCTTCCGGACCTGCGACACGACCGGCATGCGGGTCCACCGGTCGGCGGAGAACATGGTGAAGGTCCACGGCCTGACGGCCGTCGTGGCCCTGCTCATCGCGGGCTTCTTCGCGTTCTTCGTGGCGATGACCCGGTGGGAGCTGGTGGGGCTGCTCTCGGCGACGGACTTCTATAAGTATCTCAGCATGCACGCCTGGAACGCGCTCATCTTCTGGATGATCTTCATGGAGGTCGCCATCCTCTACGTCGGTGGCCCGTTCGTCCTCGGCCGACGGCTCCCCTTTCCCCGCGTGGCCAAGTTGGGCTACGTCGTCATGCTCGTTGCTGCGGTGTGGATCAACCTCGCCATCTGGTTCACCAAGCAACCCAACCAGCAGCCGCTGTTGACCTCCTATGCCCCGCTCCCGTCGTCGGCCTGGTTCTATTCGGGCGTGGTCGTCTTCATCCTCGGGACCGTCGTCGCGGCGGTGCCCTTCTTCGCCACCCTCTGGCGGGAGAAGGTCGAGAACCCCAAGCGGACCCTGCCGCTCGTGACCTTCGGCGCCTTCGTCGCCGGCGTCATCGCCGTCGAATCGCTCGTCGGCGGGCTCATCACGTACGTCCCGACGTTCTTCTGGCGTATCGGCTGGCTGGCGCACATCGACGCCGCCTGGTAC
>JBDGPL010000220.1:0-5920 GCA_042219705.1 Halobacteriales archaeon | reverse complement strand
CTGGGGCATGAACAGGCAGTCGTTGATCCAGAACTCGGCGTCGGCGTGCGGGCCCGCCATCTCCTGAAAGCCCATGCCGACCAGGACGTCCTTCACCCGCTCGGCGGTCTGTCGCAGCAGGTGGACGTTGCCCGCCGGCCCGCTCGGCGCGTCGGCCGCGACGTTGTACTCGGCGAACTCGACATCCCGCCACTCGCCGCTCGTGAGCAGCGCCGGGGTCACGGCATCGACGGACTCGGCGACCTCGACGCCCTCCATGAGCGCCGTGACGCCGTCGTCGGTCAGGGTGACCGACTGGACGGTCCGTTCGGCCACCTCGACCAGCCCCCGGCGCTCGAGGCGGTCCAGCACGTCGTCGTCGAAGTCCGCCGGGTCGGTCGAGCCCGCGACCGCCGCCAGGAGGCCGGCCTCGGCGTCGGCGTCCGGGTCGACGTCGGGGTCGGCCCGGACGGCCCCGTCCTCGACGGTGCCGTAGCCCTTCCGGGCGAAGTTCGCCAGGGCGATGTCGACCCCGGCCTCGTCGAGCCCGCTGGCCGCGACAACGTCGCCGAGGGGAACCGGCTCGTCGGTCGCGCCGGCCTCGACCGCCGCCTCGTAGAAGCGGATCTCCGGCAGGCCGGCCTCGAGGTAGTCGCGGCCCTCGCCGGTCAGCGCCGGCGTGCGGTCGGCGTCGGCCTCGACGGCCACGAGGCCCTCCGCCTCGAGGGCGAACGCCGCGCCGGCGACGGTGTTGGGGTCGAGGCCGGTCTCCTCCGCGAGCTGTTCGGTGGTCTTCGAGTCGGTGGCGCTGGCGGCCTCCAGCACCGCGACCTGGGCGTCCGGGAGTTTCATTGGCGTGGGTCCTGTGGGGGTGGCAGTTAGCGCTTGCGAGTCGATACCCGGCCGGGCCGGCCGGTTTCGGCCCCGCCCGCCGGGGCGTCCGCCAGCCTCAGGCGACGGAGAAGAAGCCGAACCCGGCGGCCGCCAGCGACTGGCGCGCGGCGCGACCAACGGTGGGTTCGACCGTCATGGCCGGCGAAACTGGTCGCCCGGTCAAAAGGATTGCGGGAATTGGCCGGGTGTGCGGGGCGGGATGCCCGGCAGGGCTAACCGGCTGCGGGGCGTCCCGGTGACCATGTTCACGGCGCCAGACAGCCTCGTCCGACTGCCCGAGCGTCGGCCGATCACCTCGCTCGGCCTCGCCGTCATCGCCTGCGAGGCCGTCGGGGCGTCCGGCGCGGTCTTCACGGCGGCCGGCATCGAGACCTGGTACCCCACCCTGGTCCGCCCGGCACTGGCGCCGCCGAACTGGGTCTTCGGGCCGGTTTGGACAGCGCTGTTCGCCTTGATGGGCGGGGCGGTGTGGCTGGTCTGGCGGGAACTGGGCGGGCAGAAGGGCCCCGCCGCCCGCCGGGCACTCGGATGGTTCGCCGGGCAGTTCGTGCTCAACGTCGCCTGGTCGGCGGCATTCTTCGGCGCGCGGTCCCCGGCGGCCGGCCTGGTCGTCATCGGCCTGCTCTGGCTGGCGATCCTCGGCACGGTCCGGGCCTTCGACCGCGTCGACCGCCGGGCGGCGCTGCTGTTGCTGCCGTACCTCGCCTGGGTGGGCTTCGCCGCCTACCTCAACTACGCCTTCTGGACGCTGAACTGAGGCGGCGTCACTCGAAGCGCGGCGCGACGCGGTCGTCCGCCTCGTGGACGCCCGCGAGTTCGACCGACGCGCCGATGTCGGCCTCCGTGGGCACCCGGCCGAGGACCCGGGCCTCGCCGAGGTCGACCACGGCCACCCGGTACGGCGCCGAGAACCGCTCGGGGGGGACCTCGATGGTCGTGTGCGTGTAGACCTCGCCGTCGGTCGGAAGGACCTCGGCCGCCAGATCGCGTTCGCCACACCGGACGCAGGCCGCCTTCGGCGCGGCGGTGGCGTGGCCGCAGGCCGGACACCGCTGGCCGAGGAGCACGCCCGCCCGGAGCGCCTCGACCCAGGCCGTTGCGGTCAGCTCGCCCTCGTCGAGGAACGGCTCGACCGACGGCTGTTGCTCGCTCACGACCCCACCTCCAAGGCGGTGACCAGGGTGGTCGCGGCGTCGCCGCCGAGGTTGTGGGCCAACGCCCGCTCGGCGCCGGCCACCTGGCGCTCGCCGGCCGCCCCGCGGAGCTGCTCGGTCAGCTCGACCAGCTGGGCGGTCCCCGTCGCGCCGATGGGGTGACCCTTCGCCTTCAGCCCGCCGCTGGGGTTGACCGGGAGCTCGCCGTCCAACGCCGTCCGGCCCTCGGCCGCCGCCGGGCCGCCCTCGCCGTCGGGGACCAGCCCGAGCGCCTCGGTCGCCATGACCTCGGCGCCGGTGAAGCAGTCGTGGAGCTCGACGACGTCGACGGCGTCGGCGCCGAAGCCCGCCTCCGCGTAGGCCTGGTCGGCGGCGTCGCGGGCGGCCTGCGTGGCCGACGGGTGGGCCTTGTCCGCGAGCGGGACGACGTCGGTCGCGTGGCCCACGCCGGCGACGCGGACCGGCTCGGCGTCGAGCTCGGCCGCGACGTCGTCGCTCGCGACCACGACCGCCGCGGCGCCGTCGGAGAACGGACAGCAGTCGAGCAGGTGGAACGGCTCGGCCACGACGGGGCTGTCGAGGACCTCCTCGACCGTGACGTCCCGGCCGAAGTGGGCCCGGTCGTTCAGCGAGCCGTGGCGGTGGTTCTTCACCGCCACGGCGGCGAGCTGCTCGGGCGTGGTCCCGTGCTCGTGCATGTGCCGCCGGGTGAGCAGCGCGAACACGCCCGGGAAGGTCAGCCCGGTGGGCTGCTCGTAGTCGCGGTGCATCGCGCTGGCGAAGATGCGCGTCATCGCGCCGGTGCCGAGGCCGGTCTCGGGGGAGCACCGCTCCGCCCCGCCGACCAGCACCAGGTCGTGCTCGCCGGCCTGAACGGCCCGGACGGCGTGCTTGAACGCGTTCGACGACGTCGCGCAGGCGTCCTCGAACCGTTGACACGGCACGCCGGCGAGGCCGATATGGGAGGCGAGCTTCGGGGCGAGGTGCGTGTCGTTCTCGGTCATCCCGCCCAGCGCATTGCCCAGGTAGAACGCGTCGACGTCCCTGGCCGCGACGCCGGCGTCGTCGAGGGCCGGGAAGGCCGCGTCGGCGAACAGCTCGGCGAGGGGCACGTCGTGGGCGCCGAACCTCGTCATGCCGACGCCGACGATGTGGGTGCCGGTCATCGGGCGAAGGAGGGGCGAGGGCGCTATTAAAGGCCCGTTTCGGTCGCCGACGGGGGCCGCCCGCGACCGGGGACTTAGGTCCTCGGCCGCGAACGGCCGCCATGCCCGCCTGCCCGTTCTGCCGGATCGTCGCCGGGGAGCTCGACGCCAATCGGCTGTACGAGGACGAGCTGACGGTCGCCTTCCTCGACGAGAACCCGGCAGCTCGCGGCCACCTCCTCGTGGTCCCGCGAGCCCACCTCGAGCACCTGTTCGCCGACGACGAATCCGTGCCGGCGGCCGTCTTCCGGACCGTCCACCGGCTCGCGATGGCGCTGGACCGGGTGCTGGCCCCGGACGGCATTAGCCTGTTCTACACCTCGGCCGAGCTCGTTGGCTCGGTCACGCACGCCCACGTCCACGTCGTTCCCCGGTACGAAGGGGACCCCATCCACCTCGCCCTGGAACGGCGGTCGCTCGACGCCGATGCTGACGAACTGGCCGCCCGAATCCGGCGGAACGTCCGAGTGGTCGGCGATTCAGCGGGTCCGACGTGAATCCAGCTCGACGTCGAGCGACTCGAGCACCGGCTCCATCGCCTCGCGCTTCTCCTGGTGCTCCTCGAGGAACTCACGCATCAGTTCAGCCGCCTCCTCCTTGCAGTCCCCACAGAGCCGCTCGCCGCCGGCGCACTCGTCGTAGACGCGGGTGGCGTACCCGTCGTCGTCCCCGCAGAGCAGGTACGCGTAGAGCTCGTACACCGGACACTCGTCGGGCCGGCCGCCGAGCTCGCGCTGGAGCTCGGCGGTCTCCCGGCCGCCCGTCGTCGCCGCCTTGACCTTGTCGTAGCCGTCCTCGGGGTCGTCGAGCAGGCTGATGTGGCTCGCCGGCACGGAGGACGACATCTTCCCGCCGGTCAGCCCGGTCATGAACCGGTGGTAGACCGACGAGGGCAGGTGGAAGCCGTAGCCGCCGTGGGCGACTTCGATCTCGCGGGCGAGGGCCTCGGCGTCGTCGCGGGAGCAGTCGAAGACGTCGATGTGACCCGCATAGACCCGCTTCTCGCCCTCGATCGCCTCGACGAGCGCCTCGAACGCGTCGTCGGTGGCGTTGCGGTCGACGAACCGGACACGGGGTTCGAGCGGCTCCTGGCCGGCGTTCCGGAGCTTGCCGAGGACCGCGTCGCGGGCGTCGGCGTCGCCGACGTCGCGGTCGGCGAGCCAGGCGGCGGCCTCCGCACAGCGTGGGTGGTCGGGCTCCTCGGCGTAGTCGGCGCGGTGCTCGTAGGCCGCCGCCACGAGGGGCCGCTCGTCGTCCTCGAGTTCGAAGCTCGCGTAGGCCTCGGTGACGCCGAAGTACCGGGTCCGCGCCGCCAGGTCCCGGGTCAGCCGGACGTGGGGATCCTGGTCCGGGCCGACCGGAATCACGGTCGGTTTCGGTTCGTCGAGCTGCGGGTAGAGGATGTCCGCGGCCTGGGTGACGACGCTCTGCATATGGGAGACGTCGGTCTCGCCGTCGAAGCCGTAGATGGCGGCCAGCTCCGAGAAGTTGGCCTCGATGCCGAGCTCGAAGGCGAGGTCCTGGACCGTCCGGTTGTCCGACTGGCGGTAGAGCTCGCCGGCCTCGGGGTCGAAGCCGACGGCGAGCAGGCTCAGCAGGTAGTCGCGCGCGTGGCCGTCGATCGCGTCCCAGGTCAGCCCGCGGGCCGCGTGGGCCTCGAGGTCCGCGATGAGGCCGTAGGTATCGGCGCCCCGTTCCTGGTGCCAGACCAGCTCGTCGAACACCATCTTGTGGCCGACGTGGGGGTCGCCGGTGGGCATGAAGCCGCTGAGCGCGGCGACGGGCTCGCCGTCGCGCATCGCCTCGACGAGGTCGCGGTAGTCCCGGTGGCCGAAGATGATGCCCCGGCGCATCAGGAAGTGTGGCTCGGCCACCTCGGGGAGCACCTCGTCGAACGCCTCGATGCCGAACTGCTCGAACAGCTCCTCGTAGTCGGCGATGGTCGAGGACCCCCAGGGGTCGAGGACCACGTCGTCGGCGCCGGCCGCGGTACCGCCGTCGGGCCGCGGGGCGGACGGGGTGGGCCTCGCATCGGCCGGCTCGCCGGCCGGCGGCGGTGCCGGCGCGTGGGCTGTCGGCTCTGGGGACGGGTCGTCCGTCGGGTCGTCGTCGGTGTCGCGGGTCATTCGTGGCGTTGGGGGGTCGTACGGTGGTCGGGCGGTGCGGCACAGAAGCGGGATCGGTCGCGGCCTCACGCAGGCCGGGCCGCGAGCCGGGCCACTCCCGGGGGCGAGCGCCAGGGCCAGCCGGGCGTGGACGGCATACCCGGCACACGGACGAGGGCGCCCTTATAGGTTTCCGGTTGCGGCCGACGCGAAGACGTTCGGGCGGGCGCTCATCCCGCTCCACGCCGTACTGTCGGCCATGGCCATCGACCCCAACTTCGAGGAGAACCGGGAGGTCGTCGACGAACACGAGGGCCACGACGTCTGGGGCCCCGTCGACGAGCCCGAACAGCTCGGCATCCACGGCACCCACGTCGCCGTCGACTTCGACCTCTGCATCGCCGACGGCGCCTGCCTCGAGGACTGCCCCGTCGACGTCTTCGTCTGGACCGATACCCCCGGCCACCCCGAGTCCGAGGAGAAGGCCGACCCGCTCCACGAGGGCCAGTGCATCGACTGCATGCTCTGCGTCGACGTCTGTCCCGTCGACGCCATCGACGTCGATCCCGGACGGGCCGGACGG
>JBDGPL010000022.1:0-8474 GCA_042219705.1 Halobacteriales archaeon | reverse complement strand
GGTCGTGCTCTACGCCGACGACGTCACCGACGCCATGCAGCGGGCCATCGACGAGACCCAGCGACGTCGACGCATCCAGCAGGCGTTCAACGAGGAGCACGGCCACGAGCCCCGGACCATCGAGAAGGCCGTCGAGGAGCCGGACTTGCCGGGTGCGAAGACCGACACGGGCGGCCTCGGCCGGACCGAGCCCGCGGACGGTGCGGAGGCCGAGCGCGTCGTCGAGGAGCTCGAAGCCCGGATGCACGAGGCCGCCGACAACCTCGAGTTCGAGCTCGCGGCAGACATCCGTGACCGCATCCGGGAGCTGCAGGACGAGTACGACCTCGACGCGGCCGAGACGGGCGTCGCCCCCGAACCCGACGCCGAATTCTGACCATCCACTGGGGATGCAAGGGGGTCCGCCGCGGTCCGGTTGATCGCCGATCGTGCGGATCGGCCTTGGGCTGACATACCCGGCGTCCCGGCCGGCCCCGAATGGCGCCGAAAAACCGGGGTTTAATCCCTGGTTAACTCCTTGCAACCCGTGGCTTCAATGCCTCCCCGAGACCGTCGCCGGGACTCGCCAGCCGGCCAGCGGCAGGCCTACCGGCCGCCGGACTGGCTCCCGTCGGCGGTACTCGACCCCTTGGTCTCCCCCCGTCCGCTGGTGCTCGGGCGTGCCCCGTTCCCGCTGATGGGCATCGCCGTCGGCCTCGCCGTGCTCGCCGTCGCCCAGCTGGCCGTACACCCCGAGCCACCCGGTACGGCCACCGGGGAGGTACTCATCCCTCTCGTGGGTTCGGTCGCCGTGTTCTATGCGGCATGGTGGACCACGACCGTCGAACGGGGACCCCAGAAGCACGCGGTCGCCGTCCTCGTGACCCCCGTGTTCATGGCCATCGCCATGGGGACGGTGGGCCTGATCTTGCTCACCCAGCTGCCCCGACCCGCCGCGTTCGATTGGCCGTTCGCGGTCAGCACCACGCTGACCATCGGGGCCGTCGTCGGGGTACCGACAGGGTTCGTCCTCGACGAGGTCGCCGCCCGTCAGGAGGCCCTGGAGGCCGAGTACCGCCAGTCGGAGCGGCTCAACCAGCGCCTGCAGGTCGTCACCCGGGTGATGCGCCACAACATCAGGAACGAGCTCACCGTCGCGCTCGGCGGCATCGATTTCGCCGCGTCCGACCTGGCGAGCCCGGCGGCGCGGTCCTGGGTCGACCGCTCGCGCGAGGCCCTCGAACGCCTGCTCGACCACACGGAGAAGGTCATCAAGCTCGAGTCGCTCGAGCAGTCGAAGGCCGACCGGACGACGGTGGACGTGGTGAGCTACGTGCGAGGGTACCTGCAGTCCCGGGCGCTGGCGACCGACGGCACCCGCCTCGAGACGGACCTTCCGGACCGTGCGGCCGTCAGCGCGCATCCGCTCATCGGGACGGCCATCGCCGAGGTCATCGAGAACGCGGTGGTCCACAACGACGGGGACGACTTGATCGTCGAGGTCGACATCGTCGCGGCCGACCGGTGGGTCGAGATCGCGGTCGCCGACACCGGGGAGGGCATCCCGCCGATGGAGCTGGCCGTGCTGCGGTGTGGCGAGGAGGACCCCCTCGATCACAGCCAGGGCGTCGGCCTCTGGCTCGTCAAGTGGGTCACCGAGGCCTCCGGCGGCGAGGTGTCGTTCGAGGAGAACGAACCGTGCGGGACCGTCGTGCGGCTGCGACTGCCGCGGGCGGAGTAGCGGGCGGCGATCTACAACGCCCGCTCGATGGCGTCGGCCGTCGAGGCGCCGATGCCGGGTACCCGTTCGAGCTCGTCGCGGGAGGCCGCCCGGACCCCCTCGACGGAGCCGAACCGCCGCAAAAGCCGGGTCCGGCGCTCGGGGCCGACGCCCGGCACGTCGTCGAGGACCGTCTCGATGTCGTCCCGGAGCGTCTGGTGGTACCGGACCGCGAACCGGTGGGCCTCGTCGCGCACCCGCTGCAGCAGGTGGAGCTGGGGGGCGTCGACGGGCCAGTCGAGCGCCCCGTCGGCGGTATGGACGACCTCCTCGGCCTTCGCGAGGGCGACGACGGGAACCGTCCAGCCGACCTCCTCGAGGGCCGTTCGAGCGGCCGACAGCTGGGCCTCGCCGCCGTCGACCAGCAGCAGGTCCGGATCCGGCCGGTCGTCGCGCCCCTCGACGGCGCGCTCGGCCCGCCAGCGCAGCAGCGCCGCCATGTTCGCCGGGTCGTCGTTGCGTGCCTGGAGCTGCTTGCGGCGGTAGGCCGACTTCGCCGGGGTGCCGTCGACGAAACAGACGTCGCTGCCGACGGCCGCTTTGCCCTGGGCGTGGCTCACGTCGAACCCCTCGATGCGGGCCGCCGACTCGAGGCCGAGCGCCTCGGCGAGCATCGCCGTCTCGTCGGGGCCGGCGGCGCCGCGCCGGGCGTTCTTCAGCGCCAGGTCGACCAGCCGGGCGTCCCGGCCGGCCCCAGGCACGCGGACTTCGACGCCCTCGGATTCGAGCCAGGTCGAAAGCTCGGGGTCGTCGTGGTGGTCCGAGAGGACCAGGACGTCCGGGAGGTCGCGCTCGGCGTAGAACTGCGGGACGAAGGCGGCGAGCACCGCGCCGGCGGTCGGAGCCTGGGGCGCCTGGACGGAGTGACGCTCCCGCTCGACGAGGCTGCCCCCCTCGGCGTGCAGGCGGGCGACGACGGCCTGTTCGCCCTCCACGACCGCCCCGAGGACGTCCCGGTTCTCGGGGTCTGCGTGGGACTGGACCGCGTCGCCCCCGCCGCCGTGGAAGGTTTCGACGGCCGCCAGCCGGTCGCGGAGATGGCCCGCCCGCTCGTACTCGTGGGCGTCGGCGGCGTCGGCCATCTCGCGGCGGAGCGGGTCGGCGAGCACGCCCGTCGAGCCCTCGAGGAACCGTCGGACGGCCTCGACGTCGTCGGCGTATGCAGCCTCGGCGATCTCGCCGGTGCACGGGGCGCTGCAGAGGCCGATGTCGTAGTCGAGGCAGGGACGGTCCCGGTTCGCGAACTTGTGGTCCGAGCAGCCCCGGAGCCCGAACGCCTCCCGGAGCGCCTTGACCACCTCGTCCACGCGGCCCTTGTCGGTAAACGGGCCGAACACCGTCGCGCCCTCTTCGGGGTCTCTGGTCACCTCGATGCGCGGGCTGTCGTGGTCGGTGAGCTGGACCAGGGGGTAGGACTTGTCGTCGGTCAGCCGGACGTTGTACCGGGGCTGATGGCGCTTGATGAGGTTCGCCTCGAGCAGCAGCGCCTGGGTTTCGGTGTCGGTGACGGCCACGTCGACGTCGACCGCTTCGGCCACCATCCGGCGAATCCGGGGGCTGCGCGGGTCGGCGTAGGAGCGCACCCGGGAGCGCAGGTCGACGGCCTTGCCGACGTACAGCGCGGCGGTCTCTCCCTGGAAGGTATAGACGCCGGGCTCGTTGGGGAGCTCGGCGGCCCGTTCGCGGAGCACGGCGTCGTCCATCCGAGGGGCCGTATGGCGTCGGCGGAGTTGAAGCTGGCGTCGGCGGAACGGCGGGGGGAGCGACCGGGCGCCCGAGGCCAACACCTATACGACAAGTCGCACCAACCCCCCGTACATGTCGGCCATCGAGCTCCGGGGCGTCACCAAGCGCTTCGGCGACGTCACCGCCGTCCGCGACCTCGACCTCGCGGTCCCCGAGGGCGAGGTCTACGGTTTCCTCGGCCCCAACGGCGCCGGGAAGTCGACGACCATCAACCTCCTGCTCGACTTCGTCCGGCCCACCGCCGGTACAGTGCGCGTGCTGGGCCGCGACGCCCGCGAGGAGAGCCTGGCCGTCCGGCGACGGACCGGCGTGCTCCCGGAAGGTTTCGACGTCTACGGCCGACTGACCGGCCGCCAGCACGTCGAGTTCGCGGTCGAGTCGAAGGATGCGGCGGACGACCCCCAGACGGTCCTGGAGCGGGTCGGCATCGCGGACGCCGCGGACCGGCGCGCCGGCGGCTACTCGACCGGGATGCGCCAGCGGCTCGCCCTGGGGATGGCGCTGGTCGGCGCCCCCGACCTGCTCGTCCTCGACGAGCCATCGACCGGACTGGACCCCAACGGCGCCCGCGAGATGCGCGACATCGTCCGCGAGGAGAACGACCGCGGCGCCACCGTCTTCTTCTCGAGCCACATCCTCGGCCAGGTCGAGGCGGTCTGCGACCGCGTGGGCATCCTCCGGGACGGTCGGCTCGTCGCCGAGGACTCCGTCGAGGGACTCCGGGAGGCCGTCGGGACCGAGGCTCGCCTCCGGGTGTCGGTCGACACGCTGCCGGACGGCGCTCTCGAGGACGTCCGTGCGGTCGAGGGCGTCTCTGAGGCCCGCGTCGAGGACGGGAGCCTCGTCGTTCACTGCCAGGACGCGGCCAAGACGGACGTGCTCGCGGCCATCGAGGCGGCCGGCGCGTCGGTCGAGGACTTCGAGACCGAGGAGGCCTCCCTGGAGGACCTCTTCGTGGCGTACACGGCGGGCGAGGAGGAGCCGGGGGGACCCACGGAGGCGGCCGGCGCATGACGTGGGCGGTCGTCGCACGCAAGGACTTCCGGGACGCGGTCCGCTCCCACTGGCTCTGGGTGCTCTCGGCGCTGTTCGTGGCCGTCCTGGCGCTGCCGCCGGCGCTCATCGTCGCGGACCTGGTCGCCGTCCAGTCGGGGGCCAACGACGTGTTCACCGAGTTCTACGTCCGGGTCCTGATGGACGACACGATGACGTTCCTCGTGCCGGTCATCGCCGTCGTCCTGGCCTACGCCTCGGTCACCGGCGAGCGCGACTCGGGAACGCTGAAGCTCCTGCTCAGCTTGCCCCACTCCCGGCGCGACGTGGTGGTGGGGAAGGCCGTGGGCCGGGGCACGGTCATCGTGCTGCCAGTGCTGGCTGGCTTCGTCGTCACGGCGCTGGTCTTCCTCGCGACGCCCATCTCGCTGTCACCGGGCCCGTTCGTCGCCTTCGCCCTGCTGTCGGCGCTCGTCGGCGTCGTGTTCGTCGGCATCGCGGTCGGCGTCTCGGCCGGGACGCGGTCCAGTCGAGCGTCGATGATCGGCGCCGTCGGCGTCTACGTCCTGTTCACCCTGTTCTGGAACCAGTTCGTCCGGGGCGTCATCCGGCTGCTCTCCGACTACGCCGGCCTCTCCGGGGCGCCCAGGGTCAAGCTGCACCTCTTCCTGAAGGTGCTCAACCCGTCGCAGGCCTACAAGACCCTCGTCGCGCGGGTGTTCGCCGACTCGGCGGTCGCGGCCCGGGTGAGCCTCATCGGCGGCCTCCAACGGCTCCAGTACGGCCAGCTCCTCGGGGACTCGGTGCCGTTCTACCTCTCCGACCCGTTCGTCGGGCTGGTCCTGCTCGCCTGGCTCGTTGCCGCGCCGGCGGCGGGCTACTACGCGTTCCGCGAGGCGGACCTGTAACCGGCGGGGCAGCCGTTCCCGTCCTACCGTGGGGGGGGATCACCGCCCAGTTCAAACACGTGGTCCGGTTCAGCCCCCGCCGGCCTCGACCCCGTGCTCCGCGAGGAGCGCTTCGAAGGCGGCCTCGTCGAGGACCGGCACGTCGTTTTCGGCGGCGTCGTCGAGCTTGGTCTGGCCAGGGTCGTCGCCGGCGACGAGGTAGTCGGTCACGCCCGAGACGCTGCTCGTGGCCCGCCCCCCGTGACGTTCGACCAGATCCTGGGCCTCGTCCCGGGTGTAGCCCGAGAGGGCGCCAGTGAAGACGAACGTCAGGCCATCGAGGGGGCCGCCCGCCTCGTCCGTCTCGGCCGCCTCCGGCTCGACGCCGTGCTCGCGCAGCCGCTCGATGACGCGCCGGTTGGCCTCGGCATCGAAGAACGAGACGACGCGGTCGGCGGTCTCGGGGCCGACCCCCTCGACCGCCTCGAGGTCGTCCCGACCGGCGGCGAGGACGTCGTCGAGCGTCCCGAAGTGCCGGGCGAGGTCCCGGGCGACGGTCGGCCCGACCTCGGGGATGCCGAGGGCGGCGAGGAAGTCGGAAAGCGGCGGCGACGTCGCCGCCTCGAGCTCCTCGATGAGGTTCCGCGCGCTCGTCTCGCCCCATCCCTCGAGGGCGGCGAGGTCCTCGACGGTCAGCTCGTAGAGGTCGGCGAGGCCATCCTCGAGCAGTCCGGCCTCGTAGAGCTGTTCGACCCGCTCGGGGCCGAGGCCCTCGATGTCGAGGCCGGTCTGGCTCGCGTAGTGCTCGACCGACCGGAGCAGCTGCGCCCGGCAGGCCAGCCCGCCAGTACAGAACGCCAGCGGCCCGTCGCGCTCGACCGGGCTCCCACAGACCGGGCACGTCTCGGGCAGCTCGAAGTGGCCCTCGCTCCGCTTCTCGACGACCTCGGCCACCTCGGGGATGACGTCGCCGGCCCGACGGACCCGGACCCGGTCCCCGACGTTGACGTCGCGCTCGGCGATGATCTCGGGGTTGTGGAGACTCGCGCGCGACACCGTCACGCCCCCGACGTCGACGGGGTCGAGCAGGGCGACGGGGGTCAGCCGGCCGGTGCGACCGACCTGGACGACGACGTCCCGGACCGTGGTCTCCTCCGCCCGCGGGGGGAACTTGTGGGCGTACGCCCACCGGTAGGCGCGGCTCGTCGCGCCGAGCGCATCGCACCGGGCGTTGTCGTCGACCTTGACGACCACGCCGTCGATCTCGTAGTCGAGGTCGTCGCGTTCGGCGAGCAGGTCGTCGCGGTACTCGATGGCCGCGTCGATGTCGTCGACCCGGGTGGCCCGCTCGGGGGTCCTGAGGCCCCAGTCCGGCAGGGTCTGGTGCTCGGCCCAGTGGGTCTCGAAGGGCTCGGCGGACTCGAGCACGTCGAAGAAGACGCACGCGAGCGGCCGCTCGGCCGTGACCGACGGGTCGAGCTGTCTGAGGGTCCCCGCGGCGGCGTTCCGGGGGTTGGCGAACGGGTCGTCGCCGGCCTCGACGCGCTCGCGATTGAAGGCCTGAAACGCCGCCCGCGGCATGTAGACCTCGCCGCGGACCGCGAGGAAGTCGGGGTGCTTGCCCCGCAGCTTCAGGGGCACGCTCCGAATGGTGCGGACGTTCTCGGTGACGTCCTCGCCGACCTCGCCGTCGCCGCGGGTCGCGGCCCGCTCGTAGACGCCGTCCTCGTAGACCACCTCGATCGAGAGCCCGTCGAACTTCGGCTCGCAGAGGTACTCGACCCGTTCGTCGTCGGCCAGGCCGAGCCGGTCGCGCACCCGCTCGTCGAACGCCCGCACGTCCTCGGGGTCGCCCCCCTGGTCGATCGACAGCATCGGTGCGACGTGCTCGACGGATTCGAGTTCGTCCAGCGGCTCGCCCCCGACCCGCCGCGTCGGACTGGACTCGGTTGGCAGGTCGAACGCCTCCTCCAGCGCGTCGAGGCGGGCGAACAGCGCGTCGTAGGTCCGGTCGCCGATCACGGGGTCGTTCGCCACGTAGTAGCGGTGGTCGTGGTACCGGATCGCCTCGCGCAACTGCGCGGCCTGCTCGCGGGCCTCGGCCTCGCTCAACTCCTCGACCGGCGCGAACTCCGTCGGCGGGTCCCGCACGTAGGGGTTGTCGTCGGGAACCGCCGGCTCGTCGGTGGCCATCGCCCGGCGGTTGGCCCGCCCGGAGGTAAAAACTCCCGGGCCGGGTTCGGCCGGAACTCGACCGGGGGACCCGCCCGCCAGTCACGCGGACTGCCGCGGGTGGGTTCCGTCACGCCGCCATCGCGCGGTCGAACCGGTACGGGGTCACGACGGTCCGTATGATAATGACTACGCTCGTCTCGTACCGCCGGTCGCCGCCAGCGGGGGTTGCGATCGGCGGTACACAGTGAGAGTAGTCAGTATGAAACCGGCGCGACCGACGGGGAGTACGAGTTCAGCGCGGCCCAAGCGCTATGTGGGGTCAACGACAGCCCCCTCGTATGGGCGCGGACTCGGAGCGGTCCCTGCTATCGAGGACCTCGGTCACCGGCGGTCTGGTCGGTGGCATCGTTCACGCGGGCGTCGCGGTTTTCCTCTGGAACCACTTCGGCTTCGATAGCCCGTGGGACATGCTCGCGACCAAGCCGCTTAACGGGGCGTATGTCGTTCTCGGCATGTTCCTCCTTGGCTTCGTGCCGGTCCTGTTTTACGTCGGGCAGAAGGTCGTCTCACCCGCTCTCGTCGTCGCCGTCTTCCTGCTCCTTTCGGGACTCGGCTCGTGGCTGGCGGGCCCGGTCGGTGCGCCGTCCGCTGTTCCGACGCCATTCGCCGTGTATATCCTCTTCTGGGTCGCGGGTCTGACGGGTCGCCTGGAATACCGTCGGAAACGACGAGCGACGGGGTGACCGAGCCATCGGGCCGTCCCCGCCGTCGGATTCAAGACGAACCCCACCCTCCCGTCCGATCGATGCGACTCACCCGCCGCGCCCTGCTCGGCTCGTCCGCCACGGTCGCGTCGGGTTGTCTCGGGGTCGCGCCCCGGTCGACGCGGGCCTGCCCGCAGCCGTCCTCGCCCA